>NZ_JBNHIN010000081.1:0-24046 GCF_050054615.1 Streptomyces sp. YGL11-2
CCCCCCACCCCGGAGGACCGTCACCGCACCCCGACAGCCCCGCGCAGCGGCCCCGCCCGCCGCAGGCGAAACGGCGACAAACCCCCACGGCGGGGCGGCCGACAACGTGGGAAGCAGGCAAAGCGCAGCGAAACGGCTACGTACGTCGGGACAAGACGTCGTCGATGACCTTCGCCCACTGGGCGACCACGCGGTCCCGCCGTGCCGAGTCGTCCGTCAGGAGGTTGGCCAGGCCGAGCCCGCGGGCCATGTCGAGGAGGCCCTGGACGGTTTCCCGGACTCCGGGGACGGACTCGTCGGCCTCCAGCAGGGCCACCGCCGTACGGTGCGCCTCGCGGCCCACGCGGGCCTCCAGCGCGGTGACCCGGGAGCGGAGTTGCTCCTCGTCCGAGGCGGCCACCCAGAGGTGGAGCGCGGCCCGGAACAGCGGTCCCGTGTAGAGGCCCACCAGTTCCTCGACGATGATCCAGGTGCGGGCGATGGAGCCGGCGGGCGGCAGGTTGTGCGCCATGGCCTGCACCGCGCCCTGCCGCTTCTCGGCGACGTGCTCGACGGCCGCGGTGAACAGGTCCTCGCGGGTACGGAAGTGGTGCTGGGCGGCGCCGCGCGAGACGCCCGCCCGTTCGGCCACGACGGAGACCGTGCTGCCGCTCCAGCCCCGCTCGGCCAGGCAGGAGACGGCGGCCTCCAGCAGTTTGAGGCGGGTGGCGCGGCTGCGTTCCTGCTGGGGCTCCTTGGGGCCGCGCGCCGGGGTCAGCGCGCCCATTCGGGGGCCCGTCGTTCCAGGAAGGCAGTCATGCCCTCGCGCGCCTCGGCGGAGGCGAAGAGCCGCGCGGACTGCTCGGCGAGCGCGTCGGTGTCCCGGTCGAAGGCGGCCAGCACCCCGGCCGTCACCAGCTTCTTCGACTCGGCCAGCCCCTGGGGGGAGCCCTTGCGCAGGGCGTCCAGGAGGGGGGCCAGTGCCGCGTCGATGTCGGCAGAGTCGGTGGTGTCGAGGGTGAGCAGGCCGATCCTGGCGGCCTCCGCGGGACCGAACTTCTCGCCCGTCAGGTAGTAGCGGCCGGCGGCGCGGGCGTCCAGGCGCGGCAGCAGCGGCAGCGAGATGACCGCGGGGGCGAGTCCGAGCCGCGCCTCGGTGAAGGCGAAGGTGGCGTGCGGACCGGCCACCGCGATGTCGCAGGCGCCGAGCAGGCCGAGCCCGCCCGCCCGTACGTGGCCGGTCACGCGGGCAACGACCGGTTTGGGCAGCTCCACGATGGCCCGCAGCAGCCGGGCGAGCCCCAGCGGGCCGTCCGTGGCGGCGCCGGAGGTGGCCTCGGTCAGGTCCGCTCCGGCGCAGAACGTGCCGCCGGTGTGGGCGAGGAGCACGGCGCGCACGGTGTCGTCCGCCGCCGCGTCCGCGAGGCCCTGGTGCAGTTCGGCCACCAGGCGGGCGGAGAGCGCGTTGCGGTTGTGCGGGGAGTCGAGGGTGAGGGTGGCGATCCCGTGCTCGTGGGAGCGCGCCACCAGGGGTGTCGCGGGGGCCGCGCCGGCGGGCGCGGGCGGTGCGTCGGTCATCGGGCCGTCGAACTCCTTTCCCTGGCGCGCAGTTCGCGGCGCAGGATCTTTCCGGTGGTGGCGCGCGGCACGCTGTCCAGGAATTCCACGCGGCGCACCTTCTTGTACGGGGCAACCCGACGGGCAACGTAGGCGATGACCTCGTCGGCGGTGAGCGCGGCCCCCTGCCGGCGCACCACGAACGCCTTGGGGACCTCGTTGCCGTCCTCGTCGGTGACGCCGACGACGGCCGCGTCCGCGATGCCTTCGTGGGCGAGCAGCAGCGCTTCGAGGTCGGCGGGGGCGACCTGGTAGCCCTTGTATTTGATCAACTCCTTGACGCGGTCGACGACATACAGCCAGCCGTCCGCGTCCGTTCGTCCGATGTCGCCGGTGTGCAGCCAGCCCTCGGGGTCGATCATCGCGTCGGTCTCCGCGGGGCGCCCCAGATAGCCCTTCATCATCTGCGGTCCCTGGATGAGGATTTCGCCGCTCTCCCCGGGCCCCAGGTCCGCGCCGGTCTCCAGGGACACGATGCGCATCCGGGTGTTGGGGAGCAGTATGCCGACGGCCCCCGGGGGTGGGGCGGTGGCGGAGGCGGGCACCACGTGGGTGGCCGGGGAGAGTTCGGTCATCCCGTACGCCTGGAGGACCGCGGGCAGGCCGAGGCGGCGGGCGCAGGCGGCGGCGAGTCCGGCGTCCAGCGGGGCGGCGGCGCAGACGAGGTGCCGGAGGGAGGACAGGTCGTAGTCGTCGACCATCGGGTGTTTGGCCAGTGCGAGCACGATCGGGGGCGCCGCGTACACCTCGGTGATGCGGTGGTCGGCTATCGCGGCGAGGAACTGCCGCAGGTCGAAGCGGGGCAGCACCACGACGGTGGCGCCGTTGCGCAGCGGGGCGTTCATCAGGGCGGTCAGCCCGTAGATGTGGGTCAGTGGCTCTAAAGGACCAGCGAGGCGCACGATCCATTCCCCTCCTACCGCGGTGCTGCCGCGGTCGTCACGAGGGTGTCAGCGCGACCAAGAACAATCAAGCCCGCTTGCATGATTCTTGAGGGCAGGCCAGCGGCCCCGGTCCCGGAATGACCTTCCCGCACTTGCGGCAGACCCACGGGTCCGGTTCCCATACGGGGTGCACTTCGTAGGCCACGTCCAGCAGGAACCCGACCTCATCGGCCTTGCTCGCGGTGCACGCGATCCGGCGTACGACCTGACGGAGCATGGCGTTCTTCTCTTCCGGCGTGAACGTCTCCCACTCAGCGATCATGCCGACCATGAGGGGACGAAATTCCGCGCGGTCCGGGGTGTCTTCAACGACCTTGAGGGATTGGAGACTTGTCAGGATGCTCCCCTTCTTCTTGGTGAACTGGTCGCGCACCCGTGCATAGCTGTCCGCCGGATAGTTCTCCGGGTTGAGCGCGTAGTCGGAGACAAGCCGGTCGAGGGCGCCGTCGATCTTCGCCAACTCGGCTGCCAAGCGGGCCCGTTCCTCGGTAATCCTTGCCTTGGGGTCGGGCTTCTTCTCGGTATGGCCGGGTGTTGGGGGAGCGTTGTCGACGCCCTCGGCGACCTCCCGTTCAAGGAACGTCAACAGTTCCTTCTCGATGTCTTCCCGTAGGACGTAGAGTCCCTGCTCGCAAGCGGATTTGCCCTTGTTCTTGTGGTTGCTGCACACGAACGTGTGGCCGCGGATCTGTCGGCCGTCCTTAGTCGCGGATCTCGCGATGCCGGTACCTCGGCAGTTTCCGCAGGCCGTGATTCCGGTGTTGGCGTACGTGGCGCTACGGGCCCTTGGGGGCGTGTTCTTCACCTGCTGACGGTGGTGTTCGTAGTTCTCCCACTCGTCCGGCGTGAGAATCGCGGGTTGGGCCCCAGCGATGTAGATCATTCGACCGTTCTTGCAGTCCGAGAAATGATCTTGTCCCAGCTTGCACGGGCATTCCGGGTCGTGGACGCGTAGCAGTCCAGCTGCGAATCCCGAGTCCAGGTAGCGCTGCACCGTGTTCGGTGCCCAGCGATTCCCGCGCGTCGTGGGGATGCGCAACTCGTCGTTGAGCCAGTGTGCAAGGGATGCGAACCCGGCCCGGTTGAGCTTCCGGTCGTACATCTCCTCTGCGACCTCGGCGTACTGCTGGTGCAGTTCGTATCGCTCTTCTTGCAGCCGCCATCCGCCCGGCGCGGTGGCGTCGGGTATGCGCCGGGGGTGCCAGAGGTACCCGAACCTCGGGCGCCCGGTGGCGGGCAGTTTCATCGCACGCCGGAACTCGTGCGTCTCCTTCCACTGCTCGCCGGCGCGGTTCGATTCGAAGTTACCGAAGGCGAAGATCATTTCTCGTTGCAGTTCGCCGACGGCCGTTCGTGCATCGACTGGTTCGGTTGCCGATTCGAGCTGCCCTCCGACGGCTTCGAGCCGGGCGAGGTTGACGGCGTTGCCGGTGCGGTTGCGGCCGAAACGGCTGTATCGCCATACGGCGATGCCGCGGGCCTCGCCTCGTTCCACGCGCTCGATGGCGCCCATGATCCTGCGTTTGAAGTGGCGGCCTGATTCGTCGAGGTCGACGATGAACGGTTCGAGCAGGCGGCGCCCGGTGCGGGCTGCCCATTGCCGGATCGCTGTCTCTTGCAGTTCGGGGCTGATCTTCTCCTCTTTCCAGGTACTGACTCTGATGTATCCGAGCCAGGGCTCGCCGATGGTCGGCGCTGCCTGGAACGCGGGTGGTATGAGGGTCACTGTGCCTTCCGTTCGTTCGGTTACTGCTGACGCGGGCGCAGTGTGATCACGTTGCCCGCGACGTGCTCGGCACTCCCTTGGCGCCCGGTGTCGGGCGGGGTGGGAGCGTCGAGCAGGCCGCGCACGACGTGGTCGAGGGCACGGACGTATCCGGCCCGACGGCGTCGGCGAGTTGTTGGGCAGTGACTTTGTCGGTGGTGTGCACGGTGTGGGTGGTGACCTGCGGTACAACTACCGCTTTGCGGGGACGGCACCCGGTTGCACTCGGCCTTCTCGTACGTCCTCGTAGCACTGGAAGTAGCCGGCTTTGGTGTGGTGTTCGGCGTCGGCTTCGACTTTGCGGAGGGTCATTCGCCATGCGCTGATGAGCAGGGCCGGGACGGCGATCAGGGTGGTGATGCCGCCGGCGTAGAGCGGTGCGACGTGCTCAGAGTGGATGAGACCTTCGCCAAGCAGGGTGAGGGCAGCGACGACCACGGCCGCGAGGGCGTACATGACGGTGTGCAGGGTGCGTCGAGACATGGATTTCCTTGTTACTTACTGGTGTCGCCTCTCTCGGATGTTTCGTCGAGGAGTGCGTTCACCATGGACATGACCGCGGCTTTGTGTGCCGGCCTGGTGATGCCGAGCGCCGCGAGCGCTTCGTCGGTACTGATCGACGTGGGCCGTTCGACTTCGGCCTCGGGGATGATGCCGGCCAGTACCAGGAGCGGGGTTAGCGGGACGTTGAGCGCCTGAGCGACCTTGCCGAGAGTGGCAGGGTCGGCTCCGCCGTCGTCCCGCAACAAGCGCGAGACGGTCGCTTGTGGGATGCCGGATTCATCGGCAAAGACACGCCGGCCGCCTCCCCTCTGCGAGAGGTTGTATCCGCGACGCTGCAATTCGTCATGGAGCCACCGACCAACGGTGAGCGCTCCACCGGGCTGTGGGGGACGGGCCTGGGGTTTCATTCTTGCAATGTACCGCGCACGAGCGATCGCTAACGCACTGGCGGTGATTTTCAGGCATGGCTTTGACCCCCTTTTGACGCACCCAGGGTGACGAACACCCCTGGTGATCGATCGTACACATCGTCACTGCATTAGATACAAGCGGATAAGTGCACGTTGCGTGATTTACCCACTCATCTGACGTTACCCCCCACCACTGACATCGGTCCTTGATCAATCTAACTTCCACTCATGATTGATACCTGCTACGTTCCACTCGTGATCGATACGTCGTACTCACGAAAGGTCGTACGGACGTGGCATACACCCCTGCCCATCTGATCGCCGCCGCCCAGACGCACGGCGACCACACCACCGCCGAAATCGCGCGCCGTCTTGGCGTCCCCTACGTCTCCGCCTACCGATGGGTGACCGGGCGCCACGCGCCCAGCCCCGAGGGGCTCGCCGCCATCGAGCGGGCCTACGGCGTCACCGCGGCCACGATCTTCACCGGGGAGGCGGCGTGATCACCTCCAAGGAAGAGGCGTTTGCCGCCGCCCGCGCCGTGCTGGATCGGGCCCGCGCCCGCCGTGACTCCATGCCCATACGCGCTGCGGCCGAGGCCGCCGCCGTCGGCAGCGCCCACACCGCCGACGAAATCGAGTTCATCCTGCGCCGCCTGCGCCGCCAGGCCGCCGCGGATCGCACCCGCGCGGCCGACCTGCCTGCCGCGGCCTGACGCCGCCGGCCTCGACCTCGCCCCACACTCGAAGGAATCAGCGATGACCGTCGTCACCCTCGCCGACCACCAGCCTCAGCAGCAGCTCGCCGCCCCCGCCATGCCCCGCATGTCGGTCGAGTCCAAGTTGGACTACTGCCGCGCCTTTGCCGCGTCCGGTCTGCTCCCCCGCCAGTTCCGCGGGCAGCCGGCCAACCTGCTCTATGCGGTCGAGTACACCGAGAGTCTCGGCCTGCACCCCATGGTCGCCATCACCGGCGTGCATGTGATCGAGGGCAAGCCGAGCGCGTCGTCGGCCCTGATCTCCGCCCTTGTCCGGCGCGCCGGGCACCGGTTGCGTATCAAGGGCGACGCGACGGCCGCCGTTGCGCAGGTCATCCGCACCGATGACCCCGACTGGACGTTCGAGGTTCGGTTCACCGTCGAGGACGCGCGTCGCGCCGGTCTGCTCGGCAAGGACGTGTGGAAGAAGTACCCGGCCGCGATGCTCAAGGCCCGCGCGCTGTCCGCTGTCGCCCGGGATGCCTGCGAAGAGGCGTTGTTCGGCATTCACTACACCCCCGAGGAACTCGGGGCCGTGGTCGACCAGGAGGGGAACCCGGTCTACCTCGCCGGGGAGATCCAGCGGGACACCGGCGAGCAGGCTCCGCGGGACGTCGAGGGGCCCGATTTCCTGGCTCTGGCCGAGGACTGCGCGGATGCCGACGGGGTGCGTGCGGTGTGGGCGCAGGCAAAGGCCGCGGGGGCGCCTCAGCAGTACCTCGACCACGTGGCCGCCGTCGGCCGGAACAAGCCCGGTGCCAAGGGGGCCGAGCAACCGCCGGTCGAGGACGTCGTCGAGGCTAAGCCGGCCGGTGACGCCCAGATATCCCCCGAGCTGGCCGAGATGTACGACGCTGCGCAGGCCGCCGGCCTCGACTTCGAGGAGGCCGACGAGGCGTTCGAGGCGGCGCACGGATGCCCGGCCGTCTTCGCTAGCGCCGAGCAGTTGCGCGCCCAGGTTGCTGACCTGCGTGAGGCAGTCGAGGGGGAGCGGTGAGCGCCGCGGACATTAAGGCCGCGACCACCCGAGAGGCCGTGTTGAAAGCGCTGCTGGACGAGGTGAAGGCCGCGTACGAGGAGGCTCGTACGGAGGTGCAGCATCACCTCGACGCCGCCCATGAAGTCACCGGGGCAAGGCAGTTCGCCGCCACGCTGCCGGACGGTACGAAGGTGGGCACCATCAGCCTTACGGGCGGGGAGCCGGCCGCGCAGGTCGTCGACGAGGAGTCGTTCACGGCCTGGGCTCGGACGGCGTTCCCGGCCGAGCGCGTGACGCGGATCGTCAAGGAGATGCGAGCCGCGTTCGTCGAGCGGCTGCTCGGCGAGATGACCGCGGCCGGTGTGCCGCAGATCGTCGACCCGGCCTCGGGCGAGGTGCACGAAGTGCCCGGGGTGGAGATCCGGCCTACCCGGCGCCGCTCGCACTCCGTGCGGTTCGCCAAGGGGGGCAAAGACCTCGTCGGCGAGGCGTGGCGATCGGGCGTGTTGGCGCCCCTGGTGCTGCCGATGCTCGCCCCCGGCACAACAGATGAGGCCGCGTGAGGTGCGGCCACTGGGACGGCTCGGAGCGCCGCTACTGCGGTGCCCCGGGGGCCCGCCGGTACGTCATCGGCCATCGCTGCCCCCTGCACTCCCCTGCCGTCCTGAAAGTCCCGTCTAGCCGCATGTAAGGAAGGCGCGTTGAGCCTCGACGCTATGGATTGGGTGTGGACCCGGTCCGCCGCCAAGGGCACCGGCCGAATGGTGCTGCTCGCCATCGCGGACAAGTGCCCCGGCCCCGACTGCACCGCGTACGCAGGCACGACCATGCTCGTGCAGCGGACGAACGCGGCCCGTTCATCCGTCGTGACCGCCGTCGACAAGCTGCTCAAGTCTGGCGAGTTGGAAGTCGTCGAGGGCGCAACGGGGCCGCGTAGAGAGACCGTGTACCGGCTCCCGCTCGCCATCGGCCACCGCCGCGCCGAGTCCGATTCGACCCCTTATGGAGGTCCGAAATCCGGACCGGTACGGAATCCGGACCGGTCCGAGAACCGGACCCTCGGGGGTACAGATTCCGGACCCCAGGGGTACGAAAACCGGACCCCCACCGGTCCGGAATCCGGACCCCAGAACGCATATGAACGCAATCACCAAGAAGAACAGCAGCAGCCGCGCGCGGGTGCGTCACCGGTAGTCGAGCAACTGCGCCCCCTCGCCGACGCCCTCGCCGCCGCCGGAGTCGAGGTCAGGTGGACGCTCGGACTCGGCGAGCAGCGCGACGTATGGCGCCTGGTCCAGGCGCACGGTGCCGCCGCCCTGGTTGACCTCGCCGCCCGCCGCACCCACCCCGGCGACGGCCCCAAACCGGCCCGCTATTGGCTGCGTGTCTGGTCCGACCTCGACCACGCCCCCGCCGCCGCGCCGCACGGCTCCAACGTCGTCCCGCTACGGCCCGCGCCGGCCGCCCCCACCAGCCATACCGACAACTTGGCCGCAGGGCTTGCCCTGTTGGAGAAGGAAGGTTTCGCCTAATGCAGCACGCCCACGTCGCCGCCCTGTTGAACTTCGCCGCCACCCTCGACAGCCGCGTACGTCGCGTCATGGCCAGCCCCGAGCAGTCCGCGGCCACCATCCGCACGTGGACACAGGCCCTCGACGGCATCCCCGCGGAGTCCGAGGCCGCTGGCTGGGACGCCGGCCGCGCTGTGCGCCGCTACTACGAACAGCGCAACGGCGACCGCAGCGCACAGTTCCGGCCGATCGAGCCGCACGACCTCCTCGCTGCCTTCGCACCGCACCGCGCCGAGTTGATGAACCGCCACACCGACCCCGCGCCGCCGGTCGACCCCGACAACGTCGACGCCTACCTCGCTGAGCTACGCACCGGGCGGGCCGCCGTCGCCACCGGCCAGGCCGCGCCCGTCGAGCACCCCCAGCTCACCGGCGGGCCGCACCCCGCCATCGAGGCCCGCCTCGCCGCCATCGGCAGCCCCATCCCGCCGGCCGTCCGGCAGCAACTCGCCGCCTACCGGCCCACCAAGGCACGCCGCGAGGCCACCGTCGCCGCCGGCCAGCCCGACCCCCTGTCGGTGCCGTGCCCGTGGTGCCACGCCGAGGAAGAACAGCCGTGCCGCGGCGGATGGCGCCCCAACAGCAAAGGCCGCCGCACCAAGACCACCCCGCACGACAGCCGAACCGAACTCGCCGCCAATCCCCAGGGAGTTGCAGCATGAGCCGCACCACCTACCGCCTTACGGCCACCTGGCCCACCCCTGCACCCCGTGTGCAGTTCCAGACGTCCGACCGCAAACGTCTCTACTCCAAAGCCCGGACGTGGGCAGGCGAGGGCGCCGTCGTCGTGATCGAGAAAGCCCGCGGCGCGCGATGGCTGCCCGACACCACCCTCGACGGCCCCGCCATGCTCGCCGAGCAGCAGCACCAGGCCGCCCAGAAGGCAGCCGCCGCCCGCCGAGCCACCGTCGAGGCCGAACTCGCCGCCCGCACCGCCCGGTTCGTCGACAACCTGCTCGCCGAGCACCACCAGGCCGAGCACAACCGGCACGCCCGACTCATGCAGGCCCCGCCCGTCCCCCGCCGCGCCTCGGGCCGCCTCGCCGCCGCCCACGTCGTTGCCGGCCGGGGCATCCGATGACCGCCCGCGCCGTTGTCGCCCTGCTGGCAGGGGAACTGTACGACCTGCACCCGGACGCGTACGCCGGACGCGAGCACCCCGTCGCCCCGGCCGCCATCGAGGCCGCCGAGCGCCTACTCACTGGCCTCGCCGAGCACGGCCTCACCATCACCACGAACCGGGCCGCGTAGCCCGCCAGGGGCGCCCAAAACTGCACGTCAAGGGGCGTCCCTACGCGCTATCATTCATTCGCGATCGATAGTTACCGTTCACGAGAGAGGTACTGCCATGGCCGGAGAGACCACGATCACCCTCGCTGGGAACCTCGTCGACGACCCCGAGCTGCGGTTCACCACCGCCGGCGCCGCCGTCGCCAAATTCCGCGTAGCCAGCACCCCCCGCACCTTCGACCGCCAGACCAACGAATGGCGCGACGGCGAAAGCCTGTTTCTGACCTGCTCCGTGTGGCGCCAGGCCGCCGAGAACGCCGCAGAGTCGCTGACCCGCGGCATGCGCGTCATCGTCACCGGCCGACTCAAGCAGCGCACCTACGACGACCGCGAAGGCATCAAGCGAACCATGTTCGAGCTGGACGTCGAGGAAGTCGGCCCGTCCCTGCTGCGCGCGACCGCCACCGTCACCAAGGCAGGCCACCACAAGGCCCCCCAGCAGCCGCAGCAGCCCGCCGCAGACCCCTGGACCACCCAGACCCCAGCAGCACCGCAATACGCCGCAGAACCGCCGTTCTAGCCGCTCCCGCCGCGACCGGTCGAACCCGCCCCCCCGTGCGCGCGGGGGACGGCCCCCGCCTCGCTCGACTCCCCCCTCGACACCTCGGAGGTCCGCCCTGTGATCGTCCCGACCCGACGCACGGTCCACGTGACCCGGACCGAGCACGCCCTACCCTTGCCCGCTCCCCTGCTCGACGTCGCACACCTCGTTGAGATCGTGCGCAATGAGCTGCACCGCGTTGACCGGCCGGCCGACGACGCCGAGGTACGCGTCACCGACGGGGACCTGATCGCGTCGTACGAGAGGCCGCGCCTTTCGGCGGTCCGCCCATGACCGCCGGCACCCGCAACGAACGCCGGGCGCAGGTCGACGTGTTGCTCGCCCGCTACGCCCGCCACGCCCCGCGGAGGCCGCGCACCTGCGGGCCCTGATCAAGGCCGAGCGCACCGCGGCCGACCGGTACCGACGCCAGGCCGGTGGGCAGCAAACCGCCGTACGCCGGTTGCAGCGCCGCCTCGACGCCGCCGAGCAGGCCATCGTCGAGGCCGAGCAGCGCGCCAACGTCGCCGAGCAATCCAGTCCCGGGAGGGATGAACCATGCACAACCCTGTAGCTGTTCGCGCCGCCGAGAACCTCGCGACCATCCGGAAGCACTGGGCCGAGCTGCTGCTCGCCGTCGAGACCCCGCCGGCTGACGCGTGGCCGCCGCGGCAGCTCGTGCACACGCTGCGCGCCGTCGACGACGAGCAGCTCATCGTCGAGGACCGGGCGCCGCTGGTGCTGCGCGAGCACCCCGCGCCGCTGAACGTTGACGCCCTCGACACCGGCCTCGCCATCGAGCGCGCCCTGTTCGACCTTGCCGACATCTTCGCCGCCGGGGTCCAGCACGCCGACCTCGACGACCCGCGCCGCTGGACGTTCCGCAGTCCAACCGACCCCGGGAGCCGCGCGCACGGCCTGCACTGGGCCGCGGCCTACGTCGAGGGCCGGGTGCTCGACGAGGACACCGAGCCCGAACTACTCGACGACGACACTCTCGTGTCGGCCCCGTTCGCGCCCCTGCCCGAGTACCTGCTGCACGAGGCTGCCCGCGTGGCGCACCAGTGCGCCGGCCGTCTGCTGCGCGCCCTTGGCCTTGACCACCGCGCCACCCCGGTGCCCGACCGGCCGTGCCCCTGGTGCGGCGGTGAACTCACCTTGCACACAGGTCCGGATCAGGGGCCGAGCGTCACGTGCGGCACCGGCCCGCTCTGCCCCGCCCCCGTACCGCTCACCCTCACGCGCCGGCGGGTGTGGGAGTGGCACGACTTGCTCGCCCTGGTGGCCGCGTTGGACGGGGCGGAGCAGGGAGGGGAAGTGCCCCCGATGGCCGCGTGAGGTGAAGTCGTGAGCCAGGGCCCGGAGTTGGTTTCGGGCCCTTTCGCAGAAGATCTTGTGAACTGAGTTCAGAACACGGTACAGTTGCGAACGTAGCGCCGGACTGCACCCGGCACCCAACAACCCACGGGAGCAACCCCCATGGACATGACCCCCCTGGCAGAGCGCGCCAACGTCACGTACGCCATCGTCGGCAGCGGCAAAGCCCTGCACTTCTCGCCCCGCAACGACGAGACGCTGTGCCACCGAGAGATCCGCGCATACATCGATCTCGCCGAGGCGTGCGAACTGCTCGACGAGCAGGGCATGAAGATGTGCAAGCTGTGTTTCCGGGCCGGACAGAAGCGCGCCGCCGAACGCGAGGCCGCCATCACACCCGACGTTGAGCGCGAGCAGATCGCCGCCCTTGGCGCCCCGCAAACCGTCGAGGCCGCTGTCGAGCTGATGCGCAGCACCCGCCATCTGGGCACCCGAGCCGACGCCGCCCGCGCGGCCGGCAAGCTGTACCGCTCCCTCAACGACGCCGCCCGCGCCGCTCTGCCCCCGCAACTTGCCGACACCCTCGACACCATCAACCGCACCGACAGCGAGCTGTCACTCGTGAACCTGAGCAATCGCGCCGTTGAACTGTGGGACGAGCAGCCTGCCATCGAGCAGCAAGCCGTAGCGGCTGACATTCCGTCCGACACGTGGACGATCACGACCCGCAACGGTGAGGAGATCGCCCGCGTTGAGGGCGCCACGGTCGAGGACATGACCCGCGCCGCCGAGGCCCTGCCCGCCGTGCGCGCCAACATCAAGCGCGAGGGCGGATTCGCCCGGCGCCGCCTCTACACCTCCGAACTGCTGCCCGCGGACACTGAGCAGCGCGTCGTCGAGGGTGTCGTCGTCGCGCACTCAGGCACGGCCGAGGGGTGCGCGCCGGCCGACGCCGCGCACCCGGACGTCGTGGCCGCCCGCGAGGCCCTTGCCGGCCTAGCCGCAGCGACCATGACCGAGCACCACGACGTCACCGAGCCGACCGAGGACGAGCAGACCGTACGCGGGTACCTGATCGACCCCCGCACTCACGGCCGCGTCGCCGTGTACTGGCTCGAAGGGGGCCGGATCATCCGCCGCGACCAGATGCCGCACGGGCCCGCCCTCGACTGCCTCGCCGACCGCCTGCGTCGCCGCGGGTGGGCCGTCGAAAAGATGCTGCGTTCCTCGCAGTGCGTGTTCGCCCACCTGCCGACCGAGGGCGGCGCGCCCGCCCCGCAGACGACGGCCGCCGCGGTTGAGCCGGCCCCGGCCGAGTGCCTGCACCGGGTCGCCGTCCGCCCGGACGTGTCCGGCGACCCGATCAAGGCGTGCGTCCGGATGCAGCCCACCCAGGACGCCGGCGTATTCAGCGACGAGGGATGCGTCGAGGCGTACGACTGCGCCGTGCAGGCCGCCAACCGGGCCGCCGAGATGAACGCCGAGGAAGACGCCCCCGCCAGCGACCCGGTGTACGCGTGGGACCTGCTGTGCGTCGAGCACCGCGACAGCGAACAGCAGATCGACACCTGCGAGGAGTGCAACGCGGCCGAGAACCAGCCGGACGCCACCGCGGCCGAGCTGCTCGACACCGTCGACGCGATCGAGAAGGCCGAGCGCGTCGACGGCACCTGGCACGGCGGTTGGATCGCTGGGACGACAACGCCAGCCGACGAGCTGCTGTTCACCCTTGACCCCGCCGACGTCGAGCAGGGCGCCCTATTTATCTGATCACTGACCGCCCGCCCCGGAAGCCGCCGGGGCGGGCCCATCCCGATGGAGATCCGCACATGCCCAAGGAACGTGACGACCGGCCCGAGCAGTACACGCGCAGCGACACCAGCAAGCAGCCCACAACCCCGGCCGGCCAGCAGGCGGCAGTCGAGGGCATGCTCACCGCGGAGGGGTTCCTGCCTGCTCACAAACCCGAGACGGCCGAACACAACCGCCGCGCAGCAGACCGACAGAGGCTCGGCCCCGGGTCGGCTACTCAACGCTTCACCGAGCAGATGCTCGGCATCATGGCGGAGTATGAGCAGCGGCGACGCGAGGAGATCATCGCGGCCGGCGGCGACCCCAACGAAGACCGTGACCCGTTCGAAACGGTGCGTGCCATCGCTGACCAGTGGGCTACGACCGAGGCCGACGACGAGGGACGCGCGGCCCTGCTCGACGACCTCGCCGACCAACTCGACACCACCGAGGTTCGCGCGCTACGCCTCGCCGCCGAGGCCGCCGCTGCCATCACTCCGCGGCTGATCTACGCGGACGCCGACCACGGCGTAAAGGCCGCTGACACCGCGGCCGACCTGGGCGTGAGCGAGTCCTACGTGTACCGCATCCTGCGCACCCGACCCGCCAAGTAACCAAAGCGGCCCGTCACAGGCGACTGCACCGCCGGACGGGCCTAACCACCACGGAAGCAACCCCCGCAATGGCTACGCACAACCCTACCGCCGGTGCGCCGGCCGCCCCGAGTCGCCTGTCGTGGGCCCCCTCGGCGCGGCCGTCGCCGCAACCGTCGGATTTGCGTTGCTCGCGTTCCGACTCTCCTTCGAGTCCCTCACTGGGCTTGCCATCCTGTTCGCGTCGGGCCGCGATATGCCCGGTCGCTACGTCGCTGCCAGAGCGGATCAGTCTCGGTGGCCTCCGACGCACATCACCAATTTGGCATATTTAAGTGCAATATTCGCATATCGGACAGGTTTCCTGGGGAGAAAAGAGATCATTCGATCACCGCAAGGAGACCGCGATGACCAGGTTGATGGACGCACTCACGGGGCTGCTGGGGAGCGCGATACCGCGGACGAGAACGCCGACAAGGTTCACGACGCCGTCGACAAGGTCGGGGGCTTCATCAATGAGGACCAAGGCGGGGTCGACTGGGGCTGGCGCGGCGGGGGCTGACTGACACCCCTCTCCGCCCATCCGCAATCAGCCTGGGAGCGGGCAGGTGGATCACGTACCCACCCGCCCCTGGTACCACCCGGCGGGCCGAGAACAGCGCGACCCACCGGACGCGCCCTAGCAGTTCACAGACACCAACTCGTTCACACAGCAGGGAGAACTGGCAGTGCCGCAATCGAGCCACAAATCCAACTCCACGTACGACGCCTGCTTCGTCGACCCGTACAGCGAAGGCGACCTGTACCTCTTCAAGGGAGACCAGGTCTGCAAGGTCGACTCCGCCAGCGACAAACGCCGACAGGAGCCCCAGAAGATCTCCCAGTGGCGCAGCCAATACCCGTTCAGCGACGGCATCGACGCCTGCTTCGTCGACCCGTACAGCAAGGGCGACCTGTACCTCTTCAGGGGAGACCAGGTCTGCAAGGTCGACTCCGCCAGCGACAAACGCCGACAGGAGCCCCAGAAGATCTCCCAGTGGCGCAGCCAATACCCCTTCAGCGACGGCATCGACGCCTGCTTCGTCGACCCGTACAGCAAGGGCGACCTGTACCTCTTCAGGGGAGACCAGGTCTGCAAGGTCGACTCCGCCAGCGACAAACGCCGACAGGAGCCCCAGAAGATCTCCCAGTGGCGCAGCCAATACCCGTTCAGCGACGGCATCGACGCCTGCTTCGTCGACCCGTACAGCAAGGGCGACCTGTACCTCTTCAGGGGAGACCAGGTCTGCAAGGTCGACTCCGCCAGCGACAAACGCCGACAGGAGCCCCAGAAGATCTCCCAGTGGCGCAGCCAATACCCCTTCCTACGTGCGATGTTCGCCTGACCAGCATCACGCGTCAGTCCTGTTCCACGACCCACCGCTTGGTCAACAGCTTTAAGTCGTGCGGGACGCGGGGCAGTGAGCTGCGTGCATGGCCGAACGGGCTTTGGGAACGCGACTTGCTGCCGTTATCAAGCCGTGATCTAATGGGTGGCGCCTCCGGCGTGCCCGGAAACTGAACGTACGCCCCGTCGACTCTCCCCCCCGGTCGACGGGGCGTTCGCATGCCCAAAGGAGGTGATGAGCCATCGCCGCGCCCATCACCGACAAGGACCGCAACGAGGTTCGCCGCCTTCACGCGGCCGGCCAGTCCCGGAACCAGATCGCCCGCGCCATCGGGCGCAGCAGCTCGACCGTGTCGAAGATCGCACGCGACGAGGGGCTGCGGTTCGAGGGCGGGGCGCGGGTCGCTCCGGCCACCGCGGCGCGGCAACTCGACCTCGCCGAGCAGCGCCGGCAGCTCGTCGGTCGCCTGTACGCCCGTGCGTCCGCCAACCTCGACCGCATCGAGGCCCCCACCTACACCCGCGCCGAGCTGCTGCCGAACGGCCGCACGGTCCGCGTGATCTCCGATGAGCCGCCCGCCCAGGATGAGCGTCACCACTCCCAAGCGATCAGCTCCTACCTGTCGAGCGCTGCGCGGCTCGCGGAGATCGACGCGGGCACCGGCGCCGGCGAGGTCCGCAGCATGTTGACCGATCTTGCGAAGGGTCTCCGGGCCGCCTTCGTCGACGCCGACCAGGCCGACGAGGACGAGGAGGCCAGCCGGGAGGGGTGAGGATGCTCGACTCGCTTCCCCTGTCTCGGAAACAGCTCAAGTCCATCGCGCAGGCCACCGCCCGTATCTGCCTGTGGCATGGTGCGGTGCGCTCCGGCAAGACCGTGGCCTCGCTGCTGGCGTTCGTCCTGGCCGTGGCCGAGGCGCCCGCGTCCGGGCTGATCGTGATCTGTGGGCGCAGCTTGCAGACCATCGAGCGGAACTGTCTCGAACCGCTGCAAGACGAGGCGCTGTTCGGGCCCGTCGCCCGGCAGGTGCGGCACACCCGCGGGGCGACCACGGCCGTCATTCTCGGCCGTACGGTGCACCTGATCGGCGCGGCCGACGCTCGCGCCGAGGGCCGCCTGCGCGGCCTGACTGCCTGCCTGGCCTACGTCGACGAGGCAACGCTGCTCCCCGAAGGTTTCTGGACGCAGCTCCTTGCCCGTCTGTCCGTGCCTGGGGCGCGTCTGCTGGCCACCACCAACCCGGACGGCCCGCGCCACTGGCTCAAGACGGGGTACCTGGATCGCGAACGCGAACTCGACCTACGTTCTTGGCACTTCCGCCTCGACGACAACCCGAGCTTGTCCCGCGCCTACGTCGCATCGCTCGCCGCCGAGTACGTCGGGCTGTGGAAACGCCGGATGATCGACGGCGCGTGGTGCGTCGCCGAAGGCGCCGTCTACGACATGTGGGACGAGCAGCAGCACGTCGTCGACTCCCTGCCCGCGATGCGCCGGCTGTGGCTCGGCATCGACTACGGCACCACCAACGCCACTTCGGCCGTGCTGCTCGGCCTCGGCGACGACGACCGCCTGTACGCAGTCGCCGAATGGCGCCATGACTCCCGGCAGACCCGCCGGCAGATGACCGACGCGCAGTACAGCACCGCCATACGTCGATGGCTGGCCGAGCAACAGGTCGAACCAGAGTGGACGTTCGTCGACCCGAGCGCCGCAAGCTTTTCCACACAGTTGTGGACGGACGGGCACCCCGGCATCGCACGTGCCCGAAACGACGTCCTCGACGGCATCCGCAGCGTGTCGACCGCGCTCGACTCCGGCCTGCTGCGCGTCCACTCCTCATGCTCCGGACTGCTGTCCGAGCTACCTGGCTATGCATGGGACCCCGCCGCGTCCGACCGCGGCGAAGACCGCCCGATCAAGCGCGACGACCACAGCGCCGACGCCCTGCGCTACGCCGTGCACTCCACCGCGCACGAGTGGCGCCACCTGATACCCGCGCCCGCCGATGAGGAGGTGACGCCCCGTGCCGCTGCCTGACAACGGCGCCCCGTGGCCGCCGCCGACGCTCGGCCACCTGTACCGCGAGATGCGCGTCGACGACGCCTGGTACTCCGGCGACCGGCGCCGCCTGGCCGACGTCCACCAAGACCACCAGCACCGGCGCGACGGCCGCCGCCGACTGTGGGCCCGCCACCGCCACCCGCAGCCCGGCCGGCACGACACCCGACTGCATATCCCGCTTCCCGCCGACATCGCGACCACCTCGGCCGACCTCCTGTTCAGCGAACCGCCCACATTCACCGTGACCGACCCCGCGGTGCAGGCCCGGCTCGACGANACTGCATATCCCGCTTCCCGCCGACATCGCGACCACCTCGGCCGACCTCCTGTTCAGCGAACCGCCCACATTCACCGTGACCGACCCCGCGGTGCAGGCCCGGCTCGACGAGATCACCGAGGCCGGCGGCATTGCGAACACGCTGCTTGAAGCGGCCGAAGTGGCTGCCGCACTTGGCGGGGTGTACCTGCGCGTCACGTGGGATGCCTCCCTCGCTGCCCGGCCGCTGCTGACGGCCGTGCATGCCGACTGCGCCATACCGGAATTCCGCTGGGGGCAACTCGCCGCCGTCACCTTCTGGCGTGAGCTGTCCGCGGACGGCTCCACGATCTGGCGCCACTTGGAGCGGCACAAGGTCGGGCGCATCCTGCACGGCCTCTACCAGGGCACCACCGACAGCCTCGGCGCGCGGACGCCGCTCACGGAACACCCCGAGACGGCACCGCTGGCCGACTCCCTCGGCGCTGAGGGCGACACGATCGAGACCGGCCTCGACCAGCTCACGGCCGCCTACGTGCCCAATATCCGCCCCAATCGCCGGCATCGCGGGTCACCGTTCGGCCGCAGCGACTACCAGAGCGCGCACGACCTGTTCGATGCCCTCGACGAGACGTGGTCTTCGTGGCTGCGCGATATCCGCCTCGCCCGCGCCCGGTTGATCGTGCCCGACGGCTACCTACGCGACCACGGCCCCGGCCGCGGCGCGTCGTTCGACGATGACCGGGAGATCTGGCAGGCGCTCAGCATTCCGCCGGGCGACAACAACGCGGCAGGGATCACCCTGTCTCAGTTCGCCATCAGGGTTGCTGAGCACCAGCAGACGGCCGACGCAATCATGCGGCAGGCCGTACAACTCGCCGGCTACTCCGCGCAGTCCTTCGGCCTGGGCGACTCGACCGCCGCCACGGCGACCGAGGTCACTGCCCGCGAACGCCGATCGATGATCACGCGGGACAAGAAGTCACGGTACTGGGCCCCGGCCCTGGCCGACATGCTGCATGTGATGCTCCGCCTTGACCAGGCCCTCTACACCCCGGAACTGGCACCGGAACGGCCGGTGATTGTGTTCGGGGATTCCGTCAGCGAGGACCCGCAGGGCGTCGCGCAAACGCTGTCCCTGCTCCAGCAGGCACAGGCCGTCAGTGTCGAGACAAAAGTGCGGATTTTGCATCCGGATTGGGACGACGACGCCGTGCGGGCCGAGGTCGAGCGGATCCTCGCCGAGACCGGCGCCGCCGTGCCCGACCCGATGCAGGCTGGCGCCTTCGACTAGCTACCGCGCCCGGAAGATCACCGCCAAAAGCCGTTCCGCTCGTGCCCTGACCTGCGGTTCGGGGTGTGCCATGGCTACAGCGAGCAGCACCGTAACCAGGGCATAAAAGGGGGTAGAAACGGCCGCGATTTGCGCATCATTTCCCATCACACGAGAGAGATTACAAGCTCGCTGATTCCACAAGGATGACACTTATGATTTGACTTTACAGCGCTCCGTTGTATTGTTAGCCCTGTCAATTCCCATAAAGCGCAGGCCAGAGGCCACCTTCGAAGTCTCACAGTCTTCTTGCGCAAGGCATTCGAACAGAGATTCGCGTGACGCGCATCACGCGAATCTCTTTTTGTCATTCCGCACTTTTCGGCATTTAGTCGAAATATCCGGGGGGAGTGGGCATGCCTATTTATCCCGGAATGGTCGAGGATCTGTCGGCCGGCGTGCGCGACCTCTACGCGGACGCCGAGGCGCGGCTGCTGGGCATCGTCGCCCGGCAGCTCGCCGCCGGCTACGACGCTCCGGGGTGGGCAGTCGCCAAGCTTGCCGACATTCAGCCGTTGCGGCGGGCCGCGCAGAGCGTCGTCGACGAACTCGGCAAGGCCATGACGCTGGACGTGTTCGACGTGGTCGCCGAGGCATACAACACCGGTGCCCGCGCGGGACTGGCTGAACTCGGCGCGCTGCACGACAACGACGCCCAGCGGATCGCTGAAAGCACCCCGAACGGGCGCGCCGTTGACCGGCTGGCGCACGAGACCGTCGACCGCGTCACCGCCACGCACCGCGGCATTCTCCGCGGCGTGGAAGACGGTTACCGCCAGGTGGTTGCCGAGGTATCCGCTGCACCCCTGCTCGGCATCGACACCCGCCGGCAGGCCACCCAACGCGCGATGGAGCGGTTTGCCGACCGGGGCCTGAGGACGTTCGTCGACAAGAGCGGGCGCGCGTGGTCGATGACCTCGTACGCCGAGATGGCCGTGCGCACCAGCGTGGGGCGCGCCGCGGTCGAGGCGCACGGCGACCGCATCCGCGCCGCCGGGGTATCTCTGGTGATCGTCTCCAACGCACCGCACGAGTGCCCGCTGTGCAAGCCCTACGAGGGCCGTGTGCTGACCCTGGACGGCCCCGACGGGGCCCGGATGATCGAAGTCGAGCACGCCGTCGAGGACGGCCGCACGGTTCGTGTGCAGGTCGCCGGATCCCTCGACGAAGCGCGCCGCCACGGGTTCCAACACCCGAACTGTCGGCACTCCACCAGCGCCTACCTGCCCGGGGTGACCCGGGCCCCGGTCGAGCACTCCACCGACCCCGACGGGTACGAGGCAACACAGCGGCAGCGCGCGATCGAGCAGGGTATCCGGAAGTGGAAGAACCGCGCCGCCGCGGCAGTGGCCCCCGAGGGAAAGCGGGCGGCCGAGGCCAAGGTGCGCGCCTGGCAGAAGAAGCAGCGCGAACACCTCGCCGAACACCCAGAGTTGATCCGTAAGCGGTACCGCGAGCAGCCCGGCGCCGGGAACCTCCCGAGCAACGCGCCTCGTCCGCCGCAGGACGCCGTCGAGGCCGCCCGCGTGCGCGCCGGCGACGAGCGGACCCTGCCGGAGATGCGCGACGAGCAGCTCGCCGTCGCGCACGGCTCCGGGCACCTGGACGAGCGCGACCGCGGCCGGATTGAGGCCGAGGCAGACCGGCGCGACGAGCGCGACCTGCTCGACCGTGTCCGTCCGCACGGGCGCCTCGCCGAGGATCTGACCGCGTTCGGTGACACCGAACTCGCCCGCGCACTGCCGCACCTGGGCGACGACGACGTGCTGCGGGTGGCTGCCGAGATGGACCGCCGCGACGTGGCCACCGGCCTGCCTGGCGCCCGGACTGACTTGATCGGCCTGTCCGACGCACAGCTCGCCCGCCGTGCCCGTGGTGCGGACGCCGGGGAGCTGGGCGCGCTGGATGCCGAGGCGAACCGCCGCGACCTGCTGCGGAAGGTCTTCCCCGGCGGGCACCTGGCCGCCGACATGTCCGGCCTGGGCGACGACGTCCTCGGCTGGGCTATCCGCTACGGCCGCGAGGGCGACGTCGAGAGGATCGCCGACGAACTCGACCGCCGGCACCCGTCCGCCCCGCCGGCCGAGGCCGCCGGCACGCACACCGTCGAGGGACAGCTCGCCGACCGGGCCGCCGTCGACGAGGCCCTCGCGCCGGCCGCCGCCCCGGACGACTGGGCGCATCTCGCGCTTGACGACGACCGGTACGCGGGCATGTCCGCCACCGAGCGATGGATCGCCGAACGCGAAGAGGCGCAGCAGTCCGCGCAGGCCGCCTACACCCGCGCCGAAATCCGCGAGCTGTACCGGGAGCACTGCTACCGGCAGTTGCTTGCCGCCGAGGACTGGACAAACGGCTACCTGCTCAACCGCCGCGCCGCAGCCCAAGGGATCGACCCCGAGTCGCTGTTCTCCGGGCCGGCGCATGTGGCGTATGCGCATGCGTCCGAAGAGCTCCGCCGGTACTGGGCCGAGGTCGAGCCGCGGCTCACCCTGGCCGAATACACTGAACAGCTCACCGGAGTTCGTACCGCCGAGGGCGACCGCGCACGGCACAGCCGGGACGACCAACAGAACCGATTCTGACCAAGGGGGCACGTGCCATGGGGCCGCGGCAGCAGCTCGTACGCGCGATCCACGAGGGCCAGCAGGCCGGCCTCGACCGGCAGCGCGTAACCGTGTGCCCGTATCCCGCCGGCGATCTACGCCGCTCAGCGTGGGTGCGCGGATACACCGCCGGCCGACGCAAGGCCGAGGGCTAAATGACGTCCGGCAGGCTGCGGGACCGCCCACCCATGCAGACCAGCAGCCTGCCGTAGTCAGGAGGGCGAACTATTACAGGTCACCCGTCCCTGATCGCACCGCGACCTGAATCATCGGCAAATCGCGTATACCGTTCCGGAGCCATCTTGCCCATTAACCTGGCTGGGGAATGCCCGAACATGTGCGTGCCAACCACGATGGTCAGGCGTGGGACGGGAAGCAAGAACAGCCCTATCGTGATCTCGGGAATCCGCCCCGCCACCGATTACGTACATGCCATCGGGACACATTGCGTTGCCGTGTCCGTCCCCGTCAACGATCGTGAACTCATTCGAGACGTATCGAGGGCTAGGACCTGCCGCACTAGCCATGCTTGCCGTGCCAGAGGCGATCAACAATGCACATCCGAGCAGCCCCGCTCCACGGAGCACCTGATGCGTACGCACGCGCCCTCCCGTTCAACCGTTGAGATGATCACCTTCAGCGAAGGTGCACGACACATTCACGCGTTCCTCAATCTCAACTTGAGGAAATTCTGCAAATGTCCATGACTTCGTCCGTTGAGATGATGCACCAACAGGAAGTCGTGCACACCCCTCATTTGGGCGATGCGTGTCAACGTTTAGCGCCCTCCACCCGCTACAGAGCGGAACGTCGAGGCGCGCTAATCACTCGTCCGCCAGCTGCCTAAGCATCTTCCGGATCCCGCTGGCCGCCGGGAAACCGACGCCCCGTAGCCCCCGGCACGCGCCACCAGCCCAAGGGTTCGCCGATCACGGCGGGCCCTTTTCCCATACCCGCACACGCTCGGAGGAACGATCCGCCATGCCTGAAACCCTGACCCCCGCCGCCGGCCCGGATACGGGCAGGCAGGCCGAGCAGCCGACGCAGCCCGCGGGCGAGAGCACCCCGCCGGCACCCCCGGGCAGCTCGTCGACCGCGGCCGACGAGCAGCAGCTCGCCGCCGCCGAGCAGCGCGCGAGCGAGCAGGCCGAGCGCGCGCAGCAGCTACAAACCGCGCTCGACGCCGTGCAGCAGGCGCTGAATCTCGACGGGAACGGCGAGGGCGAGCAGGATCCGGCCGCGCTGGCTGCCACGGTCGCCGAGCGCGACAAGCAGCTCGACCAGACCGGCGCCGAGCTGCGCACGGCACGCGTGCAACTGGCCGCCTACAAGGCCGCCGCAGACCACGGCGCCCGCGCCGACCGCCTGCTGAACAGTCGGTCGTTCCTCGACACGGTCGCCGCACTCGACCCCGCCGACGCGACGTTCGACGAGCAACTCGTCGCCGCGATCCGGGCCGCGGTCGAGGCCGACCCGGATCTGTACCGAGCAACCCCGACCGTCCCCGGCCGCGGCGGTGCGGAGTTCAACGGCGCCCCGGCTGCGCCCACCAAGCCGGCCACCCTCCGCGACGCCATCGCCGCCCGGCTTGGCGCCTAAAACCTAGGAAGTACCCACATGGCAATCACCCTCGCCGACGCCAAGCTGAACACGCAGGACGACATCGACCTGCGCGTGATCGACGAGTTCCGCAAGTCCTCCTGGCTGCTGGACAACCTGACCTTCGACGACGTCGTGAACCCGGCCGGCGGCGGCGCGACGCTGACCTACGGCTACACGCGTCTGGTGTCCGAGCGCGGCGCGGCCTTCCGTCCACTGGGCACCGAGTACGGCACCGAGCAGGCCAAGCGGTCCCGCGCGACCGTCGACCTGTCCGTGCTGGGCGGCGCGTTCGAGATCGACCGCGTCCTGTCCAACCTCGGCCCGGCCGCCACCAATGAGGTGGCGTTTCAGATGGGGCAGACGATCAAGTCGGCCCGCGCGTTCTTCTCCGATCAGGTCATCAACGGCACCCGCAACACCTCCACCGCGACCGGGTTCGAGGGACTGTCGAAGGTGCTGACGGGCTCCAGCACGGAGTACAAGACCGCGGCCGACTGGTCCACCCCCGCCGACCAGGCCGCAGCGCACAACGCCCTCGACAGCCTCGACGAGTTCCTCGGCCAGCTCGACGACACCCCCTCGGCGCTGCTGGGCAACAAGAAGACCATCGCCCGTATCCGCAGCCTTGCGCGCCGGGCCGGCTACTACAGCCGCACCGAGAACGCGTTCGGGCAGACGGTCGAGTCGTACAACGGGATTCCGTTCATCGACCTGGGCGCCAAGGCCGGCAGCGCCGATCCGG
>NZ_JBNHIN010000082.1:0-5715 GCF_050054615.1 Streptomyces sp. YGL11-2
CCGCTCGCGGGAACTTCCAGTCGCACCGTCATCGAATACGAGACGCTAGGCGCCGTTGCCATGGCCGACTTCCTCTGCTGGTCGGTAGGGGTGGTGACTGCTTCGCGCCCGGTCCGCACCCGGTGTCGGACCGGGGGTCGGACCGCGCATCAGGCGGTTGTCCCTGCGATGTGCTCCGGGCGTAGCAGGGTGGTGAGTTGGTCTTCGGGCAACAGCCCGTGCTCCAGGACGAGTTCGGCGACGCCGCGCCCGGTGGTGAGGGCTTCCTGGGCGATGGCGGTGGCCGCGGTGTACCCGATGTGCGGGTTGAGGGCGGTGACCAGGCCGATGGAGTTCTGGACGGTGGTGCGCAGCGTCTCGGTGTTGGCGGTGATGCCGGCGACGCAGCGGTGGGCGAGGGTGCGGCAGGCGGCCGCGAGGTGGGTGATGCTCTCCGAGAGGGAGTGCAGGATGATCGGTTCGAAGGCGTTGAGCTGGAGTTGGCCGGCTTCGGCGGCCATCGTGATGGTGACGTCGTTGCCGATGACCTCGAAGGCGACCTGGTTGACGACTTCGGGGATGACGGGGTTGACCTTGCCGGGCATGATGCTCGAACCCGCCTGCACGGGCGGCAGGTTGATCTCGGCGAGTCCGGCGCGCGGGCCGGAGGAGAGCAGCCGCAGGTCGTTGCAGCTCTTGGAGAGCTTGACGGCGATGCGCTTGAGGACGCCGGAGAGGTGGACGAAGGCTCCGCAGTCCTGGGTGGCCTCGACGAGGTTGGCGGCGGTGATCAGGGGCAGTCCGGTGATGGCGGCCAGGTGGCGGCGGGCGGCTTCGGCATAGCCGGCGGGGGCGTTGAGACCGGTGCCGATGGCGGTGGCGCCGAGGTTGATCTCGTGTACGAGCTGGGTGGCCTCGGCGAGCCGGCTCTGGTCCTCCTCCAGCATGACGGCGTAGGCGGAGAACTCCTGGCCCAGGGTCATGGGGACCGCGTCCTGGAGCTGGGTGCGGCCCATCTTGAGGATGTCGTGGAACTCGTCAGCCTTGGTGGCGAAGGCGTCGCGCAGCACGGTCATCGCGTCGAGCAGTTCGCGCACGGCGATGATGGTGGCGACCTTGACGGCCGTCGGATACACGTCGTTGGTGGACTGGCTGAGGTTGACGTGTTCGTTGGGGTGCAGGTGGGCGTAGTCGCCCTTGTCGTGGCCCAGCAGTTCCAGTGCCCGGTTGGCGATGACCTCGTTGGCGTTCATGTTGGACGAGGTGCCGGCGCCGCCCTGGATGACGTCGACGACGAACTGGTCGTGCAGGCGGCCTTCCTGGATCTCCCGGCAGGCGGTGACGATGGCCTCGGCCTGGTCCGAGGCGAGCAGCCCCAGCTCGGCGTTGGCGCGGGCCGCGGCCTCCTTCACGGCGGCCAGCGCGTCGATCAGATGCGGGTACCCGGAGATCGCCGTACCGGTGATGGGGAAGTTCTCGACGGCGCGCAGGGTGTGCACGCCCCAGTACGCGTCGGCGGGCACGTCCCGGTCGCCGAGCAGGTCGTGTTCCCGGCGGTGACCGGCAGTCATGGACACAGCGGATTCCTTGGTGGGGAGGGGGTGGGGTGCGGACGGCGAAGGGGATGGCATGGGCGCCCCGAGCGGGCACGGACCGCACCACGGTGACCGGGCGACCGCGCTGCGTGATGGGCCTGCGCCCGCAGCTGCCGCTACCTCGCCGGATCCGTGGTCGGACCGCGCTCCACCGGACAGCTCCCTGGCCGCGGGCCGCGCGCCGGGGTCGGTGCCCCGCGGTCGCGTCACCGGGTCTTGATCGTCAGCTGTCCGCTCGCCCCGTGGGCACGGGGGTGTGGGTCAGCTCACGGTCCCGGGCCGGCGGAGGCCGTTGCCGTTGTCTTCACGGGAGACCACTTTGTCGTGCCACCCCTGTGAAGTCCATCAGCGTTTTCCAAGGTCGTCTGTGAAGCTCTACTTCACAGGGGCGGTGTTCGTCTGGTGTACTGCCGGATGTGATCGATCCACGTAGGCTCCGGGTGCTGCGGGCGCTGGCCGACCACGGCACCGTCACCGCCGCCGCACATGCCCTCTACCTCTCCCCCTCGGCGGCGTCGCAGCAGCTCGCCGCGCTGGAGGCGGAGGTCGGCCACGCGCTGCTGGAGCGGCGCGGCCGTACCGTCCGGCTGACTCCGACGGGCACCGTGCTGGCCGATCACGCGACGAGGATCGCCGCGCAGCTGGAACAGGCGGAGGCCGATATGGCCGCCTGCTCGGCGGGCCTGGCGGGCGAGGTGACCATCGCCGCGTTCGCGAGTTCGATCACCGAAGTGGTGGCCCCGGCGATGGCGTCGCTGCGGGAGCGCGCTCCGCAGGTGCGGATCCGGGTGAAGGACGCCGAGGGCCACGCCAGCCGACGGCTCCTGATCGACGGAGTGGTCGACATCGCCCTGGCGGTGGAGCACCGGGACACCCCCGGCCACAGCGGCGAGCAACTGCTGCGCGAGCCCCTCTACGCGGAGCCCTTCGACGTCGTGCTGCCGTCCGGCCATCCGCTGGCCGACGCCCCCGACGTGGAGTTGTCCGACCTCGGCGAGGAGCCGTGGATCACGCCGTGGCCCGGTAACCCGGTGCACGATGTCGTCCTGCGCGCCTGCGAGGAGGCTCGTCTCCAGCCGCGGGTGGAGTGCCTGGCCGACGACTCCCGGGCCGTGTGTGCCCTGGTCGCCGCCGGTGCGGGCGTGGCGCTGGTGCCCCGTTCGGCGCTCCACGGCATCGCCTTCGGCGGCGTCGTCATCCGCCCGGTCGGCGGCGCCCACCGCCCGACCCGGCGGGTCTTCACCGCCGTTCGGCGCGGCAGCGAAGGTCATCCGCTGGTGCGGCTGGCACTGGGCGAACTGCGGAACCAAGGCGCCGCCCTCGGCTCCTGACCGCCGCCGTACCGCTCGTCGATCACCGTCGGCCGGCCGCGGCGGTGCGCGGAGCCGCGCCGCCGCGGTCCACTTCCGCGAACATCGCCGCCGCTCGCTCCGCGGTGGCCCGGGACCGGCGCCCGGTGCTGAGCAGTCCGAGGACCGCGATCCCCAGGCCCAGTCCGAGCACCAGCCACCACACCCCGTGCGCCGCCCGGACGAACGCCGTCCCACCGCGGGTCGCGGTCGGCCCCACGATCGCTCCGGAGATCGCGACGCCCAGCGTGGTACCGGTCTGCCGGCCGGCGGAGGCAAGCGAGGTGGCCACCCCGGCCATCGAGCGGGGCATGCCGGAGACCGCGGTGTTGGTGATCGGCGGGTTGACGGTGCTCAGGAAGACGCCGAACAGCAGGTAGACCGCGAGCACGGTCGGCAGCGGGGTTGCCGGCCGGAGCCAGAGCGACGCGGCGCCGCCCAGCGCCAGCGCTCCCCCGGCGAGCAGCAGCGGCAGCCTGGGACCGCGCGTGCCCACCAGCCGGCCGGTGAAAGGGGAGAACACGATCACCAGCGCGCCGACGGGGAGCAGGCACAGTCCGGCCGTGAACGCGGACATACCACGCACGTCCTGAAGGTACTGAGGGGTGACGAACAGGAACGCGCCGAATCCGCACAGCGCGAAGAGCGCCATCAGCAGCGCCGAGCTGAACGGCACGCTGCGGAACAGGCGCAGTTCCAACAGCGGGTCGACGCGGCGTGGTTCGTGGACCAGGATGCCCAGCACGCCGAGCAGGGCCACGGCGAGCAGCCCGAGGATGACCGGCGAAGTCCAGCCCCACTGCCGGGACTCGATGATCGCGAAGACGACGCTCCCCAGCACCAGGACCATCAGGATCTGGCCCACCGGGTCGAACCGGCGCGCGCGGGCGGCGCGCGACTCGGGCACGAACAGCGCGAGTGATCCCCTCCCGACGGACGGGGCATAGCCGACCGTTGTCGCATCCCGCCCGGCGATCAGAAGAGAGGCCGCCTGGAGACATCTCCAGGCGGCCTTGCCCCATTCACGGTTCTCGCCCACATCCCCGGGGCACACTCACGTGATCACGTACACCGGGGTTGAGGCGGGTCCTGCCCCTACGCGCCCGATCGGTCGGGAACCAGCAGGGAACGTCGGTCACTTACCGACATCAGACACGAGAACAACACCCCGGACGAATGCTGCCCAGGGGTCGTTCTCAGCGCTCCTCTTTGCGGTCTTCCTTGTGGTGCCCGTGCTTGCCCTCGGAGTTGACGCACAGGTTCCCGAAGGCCGGGTTGAGGGCGGCGATGAAGTTTCCGGTGTTCCCGCAGAAGTTGAACGGGATGTGGATCGGCATC
Source organism: Streptomyces sp. YGL11-2 (assembly GCF_050054615.1). Lineage (NCBI taxonomy): Bacteria > Bacillati > Actinomycetota > Actinomycetes > Kitasatosporales > Streptomycetaceae > Streptomyces > Streptomyces sp. YGL11-2. The sequence continues at coordinate 4,262 of NZ_JBNHIN010000082.1, forward strand.
TGGCCGACGTTGCCGGAGATGAAGCCCGGCGAGCCGGCCGCCTTGCCGGCTGCTCCGCTGCTCGCCGAGGCGACCCCGGCCGCACTGGTGACGGCCAGCCCGGTGACGGCGGTCATCATGAGCGCCTTCGCGATACGCGACATGCTTTCGAGTCCTTTCACGGATGAAGGTCAGACCACGCTCTCCGCCCAGGACAGGCAGCAGAGGTCCTGACCAACGGACTCATGTCCCATATGTCACGTAGTACCCCCCGGATAGACGAATCCGCGGGTCCAACCCGCCCCCGGCGCCGCTCCCCTGCCCCGACGGTTCAGCCCTCCGGGAAGGGGCGTCCACCCGGCTCCGCGCGCCATTCGGGCAGGTCGTACCGCTCGGGCGGGATACCGGCGGACGGCGTGGCGCGCTCCGGCGGCGAGCACCAACGACCGGGACTGGGGCGGTCGGTTGGCGGACGCACCGCTTCCGCTGCAGGAGCGAAAGGAGGCGATGCACCGGCACGCCGTGCGGTGCGAGACCCACACCGTATCGCTCTTGCTCATCGACGTCGGTCGGTCCCGACTTGCCAACCCTCGCGGAAGGCGCTGAAATGCCGATGAATTCACGATGATGCGCGGACCGGAGGCTTCGGGATGGACGGGGGCTCTCCGCAGCCGCTTCGGATCGCGGTGCTGGGTCCGGTGCGGGCCTGGTGGCACGGGACGCCCCTGGACCTGGGGCCGGTGCGGCGGCAGGCCGTGCTGGCCGCACTGGTGCTGCGTCCGGGCCTGTTGGTCAGCCATGAGCAGTTGCTCGACGACGTGTGGGGCACACAGCCGCCGGGGTCCGGTCGCCGGGTGCTCCCGAGCTACATCTACCAGTTGCGCAAGGCCCTCGACACGGCGGGCGCCGGACGGTCGGCGTCGGTGATCCGCAGCGGCCGGGACGGGTACCGCTTCGTCAACGACGGGACCCGGCTCGATGTCGCGGAGCTGGCCGGGCGGATCGGCGAAGCCCAGCGGGCGCGGGCGTCCGGTGACCTGGCCACGGCACTGGACCGGTTCTCCCAGGCGCGCACCCTGTCCAGAGGCGAGCCGCTGGCCGGGCTGCCGGGGCCGTTCGCGCAGGGCGAGCGGCAGCGGCTGGTGCAGCGGCAGCGCACGTTCCAGCAGGAGCGGCTGGAGTGCCTGGTGCGCCTCGGCCGGTCCGCCGAGGCTCTGGACGACCTCGCCGCGCTGTCCGCTTCCGAGCCGTACGACGAGTCGCTGGCGGCACTGTGGATGCGCGCCCTGTACGGCAGCGGGCGCCAGGCCGCGGCGCTCGGCGCCTATCAGGACCTACGCGGGCGGCTGCGTGACGAACTCGGGGTCGACCCCGGCACGGAACTGCGCCGGGTGCACCAGGCGGTGCTGCGCCGGGACGACGAGCAGCTCCTCGGCGCGGCGGCGGTGCGCGCTGCCGCTGTGCCGGGGGGGGAG
>NZ_JBNHIN010000082.1:5874-23587 GCF_050054615.1 Streptomyces sp. YGL11-2
CCGGGTCAACGAACTGCCCGCCGGCCTCGCTCGCCTCGTCGGAAGGGAGCGCGAACTGACCCTGCTTACCGCGCCGTTGCCGTCCGACTCCGTGTCGATCGTGACGGTGGACGGCACCGCCGGCGTCGGCAAGACCGCGCTCGTCGTCCGGGCGGCGCGCGAGCTGTCCGCCCACTACCCGGACGGCTGCCTGTTCGTGGACCTGCGCGCACACGGCACGGGACGGCGGCGGATCCCTCCGCAGCGCGTGCTGCGGCGGTTGCTGCGGGCGATCGGCGCGGCCGACAGCGAGGCGCCCGACGACCTCGACGAACTCACCGCCGCCTGGCGGACCGCGACCAGTTCACTGCGGCTGCTCCTCGTACTGGACGATGCGCCGGGCGCGCAGCAGATCGTGCCCCTGCTGCCCGCCGGGCCGGGCAGCGCGGTGCTGGTGGCCGGACGGCGGCGGCTGACCGGGCTCGACGCCGATCGGCGGGTCACCTTGGAGCCGCTGGTGACCGCCGAGGGACTGTCCCTGCTCCGGCACATCGTCGGGGAGGAGCGCGCGGACCGGGAGCCGGCGGCGACGCGTGCGCTGGTCCGGCTGTGCGACGGGCTGCCGCTGGCCCTGCGCATCGCCGGGGCGCGGCTGCAGACCCGCCCGGCGTGGACGCTCGGGTACCTGGTGGACCGGATGGCGGGCGACGAGCGCCGGCTCGGCGAACTCAGTACCGGCGACCGCAGCGTTGAGGCGGCCTTCCGCCTGTCCTACGACCAGCTCACACCGCGGCAGCAGCGCGGATTCCGTGCCCTGGGCCTGTCACCGACGGTCGAGTTCGACCCGCGGACGCCGGCGGCCATGCTGGGCTGGTCGTCCCGCGACGCCGAGCAGGTCCTGGAGAGCCTGGTCGACGCGAGCCTGGTGCAGCAGCCGCGGCCCGGCCGGTACCGATTGCACGACCTCGTACGGGTGCATGCGCGCCGGCTCGCGGAGGCCGCGCCCGCCGAAGCCGACGCGGCGCGCACCGCCGCGCTCCGCCTCTATCTGGACGCGGGCCGGGCCACCAGCGACTGGGGCCCGGACGGATTCCCCACCGGACCGCAGCCCGCACAAGCGCCGTTCACGGGCTGGAAGGACGCGGACGGCTGGCTGGACGCGGCCGGTGCGGAACTCGTCGATGTCGTCGGGCATGCCGCGGCGCTCGGCGAGGCCGACCACGTGTGCTGGCTCGCCGAGGCGCTGAGCGACTACTTCGTCCGCCACGGCCGCTACCACGAGTGCCGGACCGCCCTGGAGACCGCGCTCGCGCACGCGGACGGCGCCACCGACCGGCGGATGGCCGCCGCCGTACGGAACTGCCTGGGCATCACCGACATCCACCAGGGCCGCTACGCCGAGGGCCATGCCTGGTTCACCGAGGCGCTGCACCTCAGTCGGCGGTGCGCCGACCCTCGTGAAGAGGCCCGCGCCCGGAGCGGGCTGGGGGCCGCCGAGATGAACCTGGGCCGGGCCGGGGAGGCGACGTCCCATCTCACCACCGCGGTGGAGCTGGCCCAGCGGCTCGGCGACGACTGGCTCGCGGCGATGGGACTCTGCATCCTCGGCACCGTTCACCTCGGCCAGGGGCGGACCGGGGAAGCGCTGGTCTGCTTCACCGACGCCCGGCCCCACGCCGAGAAGAACGGCCGGCCCCGCATGATCAGCAGGGTCCTGGCGTGCGCCGCCGATGTGCACCTCGGCCTCGGTGACCACGCCGCGGCCAGGCTCCTGTTCCGGCGCGCGGCCGACCTCGTCGAGCAGGTCGGGGACGTCCTCCTGCACAGCCTCACCCTGACCCGGCTGGGCACGGCGGAGCAGGGCGCCGGCAATCTGAGCGCCGCCACGGCCCTCCACCATCAGGCCCTCGCCCGGCACCGGTTGCTGTCCCCGCTCACCGAACCGCACTGCGGCCGGCTGGAGATGGACATCCGCTACCGGCTGGGCCGTACCTACGTGGCGGCAGGTCGCATCGCCGAGGCACGCGAACAGTTCCGGACCGCGCTCGCACTGCCCGGAGCCGACGGCCACCCGGCGGAGCAGGCTCTGGCCCTCGCGGCTCTCCACGACTGCAACGACGGCAACGACGTCAGCGACGTCAGCGACGTCACGGAATGCTGAGGTCGTTGTCCCGCGCGCGAGCTTCCGCTCCGGCAACTCCCGCACTCCTGGGCGCGGAAGCCGACGTCCGGGAAATCACGTCGCTCGCGGAGCCGGCCTCTGACAAGATCGTGGGCGCCTCCATGGCCACCGCGAAAGGAATGCCCATGCCGCGTGCCGTCACGCTGATCCGATCGCCGTCGCTGTCCGATGCCGCCGAATACGCCTACGCGGCCACGGCTCCGCCCGGGGCACGGCTGATCTTTCTCGCCGGAGCGTGCCCGCTGAACGAGGACGGCTCCACCGCGGCGGTCGGGGACGTCGCGGGGCAGGCGGCCAAGGCCGTCGCGAACATGCGGACCGCACTGGCGGACTCCGGTGCGTCGCTGCACGACGTCATCAGCACCCGCGTGCTGGTCGCCTCCCACCGGCGGGAGGACCTGGTGACGGCGTGGGGAGTGGTCCGGGACGCGTTCGGCGACCACGACGTACCGAGCACGCTGATGGGCGTCACGGTCCTCGGCTACCGCGACCAACTCGTGGAGATCGAAGCCATCGCCGCGGTGCTCGACTGACTCCTGAGCCGGCGGAACATCCCCACAGGCACATCCGCCCTCCGGCGCCCGCGCCGACAACCGGCCGACAACCGGCCGGCAGCCGCTCGCTCCCCGCCGCTCACGGCGTGATCGTGAGGACCTCCTCCACCGGCCGGCGCGGCGTGCACGGCCCCTGGGGGCCGTATCCAAGGCGGAGGATCATCTGGGCGTAGCCGGTGCCGGAGAGCGGGTCGCGCAGCAGCCAGCGCAGGTCGGGCCATTCCAGCGGCTGCGTCGCGAAGGAACTGGCGAGCCCCTGGCGGGTGGCGAGGAGCAGCACGCGCTGGAGCGCCTGGCCGGCGCGGAGCCAGTCGGCGGGGCCGTCGCGGGTGGTGCTGAGGGAGGCCAGTTGCGGCCGCTTCTCGAAGTCGGCGTAGGCGCGGCCGGGGACCGTGCGCCGCCCGGCGAAGTCCCGTACGGGGGCCGCGCCGCCGCGTTTGGCGGGGCCGAAGGCGTGGTCGGGGATCCCGTCGACGGGCGATGCGGCGGAGGTGTCACGCGTCCAGCCGCGCTGTTCGGCCTCCCTGCCGTCGTCCATGCGGTCGTACCCCTCGGCGTGCACGACGAGGTCCAGTACCGCCTCGCGGTGCGGGGCGGCCAGGAAGGCCAGCCGCGCCCCTTCGCGGGCCGCCGCCTCCACCAGGGCCGCGCGGAGGCCGTCCGGGATGCGCCGCTCGGCGAACGGATGGCGGCTGGTGTGCCGGTCGCGGATGGCGCCGTGGAGGCCGGAGAGAGCGACGTCCAGGGGCTCGTACGGTACGTCGAGGCGTACGGCGGCGAGGACCGCGGGGGCGCCCGGGTCGGGCAGCAGGGTGGTTGCCGTCCGGTGGCCGGCATGCGCGGCGGCGGCGCGCAGGTTCAGCAGGGCCGCGCCGCAGCCGAGGTGGAGTCCCCGGGTGGTGGGGTCGGCGTGCGGCATCGCGCGGTCGAGGTCCGCGGAGAGGGTGACGGTGCGCCGCGCCCGGGAGTAGGTGAAGTGCCACGGCTGGGCGTTGTGCATCGAGGGCGCGGCGGTGGCATCGGCGACCAGGGACGCGACCGCGGTGTCGTCGAGGGTGGGGTGGGTGAGCACCGGGGGCCTCCCGGGCGGATCGGACCGTGCCGCTACGGGCACGGTCGGTGGAACGAACAGGGTCGGCGGAACGAACAGGGCCGGTGGATCCGGCAGGGTCCGTGAACCGGCAGGATCGGCGGATCGGGTGGGGTCACTTCAGCGTGGCCGGGGGCCGGCGGCGGTGTCAGGGGCCATAAGTCCCTGGGCCACAGGCCGGTCGACCTCCAGGACGGGCGGCCCGGTCTCGCCATCCGGCCGCGCCTGCCGGCGGCACCGTGCGGGGCCGGGCTCGTCGGCACCTGACCTGCTCTCCCCCTCCCCCGCACATCGCGGCGCCCGGCCCGGCCGTGGTGTGACGGAGCCGCGGCGCCGGCGCCGTCACCGGGCCTGCGCGGTCCTGCTGGGCGGCTCCGCCAGCACACACCACGACACCGCGCCCAGCAGGTCGGACAGCCGCCGGGAGACATCCATCAGCAGGTCGTCGAGAGCCACCACGCCCACCAGCNACCGGGCCTGCGCGGTCCTGCTGGGCGGCTCCGCCAGCACACACCACGACACCGCGCCCAGCAGGTCGGACAGCCGCCGGGAGACATCCATCAGCAGGTCGTCGAGAGCCACCACGCCCACCAGCCGCCCCTGGTCCAGGACAGGCAGCCGGCGGACGGCCGAGCGGCGCATCGTCCGGTACGCGGCGTCCACGTCGTCGCCGGGCCGGACCGCGTGAACCGGCGCCGTCATCACCTCGCTGACCGGCGCGGCCGGGCTCCGCTCCGCGGCCAGCCCACGTACGGTCAGGTCCCGGTCGCTGACCATGCCGAGAACCACCTCGCCGGACATCACCACCACGCACCCGACGCTGCGCTGCCGCATCAACCGCGCGGTCTCCAGCAGGGTGGCGTCGGAACGGATCGTGACCACCGGTGTGCGCATCACGTCGCGAACCTGCATGACGGCCTCCTCACCGGCTCGAACCCACTCTCTCGCGCACCCCCGGACCGGGCTGTGGGCCGGTCGTCCCCGCCAGGGGCCGACCGGCCCATGTCCCCCTGCCCGCGTCGGCTTCCGGCCCGGCCGTCCGCCGACGTTCGAGACACCCCTCGACACCCCACTCGGCCCGCGACAGGGGTACCGGCGGCCCTACTCCGTCGCCGTACATCGCCGGCGGATCATGACCCCACGTACGACGTGCACGGCCTCACCCTGCCAGGCAGCGGCGGGCAGGTTTCGGCGCGCTCATCCGCGCGGTGGAGCATGCGACCACCGTCGATCCGGCCCAGGTGAAGCAGACAGCGGCCATGACGCGACCCCCGGCGATGGCCCGGGTCCCCCCACCCGCACCGTCCCGCGATCCGGGCTGTGCCTGGCGATTCGACTGCGAAGCGACCCCCTGTCCTACGCAGCGTGGGAACCGTCGAGGAACCCCAGCAGCACAGCGGCTTCCGCACGGAGTTGCGCAACTCGGCCCGCATGCGCGGGCGCAGTCAACTGCGTTGCGATCTCCAGTCGTTCGGTGGCCTCGCCACGCACGATCTCCGCCACCGTGTGCTCGCTCAGCTCACGCCGCGCCACCTCGGTAGCGCCGACGCCAACCGGCGAGTGCTCCAGCGCCAAGCCACGCAGCGCGGTCTCGTCCACGGGCACCGCCTCGGCGTTGTCCAGCGCGGCAAGCGTGGCGCGCAGCGCGCTCACCGCGGCCTTGTCGCGGGCACGCATCGCTTCCAACAGGGCCTGACGCAGGCGAAGACGTAGGGACATGCCGCAGACCCTATGGCCGTCCTCCTGCCCCCACAACGGAATATCCCTACAGCACGGACGCCCGCCAACCGCAACGTTCGGAACCGCGACGCCTCCCGAACACGGGTCAGGAGGACGCGTCAGCAGGGCGTGTCCTACCCCAGTTGCCTGGCCCAGTCGTGCAGTTCGGGTTCGGCCAGGCTGGCGCCCAGCCAGTCATGGTCGAGGTCGACTCCGGGAAGGGACGGTACGACCGCGACGTAGAGCCCGGCGGCTCGCGCCGAGGCGACGCCCGTGGCCGAGTCCTCGAAGGCGACGGAACGGTTCGGGACCGCACCGAGTGTCTCGCATGCCGTGAGGTAGAGCTCTGGTGCGGGCTTGGGGGTGCGTACCTCGTCGGCGGCGAACGAGTGGGGGAAGTAGTCGGCGAGGCCGGCCGACCACAGTGCCGCGTCCAGCAGTTCGCGGGGGCTGTTGCTCGCCACGGCGATGGGGACGGCTGCCCGGCAGGCACGCACCAGTTCCACCGCCCCGGGGAGGGCGACGGCTCCTCGGGAAAGCTCCTTGCGGACTCTTTCGACGAGTTCGGCGGCGAGTTCGGGGCCGGCGCCCGGGCGCCCCAGGTACTGGGCCATGGCCTCTCCGGCGTCCTCCACGGTGCGTCCGATGACCAGGGCCTTCTGTTCGGGACCGAAGGGATGGCCGTGCGCCGCGAAGACGGCGGTTTCCGCGACGGTCCAGCGGGCTTCGGTGTCGACCAGCAGGCCGTCACAGTCGAAGACCACGGCCTCGGTGCCGGTGGGGAGCGAGCACATGCAGATGTCCTTTCGCTTCGGGTGATGCGCGGGGTGCCGCTTCCACGGCTGTCGGCGGCCTTGCGACGGCGTCGCCCGGTGCCTCACTGCCCGAGTGCGAGCCGGATGCCGAAGGCGGCGATGACCGTGCCGGTGATGCGGTCCAGGCAGCGGCGGGCCGAGGGCCGTTGCAGGCGGTCTCGGAGCAGGCGTGCGAAGGCGATCAGCGCGCAGGCCCAGACGACGGCCAGGAGGACGTGCACGCCGGCCAGGAGCATGCCCGCAGCGAGGGACGAGGCGCCGGCGGGGATGAACTGCGGCAGCACCGCGACGTAGAACGCGCCCATCTTCGGGTTGAGGAGATTGGTCACGACCCCCTGCCGCCAGCCGCCGAGCAGGGTGTCGCCGGCGCCCTTCCCGGCCTGGGTCCCGGCCCCGGTCGCTCCCCCGGCCCCCGCTGTCTGCGGGATCTCGCCCGATGATCGGCGCCGGGTGGCCCACAGCAGCCTGCCGCCCATCCACACCAGGTATGCGGCTCCGACCCACCGAAGAATCTCGTAGGCGAGGTGAGACGCGGTCAGCAGTGCGGTCACGCCGAGCGCGGTGAGCGCGCCCCAGACCAGCGTGCCGCATTGGATGCCGAGGACCACGCCCCAGGCACGACGGCGGTGCCCGAGCGCCGCGGTGCGCAGGATGAGTGCGGTATCCAGTCCGGGAGTGAGCGTGAGGAGTCCCACTATCAGGGCGAAAGTCCCTATTGCTTCCAGGGTGATCATGAGCGATCACCCTAGGTCGGGAGCCGTGGAACGTCCACATTCCTGCCCGTAATCGGGCAGGAATTGCAGTGTTCGAGGAGGCTGTCACCACCGGGCCGACACCTGCACGCGGGCAGCGGAGCCGTTGGCACTGGTGATCCGACGTCACCGCCTCGGAACCAGCCCGGCCCGCTCACCGACTCCCGGCAAAAGGCCGCGGATGACCGTGTGACCGAGGACCGGTTCGACCCTGGATTCATTGACCAGTTGGGGAACTCATCGGCGCAGGCAACCGACTCCTCGGACGGAGGCCGCTGTCCGGCAGCCGCGTACGGGAGAGGCCGGAGCGGTGCCGCATCACATCGAGGAACCGCCCCCGGCCCGCATGCCGTCGCCCCGCGCGACGGGCGGCCGGCCACGGACCGTTGGAGCCTGGTCCACGGGCCGCGTTCCTGGCCGCGACCGCCGGATTCGCCGTCTGCAGCGCGGCCGCTGCCGCCGCCCCGTGGGCGGCCTGGCTGATCGAGGCCCGCGCCTGCCAAGGCGCGCTCGCCGCCGTACTCCTGGCCCTGACCCTCGCGCCCGGCTCACCCGCACGGCTACTGCCGGCCGTGGCTGCCGCACCGCCGCTCGCCCTGTGGCTGCGCGGTCCGGCGGGCGCACGTTCTCCGCCGCAACACGCGAGTCCGGGACGCACGGGAGCTGGGGCGAGCGCCGCCGCTTGCGGCTGGTAACACGGTTGCTACCGGTGCCCCGACCGACGCCGGCGGATCCGCAAGTGAGGCCCACCACGATGCTCCTGTTGACCTTCGGCCACGGCACCGCCACCGCGGCGGAGATGGCGCGCCTGTTGCAGCACGCCGAGGTGCGCCGCCTGGTCGACGTGCGGACGGCTCCCGGCAGCCGCCACAATCCCGACGCCGGACGCGACACCATGGCGCGGTGGCTGCCGCAGGCAGGTATCACCTACCGCTGGGACAACCGCCTCGGCGGCTGGCGAACGGCACGGCCGGACACCCCCGACACCGCGCTGCGCAACCGGGCGTTCGCGGGGTACGCCGCACACATGCGCTCGCCTGAGTTCCTGGCCGCGATGGAGGAACTGCTCGCCGAGGCCGCCGTGGAGCGCACCACGGTGATGTGCGCCGAGTCCGTGTGGTGGCGCTGCCATCGCAAACTGATCGCCGACTTCCTGGTCCTGGCCCGCCGGGCCCAGGTGCTGCACCTCATGCACGACGGCAGGCTGCGCCCGCATCCGGTCAGCCCGGAGGCCCGGCTGCTGCCCGGACGACAGCTGCTCGTCTACGACGCGGGCCAGGAACCGCTCCCCGGCTGAATCGGCCGGACTCCCGGCTTGCCGGCGGCTTTGCGTGCGGTACAGGAGGTCAGGCGGTTAGGCGGTTAGGCGGTCAGGACGCTGATACCCAGGGCGAGCAGGCTGAGGACTTTGCTGGTCTCGGTGGCCACGTAGAACAGGTGGGCACGGGAGCGCGGGAGGGCTTCACCTGCGAGCACCCGGTCCGAACGGCGGTTGAGACGGGGCCGGATCACGGCGAGTTGCACGGCCAGCAGCAACACGGACACGGCGGTGAGCGCGCCCACGGACGCGGGAGGGCCGCCGAGTGCCACCGCGGCGATCAGGACGAGGGCGAGCAGGGCCTCGATCAGGTTGAGCGCCTGGAAGACGAGGCGGCCGATGCCGAGGCCGATGGGCAGGGTCACGCCGGGTGCCCGGAACTTCAACGGCGCCTCCAGGAAGGAGATCGCCAGGACCATCCCGAGCCAGACGAAGCTGACCGCAGTGGCTACGGCGGCCGAGGTGACGTTCATGGTGTGCGCTGTCCTTCCACTCGCGGCCCGGCCTCCGCACGGCCAGGCCAAATACACATGCTAGATTCGCATTTGAGAGGGCTGCCGGCCGTGTGGATCACGTCACCGACTCGGCGTCTTCGCCGCGAGGCGTACGTTGGCCTGGCCGGCCCGAGAACGGCCCGGGACGGCCGCATGCACGTATGAGACGGTGGTAATTCATGGCTGACTCACACATCGACCCCGTCGGGCCGGCCGGCGCGCGGTTCCCGCGAGTCCTGTGCGATACCGGGCTGCTCGCAGCCGCCGACTCCGCGCCGACCGGTGCTCTCTGGCGGCTGACCGAACCCGGACGGCAACTCGACGCCAACCTCGTCCGCATCCCGCCCGAGGGACGCATCGACACGCACACCGAGCCCGACCTCGACGTCCTCCTGCTCGTCGTCGCGGGCGACGGCACCCTGGGAACGACACAGGCCGCCCAACCACTCGCCCCGGGCAGCCTCACCTGGCTCCCGCACGGCACCGCCCGTAGCCTCACCGCGGGCAAGGACGGCATGTCCTGTCTGACGGTCCACCGCCGTCGCCCCGGCATGCAGATCCGCAACCAACCCCAGAAGTGAACCGCGGCGCCACGGCACCGCGCCGACTGGACCGACAGGGTGGTCGATGCGCCGGCTGACGCCGCGCGCCCCGGGAACGGTGGTGGCGGCTGCTAATTTCGCGAACTGTCCGAGGGACCCGGGGAACTGCAGTCGAGCAGGGCCATGGTTGTGAGCGGAGGCACCGGTGACTGACGCGAGGGAAGGTCCGGACACACTGCCAGGCACCCGCTTCAAACGCCGAAGCTTCCTGACGTCAGCCGCCTTTGCAGCCGCCACCCCCGTCTCGGCCGCCCGTGCAGCCCAGGCTGCCGAACCCCCGGCGGACAGCTCCCCCACCGCACCCCACTGCGGCTCCGTGGGACACCTCCTCGCCGTTCCCGAGGATGCCCGCGGGGTGGACTGGATCAGATCGGCCCTCCAGGTGGCTGTGCAACTCGAACTCTCCACCATCCCCGCCTACTTGTGCGGCTGGTGGTCCGTCAAGGACCGCGGCGGCGAAGTCGCCCGGTTGATCCGGCGCATCGTCCTCGACGAGATGTACCACTTGGGATTGGTGTCCAACTTGCTTGTGGCGGTGGGCGGGCGACCGAGAATCAGGGACGCAGCACCCACCTACCCGGGCCCGCTGCCCGGGGGTGTGCGCGCCGGAGTGACCGTGTATCTGTCAGGTCTCACCAAGTCACTCGTGCACGACGTGATGATGGCGATCGAGGCGCCCGAAGTCCCGCTCGCCCAGGCCGCGAACAACTCACCCACCATCGGTGGGTTCTACGGCGAACTGCAGAAGGCGTTCCGGACCACGGCTCCCGAACTGTCCACTCGCGGGCAACTGTCCAGCTACATCGGCTCGGACGATCTGAAGCCGGTCGAGAACCTCGACGACGTCGAACGCTCCATGGAGATCGTGAAGGAGCAGGGCGAGGGCACTGCCAGTTCCCCGTCCAACACCTTCGAGGACGACCATCCGGCCCACTACTACGCCTTCAGCGAGATCTACCACGGGCAACGGCTGCACAACGTGAGCGGCAAATGGGAGTTCACCGGCGCGGCCGTGCCCTTCCCGGACGTCCGCCCCATGGCCCGAGTACCGGCCGACGGCTGGCCCCACCCCCCGACGGACGTGCAGCGACTCCTGGAGCGCTTCGACTCCACCTACCACGCCGTGCTCGACTCCCTCGACCGGGCCTGGGACGGAGACGGCCACCGCGCCCTGAGCGCGGCGGTCCACTCCATGCGCGGACTGGAGGACCCTGCCGTGGAACTGATGGGGATCGCGATCCCCGACGCCCCGGGCACCTACGGTCCCCAGTTCCGCCCGCCCCCACCCCCTCGGGCCACCTGACGGACCTGCCCTGCAGCGCATCTTCGCTTCCGCCGGGCCTTCGTGCCCGCCGGAGCCAACTACCGGAACCACGTGGTCGGGTGAGGGCGTCAGGGCTCTGCCAGGGGTGCGCACCTGGCAGTTCACCTGCCACACTCGCGTACCCCCGGCCTGACGATGATCCGGCTCTGCCGCGAGCGCGTCCTCCCACCCATCCCCCTCAGGTCCAGTAGAATACGTTTTATACCTGTTTGGTCGTTTTGCGACAGGTGGCGCTGGGCCGACCCGGGCGCACCGTTGAACGACGCGCCCCTGGGCGGAGGCCATCAAGATGAGCTCCCACGACGAGGCCGCGGTGGGACCGTCGCGTGCGGTCTCCTCCACCAACGCCGAGGCCGACATGGCCACCGTCGCCGCCGTGGTGCGGTCCACCCGGACCCGGCCCCTTGCGCCCGCGCGCCTGCTGGCGGACGCGGTCACCCGGGCCGGGCTCTGGCAGCGGCTCACCGAACGCGCGGCCGGGGATCCGGGCGGGCTGGCGGTGATGTTGACGCCGGGCACATCCGCGTACGGCGATCCGACGACCGCGGTCAGCGCCGCGCTCGTGGAGCAGCTGATCGACCTGCTGTGTGACAGGGGCTACCGGAACATCACCGTCGGAGCCTCCCGCTGCGGCCCGGACGTGTGGCTTGAGGGCCCCGGACTGCTGCAGACCTGTCGCCGCCTCGGCTACGGCGGGCGCACCCAACAGGGCAACGTCTACCGGATCGTGGACCTCTCCGAGGACATCGAACCGGCCGGGTTCCCCGCTTCCAGCGTGCTGCACGGCACCGGTATGGCGCGTGCCTGGCTGTCGGCCGACTTCCGCATCAACATCGCGAAGAACAGCACCCACCCGGAGTTCGGGTACGCCCTCTGCCTGGCCAATCTGTTGGGTGTGCTGCCGCACGCCGACAAGCACCACCACTACCGGGCACGGCGCGACGGCGCCGAGGTCGTCGTGGATCTGCTGCGTTCCCACGCACCGGACTTCCACATCATCGACGCGGTGGTGAGCAGTCACGGGTGTGCCGGTTCGTACGTGGGCAAGCCGCTGGGAACGGGGACGGTCATCGCCGCGCCGGACGGGGCACTGGCGGACATGGTCGGTGCACTGCTCATGCGCGTCGACCCCGTCTCGTCGCCGCTCAACGCGCGGGTACTCCACGACCGCGGACTGCCGGACGGCTATCACCTCGACGGAGACCTGACGCCCTATCAGGGATGGCGCAACCCTCCGCGAGCCCTGGTCGAGGCGGTGCGCCGACTCGCCCCGGACGGCCGGGTGCACCGGCTGTTCAGCATCGCCTCCTGGCAGGTCACCCCGGGCACGGCTGAGGTCACCGATCCCGCGCTGGCACGGCTCTCGCGCGTCCTGACCACGCTGATCCGCGTCGCGGACGAGAACCCGGCCGCTTCCGCCGCCCTCTGCACGGTGGTCGGGGCGGCCGCATCCGCGTCGTCCACCGTACGCGCGTGGCGTGCCGGGTACGGCAAGGAGAAGATCCGGCGCCGGGACGTCTCGCTCGCCATCGACCCGGACGCCTACACCCACACCGACTTCGACCGGATCGACGGTCTCCTCCGGCCGTTGGAAGAAGTGATCGACGCGCTGCCCGCGGACGCCTGGCTGATGCGGTGGCAACACCTGGGCGGCTCGGTCCTCTTCGGCTGCGAGCGCACCGTCAATGCGCCGTACGCGGAGTTCGTGCGCCGGGTGGACATCAGCCAGTCCATCAGCTACATGACCGACTACCTGGGCGGACGGGTCCACGTGGTGTCCCGCGACGCGCGGGGGCGGCCCACCCGCCAGATCGAACGCAACCTGTATCTGGCACAGCCGAACTACATGGCGTTCTACGGCGGTCCGCCCATCGATGTCTGCAAGCTTGAGTCGATCACCTACCAGGAGCAGTCGCAGCGGATCGCCTGGCGAACCGTGCACAGCCCGAACGGCTCCGCCCAGTGCGACGACGGTTCGGTGGGCTTCCTCCCGGCGGACGGCGGAAACCGCACCCGGATCGTGGTCCGGGTGCGCCAGCGGTTCACCCTGCCGCTGACCTGGCAGGTGTTCCGTCCCGAAACCCGGCCCAGGCTCAGGGATCCGTTGGTGCAGGACTCCTATCAGCGGTTCTTCACCCGCACGCTCGACAACTTCGAGGCGCAGTATGAGGGGCGGCCCTACCGGATCGGCCGTGCCTGGGAGGAGCATGACGACGTGCTGGCCGCCGAGTTGCCCACCCAGCGCCTGACCGAGGCCGCCCGGCTCGTACGGAGCTTCGCCTCGCAAGCCTTGGACGTGTCGCGACTGCCGGGGCGGTTGGGGCCGGACGGCTTCTGGCATGTTACGCCCGGTGACATGCCGTCCCGTTTTGGGCTGTTGGAGGAACTCCGGGACGAGCTGCGGCCCGCGGTCACCGGTTTCTGGCAGGGGCTGCGCGCAGCCGCAGCCCGCGACAGACGATCGAGGTAACCCCTGTGAAAGCGTGTGTGACCGGAGCTTCCGGACTTGTCGGTGGCCAGGTGGTGCGGGCCCTGTCGGGCGCCGGCCACGAGGTGCGGGCGCTGGTCCGCCGGAGCGGCGACACGCGGCAACTCCACGCGCTCGGCATCCCCGTGGTCCACGCGGATCTCCGTGCCCCCGCCACCTTGCGGCCCGCGTTCGAGGGCTGCGAGACGGTGTTCCACTGCGCCGCCGTGTTCACGTACTGGGACGTCACGCGGGAGGAACTGGCCCGGGCCAACGTGGCGGGCACCCGTGAGGTGCTGCAGGCGGCTGCGGCGGCGGGGGTCCGGCGGGTGGTGGTGACCTCGTCGTCGGTCACCTGCGGATCGTCCGACGGCCCGGCGTCCCGCGACGAGAACGGGATGCCGGGCGAGGAGTATCTGCCGGACTACTTCCTCACCAAGCTGGAGCAGGAGCGGACCGCGCTCGCTCTGGGCACCGGACTGGGACTGGAGGTGGTGGCCGCCTGCCCGACCATCGTGGTCGGCGGGCCCGACCGGCGGCTGGTCCCCAGCAACGCACTGCTCACCCGGTATCTGGCGGATCCGCTGCGCACCACCTACCCGGGCGGATGCAACATCGTCTCCGTCCGCGACGTCGCCGAGGGCCACGTACTGCTCGCGGAGCACGGAACCGCCGGGGAACGCTATCTGCTGGGCGGTGAGAACTGGGCGTGGCGGACCATCCACCAGACCGTCTCGGAGCTGTGCGGCACTCATGGGCCGTGGGCCACTGCCACGCACACCGGCGCGTACGTGGCGGCGACGCTGGCGGAGATCCGGGCGGTGCTGGGCGCCCGGACCCCGTCGACCACCCGCGCGGAGGCCCGGACGATGGGCCGGTACTACTGGTACCGGCACGACAAGGCCGCCGCCCTGGGGTACGCACCGCGGCCCGCGCGCCAGGCGCTCGCCGAGGCGCTCGGCTGGCTGGTGACCAGCCCGCATGTGCCGGACCGGATCAGGTCGGGACTGCGGCCGCATCCGGAGGTCATGGGCACGCGGGAACTGGTCCCCCGGCAGCTGGACGAGGGAGTCGGAGCGCTGAACTGACCGAAGTGCCCGGTCAGTTCAGCGGACGGTGGCACACGGTGGGGCGGCGGCGGTGCCCGTCACCGTACGCCGGCAGCCCCGGAAACCGCCGTCACCGCTTCGTACCCCTGGAGCGGGGCGGGGGGCCGGCCTTGGTGCCCCCTCCGCCGCCACCCTTGTCGTCCGGCACCGTGGCCGGTGCGGACGCGCGCAACTGCTCGCAGAGGCGCTGTTCGTGCTCCCGGGTCAGCTCCGCCACGTTCCGGGCGTAGTCGACGCCGAGTCCGCCCAGTGCCGAGGCGAACTTCACGCCCTCGTCGCCGACGAACTCCCAGTACGCCCTGTTGACCTCGCCCCAGGTGGGCTTGCCGTTGAGCAGTCCGGTCACCAACTCCGCGTAGTCACCCCACATCGCGGTCTGGAGTTCGGCGATCCGGACGGCTGCGGTCCGGAAGTGTTCCCAGCTTCGCCGGAGTTCGGCGGCCAGTTCTTCGGTCGTCTCGGTGCTCATGAACACTCCTCAGGTCGGGCCCCGGCAGGAGCCGGAACCGGGCTCAGCAGGGTGCTGTGGTGGAACCCCAGGCGGGGGTCGGTCCAGACAGGCAGATCGGGACGGTACGCGCGCAGCTCAGGCATCTCGACCCGGAGCCGCACGGTATTGGCGGGATAGTCGTAGACGGTGATCGTGTTGAGTCCGCGGTTGGCGGTGAACAGCAGCTTCTGGTCGGCGGAGAGCTGGCAGGCGTAGACCGAGTCGAGCAGTGTGCCGCGTGTGACGCGCAGCGCGCCGACGAAGTGCCTGCTGCTCGGGACGGGGGACCCCCGGGTGAAAGCGTCGGTGACCTGCCGGGCGGCCTGCCGGGCGGAGCGCATCTGCGCGGACAGTCCCGGTCGTTCGTCGATGACGCGGTACGAGGTGAAGTCGGCGAGGTCGATCATGACGATGGTGCCGCTGCCGCCGTTGCAGTAGATCAGCTCGCGGTCGGAGACACACACGTCCGAGTTGATGTGCGCGGGCACGTTCTGACCGCAGTTCCAGTGCCGCAGGATCTGCCCGCTGGCGGCGTCGATCTCGAACACGTACTCCTTGAAGTAGGCCATGGCCCATTCGTGCCAGTCCCGACCCTCCTGGGGATGGACCCGGAAGGACAGCGCGTAGAAGACGTCCTCATACGGATGGCAGGCCACGTGCCAGCAGGTCGTCGGCAGGGGGATCCGCCGGGCGACGCGACGTTCGAGGTCGAAGATGCCGACCTCGGCGGCCTCGCCCCGACCCGGATGGTCCATCCCCCCGTAGACGAGATAGCGGCCGGAGGCCGTGCGTTTCATGGCATGCGGAAGTTTGAGCAGGTGATCGCCGATGCGCTCGGCCTTGGTCGGGCGGTCGAGGTCCACCAGCCAGAAACCGTCGCCGATGGCCGTGACGCCCTGGGTGTTGTCCAGCCACACCATGTGCGTGCTGCTCTTGATGGACGCGTCGGGGGTTTCGAACCGCAGGGTGGAGACCCGCTCGCGCTCGTCCAGTGAATGGACGTCGTAGAACATGAGCTGTTGCCCGGCATTGCCGAGGAACCCGGATTTCCGGTCGGGCGTGATGCTGATGGCATGGCCGCCGGCCACACCATCGTAGTACTGCACGCGGTAGGCGTATTCGCCGCTGTCCGGGTTGTAGCGGAAGACGCAGACACCCGCCGCACCCTCCAGACCGTTCAGGCCGTTGCCGTCGAGGGCGATGTGGAAGGCGTAGGGGTAGCGGTCGGTAGATGTAACCATCATGGACCGTCCTACCGTGGTGACACCGCGTCGCTTGCGGGGGGTTCCTCCATGCGCCCAGCCTCCATGGATCATCGTACGAGGGGTGCGGCCAGGCCGCATGTCGTGCGAAAGCGGTTCGCCATGCCCGCGAACACGTTCCCCGACCCCTGCCCACGTCGTCGTTTCCGGCAGCACGTCACGTGCCGACGGGAACGGTGCGGGCGGATCGGCGTGCCGTACCCGATGCCTCCGCTGTGCTCGCGGGAGCAGGACCGGAGGGCATGTCGAGGCGGTCCGGCACTCGCCCCATCATCTCACCAAGGGTGTGCGAGATCGCGCGTTGAGCGGCCGCTCGGCCTGTCGGATCCGCCCGAAGGCGACTTCGGCGCCGGCGGACAGGGGGCGGCCGTCCGGTTGCCCGGCTCGGCGGTGCGCCGCATGAGAGCAGGGTGCCGGATGACGTGCAGAGGCGTGCGCAGCGGCGGCGGGGGTTTCCCGCCGTGTGACGCGACGCAGGCGCCACTCGGGTGTCGCCGCCGCCGGCTTCCGCGCCGGGCGCATCGGCCTGGAGCCGGGGCAGCGCACTCGGCGGGCCAGAGAGCGAGAGGGCACCGAGACCGCCGACAGCGGCACCCGGCACCCCTGCGCACCCGGCCCCGGACGCTGACGGCCTGTGGGCCGCGGCGATGTCGGTCGGCGCCTGCCTCTGCCTCTGCGGGGCAAACCGATGGCACCGTCACGGACCGGGCGTCGGCGGACCTGGCACCATGGCCGCCATGACTGCCTATGTGATCTCCGAGGTCGAGGTGCTGGACGAGGAACAGGCCGGTGAGTACCGCGCGTTGGCCGAGGCTTCGATCCGCCGCTACGAGGGCCGCTATGTCGTCCGCGGTGCCCTGCCCGACGCCGTCGAGGGGGCCTGGTCCGCTTCCCACCGGTTGGTCGTCGTCGAGTTCCCCGACATGGACCGGGCCAGGCAGTGGTACGCCTCGCCCGAATACGCAGCGGCGCTGAAAATCCGGAAGGCAGCGCTGGACCGGCGGCTTCTCTTCGTCGAGGGCGTGTCCGCATAGCGCCGTCGCAGGCGCGCCCGGGAGTCGCTCGGCACGGCGCGGGCCGGCCCGGCAGCTCCGGCTACCTAGTCGGCGGCGCCCCGCTGTCCACGCTCTACCGCGCGAAGGTCGAACCGGCCTTCCAGACCCGTGAGTTGATGCCGCGGGAGGGAGGGGTCGGGGGTCGCCGAGCTCTTCGCGTTCGGTGAAAAGCTCAATGCGGAGGTCCTCGACCCCCGGGAGCGACGCCGGCGCATGGGCGAGATGGCGCTGGCTGCGGATACGGTGGCGGAGGCCGACCGCCTGGCCGTCATCGAGGCCCGGTTGCCGTCGCGCGCTCCTGGCCGGAACGCCCACTGCGCATCGTGGCGTTGGACGCCGCCACGGGTGAGAGCCGGCTCTTCGACCGCGCCTCGGGCGTCTCGCTGGTCGGCACGGTGACCGCGCTCTGGAACGGCGCATGGTCTAGACCCGGATTTCGCACATGGGGTCTGAGGTGTCCAGCCAGCGGGGGCAGGTTTCGTCGATGCCGAGCAGTCCGAG
>NZ_JBNHIN010000083.1:0-21420 GCF_050054615.1 Streptomyces sp. YGL11-2
ATGGAGTCGTTCTGGTCCTCGATGCAGATCGAGTTGCTCAACCGCAAGCGGTGGAAGACCCGGGTCGAACTGGCCAACGTGATCTTCGAGTTCATCGAGATCTTCTACAACCGCAAGAGACGACATTCAGCACTGGGCTACCGCACCCCCGGCTACCGCACCCCCATCGAGTACGAACTACTCTCCGCACAAGACACCATCCACGCCGCCAGTTAGCCACCGCAGCTGGAACCCAAACCGTGGGGCAGGTCAACCTGTCACCCAAACCTGCAGCAGACCCCACCGCTCAATGAGTGTGGACGGCCCCGCCCGGACGTGTCTCTTCGAGGCGGCGTAGGGCGGGGCCGTGGCGCGATGTCCGGCTTGTGCTCAGGCGAGGGTGGTGGCGACGTCGACCGGGCTGACCAGGGTGTCTCGGATGGGTGAGCGGCTCTCGACGAGGGCTATGAGTTCGTTGAGCTGCTCGCGGGGGGTGTTCGGGGCGTCGACGTGGAGGCGGACGCGAACCTGCTGAAGGCCGGGGCGCATCGTGGGGTCGACGCCGAGGAAGCCTTGGAGGTCGATATCGCCTTCCAGCTCCAGGCGGTAGGCATTGAGCTCGATGCCCCGCTCGGAGGCAAGGGCGGCAAGCGTGACGGTGTAGCAGCCGGCGAGCGCCTGCAGCAGATACTCCGCGGGCGAGACGGCGGAGTCGGTGCCCAAAAGCGCGGTGGGTTCGTCGCTGCTCATCACGTACCGCGCGACGCGTGTCTCGTCCCGCTCGCCTCCCTGGGTCAGCGCGCCGGTCTGTGTGGTGAGCCGGCAGCCGCCCTGCCAGGAACCGTTGACTGAGAACGTGGCCTGGCCGAGATGGGGGTTGGCCCGGACAGCGGCTGTGGTGTCCTGAAGAGCCTGAACGTCGATGTCATTGATGACGGACATGAATTGCGTTCCTTCGTGAAGGTGTAGGCGGTGCACCGCTTCGGCGCGCCTGACCAAGGGGCGGGCAGTCCTGCGCAGGCGGTGCCGTTTCCATCCAGCTGGAGTGCGCGCGGCCGGGCGATCCAGCTCCGGAGGATGTCTGCGTACCGATGCTGTTGGGTGCGCAGGGCAAGGAAGTCCCCGGGCGTCGCCGCCCGGGGGCTGTGTGCCGAGCGGGTTGAGCGAGTCAGTTGCGTCCGGCCATGACACCGCCGTCGATGTCCCAGATGGCGCCGGTGACCCAGTCGGTCTGGTTCGACAGCAGGAAGGCGACGGTGGCGGCGACGTCGTCGGGGGTGCCGGTGCGGCCGATCGGGTGGAAGGGGTTGAAGCCGTCGAGGGCGGAGTCGAGGTCCGACTTGGGGATGAACTCCTCGTAGATCGGGGTGCGTACGACGGCGGGGGCGACGGCGTTGACGCGGATGCCGTGTGAGGCCAGCTCCATCGCGAGGTGCTGGGTCAGCGAGTGCAGTCCCGCCTTGGCCATCGAGTACGCCGACGACGGGGTGGCCGCGATGGCCTGGTGCGCCCACATGGAACCGATGTTGACGATGGAACCCTTCGCACCGCGCTCGATCATGTTGCCGACGACGGTCTGGGTGAGGAAGAAGAAGGCGCGGTTGAGGTCCTGGTAACGGTCGTAGTCCGCGGCCGTGTGCTCCAGGAACGGCGTGGGGGCGAAGACGCCGGCGGCGTTGACCAGCAGGGTGGCGTCGGCGTGCTCCTTGGTAAGGACGGCGCGCAGACGGTCGCCGGCCGCCGGGTCGGTGAGGTCGGCGGCCAAGCCGACAGCCTTGCCGTGGGCGGACAGGGCAGTCGCCGCCTGGTCGGCGCTGGCCTGGCTGCGGCCGGTGACGACGGCGGTGCCGCCGGCATCGAGGACATGGCGGGCAATGGCCTGGCCCATGCCGCTGGTGCCGCCGATGACGATGACCTTGTGCCCGGTGAAGTCGAGGGTGGTGCTGGACATGTGGTGCTCCTGTTTCGGGTGTACTGGCCGGACGGGGAAAGGGGGCGTGTCCGGTGGTGGGGGTCAGGTGTAGGGGTTGCAGACGAGGTAACCGTCGACGCGGCTGAGCCAGTGCGATTCCGGGTCGGACGGGAGTGCGTGGCCGAGTTTGTCGGCACGGACCTCGCTGATCCACTGGTCGTGCTGGTACTCGTGGTTGATGAGCGCGAGTAGCAGGTGGTTCGCGACGATGGTCAGTTGGGTGGGGGCGCCGACCCTGCCGGTGGCGATGTTGCCGATGCGGGCGTGGACGCGTTCGGCGACGGTGTCGCGAAAAGCGGTGAGCCGCTCGACGGCCGGCAGCGCCCCGCGGAACTTCTCCGGGTTGGCCGAGTCCATGAGGCGGTCCAGTTCCGGGGCGGGGCTGGGCTCGGCCGCGGTGAGGTTACGGATCATGAAGTGGGCGACGTGGGCCTGGTGGCCGAGGTGCCAGCCGATGGCGCTGGAGGTCTCGTGTGGGCGCCAGGTCACCTCGTTCGCGGTGAGGTCCTTCCACAGCTCGTCGGTGTAGGCGCGGGCGCGGTCGTACTCGCGCAGCAGTGCGGTGAGCTCGTGCATGACGCACCGCCTTCAGGCGGCGTCGTAGAGGCGCACCTTGGGGGCCGCCTCCAGCAGCGGGGACATGCCGCCGACCTCGTCGGGGGTGAACAGATCGCTCGCCAGGTACGCCTTGGCGTCGGCTGCGGTCTCAATGCCGTGGACGACCTGGACGTCCTCGTCGTGGACCAGAAGCTCCTTGCTGGTGGCGCCGGGAACGGTGTCCAGGAACGGCTGCTTGTACTTCTCGTATACGCCCGCGGCCGCGCTGCGGTGGGCCTGGGCGACCTGCAGCGTGATCTCAAGATACGCCATGGTTATGCCTCAATTGATCGACAGGAATCGTGCGGCGCGGTGGTTTCCGCTACCTGCCAGCCAAGTTAGGCACCCACGCAGGAGTCCGGTAGGGGATCTCACTGAATCAGGCTATAAGCAGTGCGTATGGCTAGTGGCGGGCTGCGGCGAGACTGTCGGCCAGGTGAAGCAGGTCCGTGGCGAGCGGGGAGTCGGCGTTCCAGACCGCTTCGAAGGAGATCTGGACCTCGCGTCCGTCGTTCAGCAACGGCCGGTGAGGCACGTCGGGCGAGGTGAGCTTGGAGCGGGGGACCATGGCCGAGCCCAGGCCCAGCTTCGTCCAGTCCTCCAGGACCTGGTAGCTGGCGGCCTCGCCCGGATAGGTGCGAAGTGGCATCTCGTTCGCCTGGAAGAGCTGTGTGGTGAAGGTGGTCAGGCCGCAGGTGTCGGGGACGAGGATGAAGCACTCCTTGCCGGCTTCTTCGAGTTCGAGCGGAGCCGCTACCGCGGCGGTGTCGGGGCTGACGACGACGATCGGCTCGACGTCGATGACCCGGTGCTCGAAGCGCGGCATCGCGGTCACGGCGGGGATGAGGATGATGTCGAGCTGGCCGGCCAGCAGGCATTCGCGCAGCTCCTGCATGTTGGCCTCGCGCAGCACGAGGTCGCGGGGCGTGGGCAGATCCTGGACCATGCTGAAGGCTCGGGCGACCAGGTGGGAGCCGATCAGCGGGGAAAGGCCCATGCGGATCTTCTGCTCGCCGGGGTCGGTCAGGCGTCGGGCTTCGGCCGCTACGGCGTCGAGCGCGTCCAGGGCCCGTTCGATCAGGGGCAGGATCCGGGCGCCGAACGCGGTCTGGGTCACCCCGCGGGGGGAGCGTTCGAAGAGCTTGTCGCCAAGGCGCTCCTCCAGCTTGGCGATGCCGTTGGACAGGGCGGGCTGGGTGACGCCGTAGGCGCGTGCGGCGGCGCTGAACGACTTGGTCTCACAGACCGCCTGTGCGTACCGGAGCCCTTCGAGATTCAGGCGATCGACCATAGCCATCGTTTATTGCTCCATTCGCTAGCGTCCCCTACCAGGCTGCTCGGGCACTGCCTACGGTGGGTCTCTACCGATTCAGCATAAACAGCAGCTATGAGTATCAACCGCCTCGGTGATCCGCCCGCACCCGTCCCTGAGCCCTTCGCCGGGATGCTGCTGGCTCACTTCGATCAGCGACCGAACACCATGACCGCAACCAACCCGGACGCCCGATGGCTCTTTACCGGTCGTCGTGCAGGGCAAACCATGACCACAGAGGCCCTCGAACTCCGCCTCCGGCGCCTGGGATTTCCCATCCAGCGAGGACGCGCGGCCGCGATCCGCCACCTCGTGCTCCAGGCTCCCGATCCTGTGATCGCCCGCATGCTCGGCTACCACGACGACACCACCGCCCAACTCGCAGCCGAGGCCGGAGGCATCTGGCGGCACTATGCCCCCGGCGACCACTCACGGTGAACGCGAGCAGGGGACCGGTCACGCCTCCGGTTGCACGGATCTCGGCGCGCGTAGGGCCTGCGGTCGACTGGTCGAAAGACGTGCGGCCTCGGCGGCCACCCAATCCAGAAGTACATCTGCCATATCAGATAGGGATCTTCCTTCGCCGAGAAGGACGAAGCGGCAGTCGAGATGGTCTCCCGGGGGGTTCAGGATGCCGCAGCGAAGACCCGTACGGTCGATCTGGCCGCCCAAGCAGGTGCCGATCACATTGCGCACGGGGTCTCCCAGGCTCGTCCAGACCAGCAGGCCGTCTGTCCATAGGACGTCGACGGGGAAGTCCACGCAAAAGTCTTCAGGTTCCGGCGCCCCGCTGGGCCAGCTCGTGACGCGGGCCGCCAGGTGCTCGACCACTGGCCGCCAGTCCTCGCCGAACTCCCAGTCCGTGAGGTACTCGTCAAACGCGCTCATCGGGCCAGTGAATCACCGTTGGGTGTGGACTCGCCTGCGCGTATCGACTCCACGCCCGCCTACCTCGTTGCCAAGGGCGGGCATCTCCGGAAGCTGTTGGCGGATGGCGGCGCCGTGGGCGGCTGCAGCCGGGAACACCGATGCCGTTGAGGAGCGCGGACAGGCGGGTCGGGGCGCAACGGCCGACCTGCCCCGCGGCAGGGGAAAGGGGCTGAAACTGGTGGACACTCACAGTGAGCACGGCCCCCACTGGCGGAGGAATACGCGACTCACGATTACGCGAGGTCGCCAGTGAAGCCGTACGTGAGCACGCTGCGGGGGAGCCGCGTCCGTCGGCGAGTCTGGCGAGCGGCGGGTTGATGCGCAATCAGCCGATGAGCGGGTGGATCTGTCCGATCAGCCCAGCGATGCGCTCACTGCACGCAGCTCGTCCAGGGCCGCCAGGACGTATCCGGCGAGTTCGTCCTTGCCGTCACGGTCGCCCTCGGACCATTGGGCGAACCCGCGCTTGAAGGCGAGGACGCCCAGCTCGCTCGCGAGGGCCGCGGTGGGGTCGGGCAGGCCGCGGGCGACCAGGGCGGCCGTCATCGCGGCCGCGAGGCTGACGGTCTTGAGGGCGTCACGCTCTTGCAGCTCGGCGCTGGCGGCGACGGCCGCTTTCAGGCGCGGGGCGAGCTCGCGGTTCATGGGGCCCATCGTGCTCGACGCGCGCTCAAGACCGGCGGCGACCGCCTCTAGCGGGGTGGCGCGGCCGGGGGCCTCGGCGATCCCCTCGGTCAGCAGACGGCTGAGCGTCTCCTGTCCGGCCACCAGCAGCTCGCGCTTGTCGGGGAAGTGTCGGAAGAAGGTGCTCTTGGTGACCCCGGCCCGCTCGGCGATCTGCGTGACCGTCGTGGCGTCGTATCCCTGCTCGGTGAACAGGTCGCATGCGGCCACGACGAGGCGTTCGCGTGCGCCTGGTTCCCACCTACCCATGGGGTCAGCATATGCGATGGGACTCTTGTCCCGTCACCTGGTACCGTGTGACGGGACAAGAGTCCCATCACTTGGGGAGGCTTTCCATGCGTGTCTTCGTCACCGGTGCCACCGGTCTGATCGGATCCACCGCCGTCGCCGAACTGCTCGGCAACGGCCACACCGTCCTCGCACTCGCCCGTTCCGACGCGTCCGCACTCGCCGCCGAGGCGGCCGGCGCCGAGCCGCTGCGGGGAGCCCTCGCCGATCTGGACGTCCTGCGAGCCGGCGTCACCCAAGCCGACGGGGTCGTCCACCTGGCGTTCGGCAACGACTTCAGCAGCCCCGAGGCCCTCGCGAAGAACATCGCCGAGGAGAGCGCCGCCCTCGTGGCCCTCGGCGAGGAACTCGCCGGCAGCAACCGCCCCTTCGTGACCGTCTCGGGTACGCCCCAGGCCCCGGGCCGCGCCTCCACCGAGGCCGACCCGGTGCCGACCGACGGACCAGTCGGCGGCCGCGGCCGCACAGTCACAGCGGTCCTGGGCCTAGCCGCGCGCGGGGTCCGGAGCACGGCCGTACGCCTGCCGCGCACGGTCCACAACCAGGGCACGGGCGGGTTCGCCGGCCTGCTGACCGACATCGCACGCCGAAGCGGGGTGTCCGGCTACCCGGGCGACGGCACACAGCGCTGGCCGGCCGTCCACGCGCGCGACGCGGCAGTCCTCCTCCGACTCGCCCTGGAACAGGCACAAGCCGGCAGCGTCTGGCACGCCGTGGCCGACGAGGCAGACCAGGTGCGGGACATCGCCGCGGTCATCGGCCGACGGCTGGGCCTGCCGGTCGAGTCGGTGCCATCGCAGACGTACGGCCCTCTCGGCCAGATCTTCGCGACCGACCAGCCCTCGTCCAGCGCCCATACCCGGCAGACCCTCGGCTGGGAGCCGAAACACCCCGGTCTCCTGGAGGACCTGGAGAACATCCAGCCCTGACCGGCGACCGGGAGGCCCGCTTACGACGCTCGCGCCGACAACGCCAGACCCTCACCCCTCACCTACGTCACTCGCGGTCGACCGTCTCGGCGCAGCAATGTCCCGCGCCCGTCTGAGCTTGTCGTTGACCTGCAGTGTCGGTGGCGACCCCGGCCGGTCGTGAGGAACAGCCTTGGGTTGATCATTCCCCTTGGGGCCCAACCAAGGTGGCTGTGAAGCCCGCCGCGGAATGACCGTGTAGCCCGTCAGCGGTTCCACGNAGTGTCGGTGGCGACCCCGGCCGGTCGTGAGGAACAGCCTTGGGTTGATCATTCCCCTTGGGGCCCAACCAAGGTGGCTGTGAAGCCCGCCGCGGAATGACCGTGTAGCCCGTCAGCGGTTCCACGGAACGGCGGGGTCGGCTCGGCGACGTGCTGGGCGACCGCGTCGACGCCGGGACGGGCGTATCACTCCAGGGACCGTACGGAGGCGTGTCGGGAGCGGGCCAGGAGAGCCACCACCGCCGACGCTGCCTCTCCATCCCCGCGATGGCCACGCAAGATCACCAGCGGGCTGGGCTCCTCGGGGAACCGGCGGCAGCTGTTCTTCTTCGCCTTCGCCGCCGTCCAACACGCCGCGGACCCGGACCGCTTTTCCGGGGATCCAGAACAACACCGCCCCGATATCGGCGGTCATGCTGGGGCTGGGGGGCTTGCGGTCGCCGGGGCTTGGTGGCTCGTACGGCGGATGACGGCCATGCGGATCGTGACCGCCGTGCTCGCCGTCCTTGTCCTGCTAGCCGGTGACGCCGTCCTGTACCGCGTTGGGTCGATGCCCCACTGCTGGGGCTCGGACCGGATCGCCCGCGGTCCCGAGGGCGCCTACGTCTGCTACGACTTCTGAGGGCAGAATCCGCGCTGGGCCTGTGGCCGGTGGCTGCATGGGGCTGGGCGCTACCTGACCTGGGCTTGATGCCGTGTGGGCCCGCGTCGAGGGCCCTAGATGTTCTGTCTCGGGAGGTTGTGGACGGGCGGTGCAGACTCCGGCTGGAGGCGAGTGAGTCGACCTGGCCACGACGGCGTCCGTGATCGCCGTACGAAAGACGGTCGCGTCCCGGTTCGTCGGGCGGGCCCTCGTGAACCGTCCGGTGACCACGAGCGGGACAGGACGCGTGCGGGCGCGTGACTGCAGGGTGTCAGTCGGATGTGGTGGGTGGGGGGACAGGGGCCCATGCCTTGGGTGAGGAGAGGACGAAGGACGTCGCCGGTTTGCCGAGCTCGTTGAGCTGGTCGATCAGCGGCTCCAGCGCCCCGATCTCGTGTGCGATCACGCGCAGGATGTGGTCGTCGGTCCCGGTGACACGGTGGTCTTCGAGGATGTGCGGCGCGGCCTGGGCGATGTGGCCGGTCTGGTGGGACTGGCGCACGCCCGTGGTGGACAGCACCACGAATGCCTGGATGGGCCAGCCGGCCTTGGCCGGGTCGACGCGCGCGCTGTAGCCGGTGATCACCTGGAGGCTTTCCAGGCGCCGGACCCGGGCGGCCACGGCCGGCGGGCTGAGCCCCACCCGGCGTGCGAGTTCCCTGAAACCGAGCCGGGCGTCTTCTTGCAGCAGCCCAAGCAGTTGCCAGTCGGTGGAGTCGAGTGTCGCCATGCCGTGATCACACTCCAGGACTTAACAGATGGCAAGTTTCATGTCGCCATAGGGGCATGGTGTGCATTCCAGGGC
The DNA here is from genome assembly GCF_050054615.1 of Streptomyces sp. YGL11-2. NCBI lineage: Bacteria > Bacillati > Actinomycetota > Actinomycetes > Kitasatosporales > Streptomycetaceae > Streptomyces > Streptomyces sp. YGL11-2. The sequence goes on from NZ_JBNHIN010000083.1 coordinate 8,400, forward strand.
TCAAGGGTCCTTGCCTACGGTCTGGGCGTGCCAGATCCGGGCACGTCTCTTCGCCCCCGTGGAGTACAGATGAGCCGCCGTGGCCTGTTGTTGTTCATGATCACTTCTGTGCTGTGGGGCGTGCCCTACCTCCTGATCAGCGTGGCGCTGGAAGGTATGGGGCCGGTGAGCGTGGTGGCGGGGCGTGTCGCGCTGGGGGCTCTGGTCCTGCTGCCGGTGGCATGGCGACGCGGACTGTCCCAGCTGCTGCGCGAGCGATGGCGTCCGTTGCTGCTGCTCGCCGTGGTGGAGGTAGTGATGCCGTTCGTGCTCATCGCGGTCGGTGAGCGCACCGTGCCGTCCGGGCTCGTAGGGGTACTGATCGCCACGGAGCCGCTGTTCATCCTGGCCCTGGGCCTGTTCTGGGGGAAGCGTGAGCCGCTGGCGCGCGGGGCCTGGGTCGGTGTGGCGCTCGGCTTCCTCGGTGTCGTCGTCCTGCTCGGAGTGGCCGGAGCAGGCGCCGGCGCCGTGCTGGTGGTTGCCGCCGCGGCCTGCTACGCGGTGGGCGCGGTGCTGATGCACCGGCTCTTCCTCGACGTGGCGCCCCTCGCCGTCAGCGCAGGCATGCTGGTGCTGGCCGTCGGCCCGCTGCTTGCGGTTGCCGCGATCACCGAACCGGCCCCCCAAGTCACCACTCGGGTCCTGCTCGCGGTCCTCGGCCTGGGCGTCGCCTGTACCGCGGGCGGCTTCACCGCGTTCTTCGCCCTGATCGCCACCGAGGGCCCGGCCCGCGCGGCGTTCATCACCTACGTCGCCCCGCTCGTCGCGGTCGCTTCCGGCCTGCTCCTGCTCTGCGAACCGGTCACCGCACGCACGATCGCCGGCACCGTGCTGATCCTGGCCGGAGCCGCACTGGCTGCCCGGCGCCCCGCAGCGGCGCCGCTTCCGTCGACATCGCCGCAGCACGACAGTTCTGCACCGCGCATACCGAACCACGCCGTCACCACCCCAGCGGCTGACGACGAACAGACCGGTGGTGTGCGGTAACGCGGGACGCGCCCTTGCCGCACCGGACAGCACGGCCCCGATCATCACGCAGAGCTTCCCCTCCCGGGGACGGACAAGAGAAGTTCGGGGCCGTGCGGGTAAGGAAACAAGCCCGTGATCTCTGATCCAAGCGGACCTGACGCCCAGGCAGTCATGCCGTCCATGCGTTCTCGCTGCTTGGGGTGACTGGTTCGGTGGGTTGTCTGGCGTTGGTCGGGATTTCGTGCGGGGTGTCTGTGATCTTTTGTCGTTTGTTCCGGCGGGTTCGTGGGTGTGTGGTGTGTGCCGGGCGGGGGGCGGATCACGGCCGTGAAGCCGCACCGGGCGTCCCGTGCCGGTACCGCCCGTCGGGTGGACGCCTCGGCGAGGACCGTGCTGCCCGGCCTTTGGGACGCGCACACCCATGGTTGGACAACCAGAGCAACGGCTTAGCAGTGATACCCCTTGACCTGCGGGAAGTTCACCAGACTCCCGCCCCACTCGGCGGAGAAAACGCGAAGCCCCGCCTGGATGGCTCCCAGGAGGGGTCAGCTACTACTCCCCTTATCTACTGTGGTCGTTGAAGGCACTTGCCGGGCATGAGTCGTTCTGGCAGTGGCTCGTAACGACCACCATGGATGGGGTCCCACCGCGTTCCTGCCCGGTGAACATCAGCGGGTCGCCACATCGGTCACACGCAACGGGCTCGCCGTTGCACCAACTCTTGGTTGCAGACTTGAGGATGCGATGAATGTGATCACCGTCGTGACTGCTCATGCACTCACCGTAGCCGAGTCTAGGGGGTGATTGAATCGAACAGCCTGAATCCGCGCCCATGCCCCACGGGTTGCGGGCGGGTCAGCAGGAGCGCGCTCCGCAACTGGGTTCCTGGCAAACTGTCCAGGTGACCATGTTTTCGTCGGTTTCGGTGTAGGTGTTACCCGAGCCGCACACCGGACATGCCGGGCCAGATGTCGGAATCAGAGGCGGGTCAACCTCGGCTGTGTGGCCGTCGGGCCGGGGTGGTACACACTGCATCTTGTCTCCTCCTTGCTTCTAGGTGGGCTTTGGTGCCCTGCCATTAGGTGGCCGGGGTTCTTGCCCGCCCCGCCGAGGCTCACGACTCGGGGGAATTCGATTGTTCTCGACGGGGGCGGAGATTTAAGGGGCGTTATCCGCCATCCTTGGTGAGCTGGTGGTTACTTCCCGTGCCGCTGCGCGGCTTCGTCGCGCGTGTACTCGCCCCGACCCTTCCGGCGAGTGTCTCCCGGAACTTCCTTCAGCAGGGCCTTACGTCCTGCGGCCTGTTGGCGGTGGTTGCTGGTTACCTCGTCGCCGTTGGCCGGTCGCTTGGCTTCGGAATTCACAGCTTTCACGGTGTCGCTCTTCTTGCCGAACGAGCCGAGATAGAAGACCGGGCCTTCCGCCGGCACCCGGAAGATCTCCTCAGCGCCGAACTATTCCGTATAGAAGCCGAGTAGAACGTCCTGGTCGGCAGTCACGATCACTGGCTGGATGGTGGACGTGGCACTCCTGTCGAGAACGGACGTGTCGCTTGGTAGACCGTGCGAGGAAGGTGAACTCATCGGCAAACCACCCCGCCGGACGATCTGCAACACAGACTGCCGCCCACGACCGGCACGAGCACCCCGAAACGAGGTCACGCCACCCCGCTGACCAGCCACTTCAAGATGGCGGAGCTTCAATGTGTCGATGGCAGCCGAGTGGACCAGCCGTGCCCGGACCTTGCTCGGGAGTTGTTGAACAGCAGTGAATAGTTCAGTAGCGCACGAAAGAGTTCAGGTGGTACTTCAGTAGCGCAGTGAACCGTTCAGTGCGCTGGTTACGCAGTGTGCTGCAGTAGTCGCAATCTTCAGGCTGAGGTCGGGCTTGCCTCGAAGGCTGCGTGCACCGGTGCGCCGGGGCTGTCGAGATTGGCCTGGAACAGGTGGAATCTCCACCTCGCAGGCCCGATCCTTCCCTGAGCCGAGCCTTCGAGTCTCCGAACGACAATTACGCCTTCGCGTATCCAGGCAAGGCGGAATGGGGCTGGTGTGCGTTGTGACGACAGGGCAGCAAGGAGTTCCCTCCTCGATGGCAGTGAGGAGATGTCCGCAGACGACACAGGTGAGTGCTACGACGCGGTGGTGCTGGCGGGAGGGCGAGCCCGGCGTTTGGGCGGAACGGACAAGCCGATGGTGTCCGTTGGTGGCATGTCGTTGCTCGATCGGGCACTTCAGGCATGTGTCGGGGCGGGGAGGACGATTGTGGTGGGCCCGCACCGGTCCACCGTCCGCCCCGTACATCATGTGCAGGAGAGTCCGGTGCACGGCGGGCCGCTCGCGGCGCTGGCTGCGGGAGTGAGCCGGGTGTGTGCGCCGTTCGTGGTGGTTCTGGCTGCGGATCTTCCCTTCGTACGGCAGGAGACGGTCACGGAGTTGCTGCGTCAGGCGGCCGGTTCCGGGACCGAGGGCGCGGTCATGCTGGAGACACAGGGCCGGGACAATCCGCTGTTCGCCGCGTACCGGACCGCAGCTGTGCGACGAGGTCTTGCGCTGACCCTCGCTCGGCACGGAGTGTTGACGGGCCTGCCGATCCGTGTACTGACCCATTCTCTTGCCCTGCGGTACGTGCCTGATGTCGGCGGAGTGTCTATCGACTGCGACACGTGGGAGGTGGTAGCTCTCGCTCGGGCCATCCTGAAGACAAAGCCGGTTGACCACACTGCGAGCACGCATTCATCCCCCTCCCCACACTGGTTGCGAGGTGGCACAGTTGGCAACAAGAGAAGAACTGGCCTGTGAAGAGATCATCGGTCGACATCAGTTCAACGGAGCGGGCACCGGTGCGATGCCGCAACTTCTCGAAGCACTCGGTGACCCGGGACGCAACCTGCGGGGCATGACCGTCGTCGGCACCAACGGGAAGGGATCGACCTGCGCGTTCGCCGTCTCAGCGTTGGCCGCGACCGGGCTGCGGATCGGAAGCATGCCCAGCCCGCACCTGCAGCAGGTCACCGAACGCATCCGCATCAACGGAGTGCCCGTCTCTCCCACCGCATGTCACCGAGCCTTCGCGAAGGTCGACGACACCCTGAGGAGCACGGGCCTTTCGGTCAATGCAGGAGCAGTGCATGCAGCCGCAGCCGCGGTTCATTTCGCCCGCCCGGAAGTCGACTTGGCCGTCATGGAAGCGAGCATCGGCGGCCAGCGCACCGCGGTCAACTGCTTCAACCCCGGAGTGAAGGTCATCACCGGAGTGGGACTGGACCACGAGCATCTGCTGGGAAACACCCTGGGCGAGATCGCACGGAACAAGGCAGGCATCGTGCGAGACGGCGACCATGTCGTGCTCGGCGAGTTGCCCGAGGAGGCGGCCAAGGCCATAGACGTCGTCCTCGGCAACCACACGGAGCTGACCGTCTGGCGCATCCACCAGGAAGTCCGCTACCGGCCACGCATGGCCCGCGATGGTCGCACCGTGCTGGACGTCGTTACCCCACATGCCGTCCACCGGGAATTGCCCTGTCCGCTCCGCGGAGAACACCAGCATCACAATCTGGCTCTTGCTGTAGCCGGCATCGACTCGCTGGCCGAACGAGGACTGATCCGAGGCATCTCGGAGGAGGCGCTGCGCGGCGGCCTTGCCGCGACCCGCTGGCCCGGCCGCCTCGAACTGCTGGCACCGGCCCGCCTCGGCTCCTGGACCGGCCGCCTGCTGCTCGACGTTGCCGACAACCACCAGGGTGCAGCCACCGTGGCCCCGGAAATCCTGCGAGAATCCCGCGCCGCTGAGCGCACGGCCCTCGTCTTCGGCACCCTCCAGTACAAGAAGGTGGCAACCATGCTTGAGCCGCTGCCCGCTGACTGGCCAGTGGTACTGACCCGGGTCGGGCACCCCAACGAAGCGGCCCCGGACGCGATGCGCACCGCCTTGGCGACGCGCCGAGAACTGTACGTACGGCAGGAGACCGCTGACGCCGTCCGCCACGCCACCGAACTCGTCGGGGCCGGCGGTCTCGTCACGGTTCTCGGAACCCCGCTCCTTATCGGCCGTGTCCGTGAGCTGTTCCATCTCCCGCCCGGCTGACCCCTGCTGCCCGAACGTGCGACTTCCCAGCCGCAACGAACAGTTTGGAACGTACTGCCGGGCTGGTGCGGGGGCTTCGCCCAACGCCGGGCAGTTCTAGGCATGGGGCAGGCGTTCGGCCACGGCACGCCACGCGGTGAGGGGGAAGGCATGCGGAGTGTCGGTGACGATCTGGAGGGCGACGTGGTCCGCGCCCGCCTCCAGATGTGCCAGGACACGCCGCGCGACGACGTCGGCGGACCCCCACACCACCAGCGAGTCGACGAAGCGGTCGCTGCCACCGTCGGCAAGGTCGTCCCGGGTGAACCCGCCTTCCAACCAGGTGCGTACGTAGTTGGTCTTCGCGAGATAGGGGCTGATTGCCCGCCGCGCCGTGGCACGGGCGGTGACCGGGTCGTTGTCCACCACGGACGTCAGCACCGGCGCGAGGAGCGGCCCCGCCCCCAGCGCAGCGCGTACCCGGGCGGTGTGCGACGGCGGGACCAGGTAGGGCTGCACACCAGCGGCCCGGTCGGCGGCGAGCCGGGTCATCAGGGGCCGGTGCGCGCCCAGGATGCGCGCGGCCTTCGGCAGCGAACCGGCGGAGGTGTCCAGCGCGTCGAGGTAGGCGGACATCGCCGTGTAGGGGCGCCGGTAGGCCGCGGCGATCTCCGCGTGACTGACGGCCAGGCCCACCAGTGTCCGTCGCCGATACGCTGCGGGAAGCCCACGGTAGGCAAAGGCGAGCCGACCGGGCGGAAGGCTCCAAATGGAGACACAGGACGGGGCGACGACCACGTGCCGGGTTGCCGTGAGGAGGTTGAGACTGCTGCGCAGGTCCCCGCTCGGGTTGCCGCCGGGAACGCCGCCCAGCCACAGTGTGCCGTAGCCGAGCTCCTCCAGTTCGCAGGCCGCCACCCGCGCTCGATCGGGCTCACCGTGAGTGAACGCCGTACTCCACACCCCGACCGGCGACACATCCATACCGCGCCCTCCTCGGAACTCACCCGACCGCGGCCGCTCCTGACGGCCACTCGATCGCAGTCTGACGCATGGCGAGAACGATCCAGCAGTGTCCGCGTCCGTGGACGCCGGACGATCCGCCGCGCGTTCAGCGAGGTGGGGGGCTGATGGCGTCGGCTCGGCAGGCTCCACAGACCTGTGCGGGGCCGCCTTCCGTACGCACCAGGGCAGCGGCCGCGGCGACGAAGGCGCGGATGCAGGCGTTGTCCGCCGCTGTCCGCCATACCGCACCGAACTCGGCGGGTGGCGCGTCCGGATAGTGTGGGGGATCAGCGGGTCCTGCGGGATGCGTTCGCGGAAGTGTCATGCTTCCGGAAGGAGTTGTACGCGTGTCTGACCGCGTGGGGCGACGCGTTGTTCGAGTTGTGCGACGCCGTGTTGTGCACTGACGGCACCGTCCGGTCGCTCGTCGAGCTTGCGCTGGCCCCTGAACACCGCCGTGGTCACGGCTCGTTATACGGGGCGGCCTCAACGACGGTCACATCGACATCGCCCGGCTCCGCCGAGCCCTGGCCGGGCTGCTGTTGCCCAGAGCCGCCGACGGCCGCCTGGTCCTGGCAGTGGATGTCTCCCCATGGCTGCGGTCGGATGCGGGGACCTGCCCGGACCGCTCCTTTTGCCACACCTACGGCCGCGGCGACGTCAAGCACCAGATGATGCCTGGCTGGCCCTACTCGATCGTGGCCGCGTTGGAGACGGGCCCCGAGGAACACCTGCATCTGGCCCTGGACATCCACGGTCTGGACCGCAATCGTGCTCGCCGATCTCGGCCACGTTCAGCTCAAGCGGGGCAACACCGCCCAGGCCCTCAACACGTGGCACGACATCCTCAACTGCGCCGACGGCGTGCAGTCCGTCCGTATCGAAGACGGCCTGACCAACATTGCCGCCCGCCTGCCGAGCATCCACGACGTCCCGGCCGCCCAGGAACTCAGCGAGCGTATCGCCACCCGCGTGTGAACGTGGATACAAGAGCGGCCGTCGCCGGGTCCGGCGCACTTGTTCCTTAACGCCTGGCTTGCCCGGACGTACCGGCGGGGATTCGAAGGCAGGGGCGTGCGAGCGCGGGGTGCGCAGCATATGCCGGAAGGACGGGCGCGCCTGCCGCACCCGGACATCACAATGCGTTACCAATGCCTACGGAAAGTGATCCCGTCTGTCCCTTGGCGAAGTCTGTCCTGCTGGCGTCAGGCGGGTCATCTCACGAATGGGGAGAGGTAGTCCATGACTGTCGAGACGCGCCCGTCAACGTCCGCGAACGCGCAGGAACACGCACAGGAGCAGCTCAGCCTCAGCACAGCGGCGGCGCGGAACCTCGCGACCACCACCAAGTCCGAACCCCAGATGCAGGGGATCAGCTCGCGGTGGCTGCTGCGGAAGCTGCCCTGGGTCGAGGTGCCGGGCGGTGCCTACCGGGTGAACCGGCGTCTGTCGTTCATCGTCGGGGACGGGAAGGTGACGTTCGACAAGAACGGGTCCAAGGTTCGTGTCGTTCCCGCGGAGCTGGCCGAACTGCCGTTGCTGCGCGGGTTCGACGACTCCACGGCGTTGGGTGCGCTGGCCGACAAGTTCGTCCAGAAGGAATACGACCCCGGTCAGGTCATCGTGCAGCAGGGCCGGAAGGCCGATCACGTCTTCCTGGTCGCGCACGGCAAGGTGGAACAGGTCAGGCCCGCGAAGTACGAGGGCGAGGCCGTCGTGGGGCGGCTGTCGGACGGCGACAGTTTCGGCGGCAAGGTGCTGGCGGGGGCGGACGGCAAGTGGGATTTCACGGCCCGTGCGGTGACCGCGACGACGGTCCTGGCTCTGCCGCACAGCGCGTACAAGGCGGTCGCCGGCCAGTGCGAGGCGCTCCGGTCGCACGTGCAGCAGCTCAGCGCCAATGGGCACAAGCCGACGAACAAGGCCGGTGAGGCCGCGATCGAGTTCCTGTCCAGCCACGAGGGCGAGCCGACCCTGCCGACCACGTTCGTGGACTACGAACTCCAGCCGCGTGAGTACGAGTTGAGTGTGGCCCAGACGGTGCTGAAGGTGCACAGCCGGGTCGCCGACCTCTACAACCAACCGATGAACCAGACACAGCAGCAGTTGCGACTCACCATCGAGGCGCTGCGCGAGCGTCAGGAGAAGGAGCTGGTCAACAACCCGGACTTCGGGCTGCTCAACAACACCGACTTCGACCAGCGCATCCCCACCCAATCCGGCCCGCCCACCCCGGACGACCTCGACGACCTGATCAGCATGCGCCGTGGGACCAAGTACCTCTTCGCCCACCCGCGCGCCATCGCCGCCTTCGGCAAGCAGTGCAACAAGCTGGGCATCTCCCTCAGCAGCGTCGATGTCGACGGCCACCACATTCCCGCCTGGCGGGGCGTGCCGATCCTGCCGTGCGGCAAGATTCCGATCTCGGAACACCAGACCTCGTCGATCATCGCCATGCGCACCGGCGAGGACAACCAAGGCGTCATCGGCCTTCACCAGACCGGGCTGCCCGACGAGGTCGAGCCCGGACTCAACGCGCGATTCATGGGGATCGACGAGAAGGCCATCATCTCCTACCTGGTCAGCACCTACTACTCCGCTGCCGTACTTGTCCCGGACGCGATCGGACTGTTGGAGAACGTCGAGGTACGCCCGCGTGGCTGAGCACCCGGTTCGGCGAGTGAAGGAGGGCTGAGACGGTGTCGTCGCTGTTCCGGGTGTTCACCGCCCCGGCCGCCGATGAGGCGGCGGGCCTGGCGAGCGCCTTGCTGTCCGACCCGGCACGCTCTGGGAAGCGGGATCCGTTCGCCTCACCGCCGGAACCGGCGGCCGAGCGGCCCGCACAGTCGATGAAGCGGGTGGCGTGGCTTCCCGGCGGCCCGACTGGCTTGGGCACGTCGGCGGCAAGGGCCCTCCTTCCGCCGCCCGCAGACCATGTCCGGTCCGCTCCCGCCCCCGCGGCCCCGCCCCGTGCCGGTGACCCGATTCCGGGCCTGTACTGCCTGCCCGCGGTGCCGGCCGATCCGGCCAAGGTCGCCGAGGTGGACCGCCGACTCGAAGCCTGGGCCCGTGAACTCACCCTGTTTCCCCCTGAATGGGCCGGGGACTTCGCCGGATTCCAGGTCGGCCGTGCGGTCGTCCTGCAACACCCGGCGGCGGCCGACCTGGAGCGCCTGGTCGTCGCCGGCAAACTGCTGGTCGCGGAGAACGTCGTCGACGACTGCTACTGCGAGGACTACGGCGGGTCCCCCATCGGCCTGGGCAGCCGGCTGATCCTTGCCCAGAGCGCGCTCGACCCTCTGCACACCGCGGAGAAATACCAGCAGCAGTGGAGCGAGGGGCTGGGCGCGGACGCTCCACTGCGCTCGTATGCCGGCGCGATCCGCGACTTCCGGGAGATCGCCACACCCAGTCAGGTCGCGCGCTTCATCCACGACATGGCGCGCCTGCACATGGGCTATCTCGGCGAGGGCGCCTGGGCGCAGACCCGTACCACCCCGCCGGTGTGGCAGTACCTGGTGATGCGGCAGTTCAATAACTTCCGCCCCTGCCTGTCCCTCGTGGACTCCGTGGACGGCTACGAGCTGCCCGAGCAGCTCTACTCCCGTCCCGACGTCCAGCGCGTCACCGCGCTGGCCGGCAACGCCACCACGCTCGTCAACGACCTGTACTCCTTCACCAAGGAGATGGCCAACGACGAGCACCATCTCAACCTCCCCGTGGTGATCGCCGCCGAGGAACGCCGCGGCCTCAAGCACGCCTATCTGAAGGCCGTCGACGTCCACAACGAGGTCATGCACGCCTTCGAGGACGAATCCGCCGCCCTGGCCGCCGAGAACCCGCTTCTGGCCCGCTACACCACCGGCCTCATGGCCTGGGTCGCCGGCAACCACGAATGGCACCACACCAATACCTACCGCTACTCCCTGCCCAACTACTGGTGAGAGAAGGCAACCGCATGACCACCACGGCGCACCGCGTCAGCGCGGCAGCAGCCCCGGCCATCAGCCCCTACCAGGAGTCGGTGGCCGACTACTGGAACCGCGAGAAGAACCCCGTCAACCTTCGGCTGGGCGAGGTCGACGGCCTCTACCATCACCACTACGGCATCGGCGACGTCGACTGGTCGGTCCTGCAGGGACCCGAGGACACCCGCGACGAGCGCATCATCGCCGAACTGCACCGCCTGGAGTGCGCCCAGGCTGACTTCCTGGCCGACCACCTCGGCGCCGTCGCCCCCGACGACCGTCTCCTGGACTCCGGCTGCGGCCGGGGCGGCGGCAGCCTGGTCGCCAACAAGCGGTTCAACTGCCACACCGACGGAATCTCCATCTCCGAGACCCAGGTGGCCTTCGCCACCGCGCAGGCCAAGAAGCGCGGTGTGGACGACAAGGTGCGCTTCCATCTCAAGAACATGCTCGACACCGGCTTCGAGACCGGCTCGTTCCGCGGCATCTGGAACAACGAATCCACGATGTACGTCGACCTCTCGACACTGTTCGCCGAATACGCCCGCCTCCTCGCACGCGGCGGCCGGTACGTCACCATCACCGGCTGCTACAACGACACCTACGGGCTGCCGTCCCGCGAGGTCTCGACGATCAACGCCCACTACATCTGCGACATCCACCCCCGCTCCGCCTATTTCAAGGAGATGGCGAACAACCGGCTCGTGCCCATCAGCGTGGTGGACCTCACCGCGGCGACCATCCCGTACTGGGAGCTGCGCGCCAAGTCCTCCCTGGTCACCGGCATCGAAGACACGTTCCTGACCGCGTACAAGAACGGCAGCTTCCAGTACCTGCTGATTGCCGCCGACCGGATCTGATCCCGCCGATCGCTTGCGGGACGGACCGCGGATACACCGGTATGCGTCCCGCAACACTCTGCCAAAAGGTCCAGACAGAAGAGGCTGCCCGCCGATGGATCCCGCACTGACGGAGTGGGTGCCGGACCTGCTCCGCAAGAGAAAACGCAATCTCTCCGACACGATGTCCAGCGGTGCGGGCTCCGCACCGGACAGCACGGACGACGGGCGGACCTTGGCGAGGACCGGGTGCACCATCAGGGGCAGGCTCAAGACGATCGGCAGCGAGACCACGATGTACGTGGGCCTCTTCGAGTTCTTCGCGGGACTGTAAATAGAACTATTTACAGTCCCCTGCTTTCGTGAGGGGGGCGGCCCCCGCCGCCTGCTCCGTGCACCTGTCGAGGAGCAGGGAGCGGTCGGCAGCAGCTCAGCGTCGTCGTCCTGGCCTAGCTTGATCTTTAACCTTTGCGGCGGGGTCGTGGGGTTGTTGCATTCTTCGTTCGTCGTTTCGTTGTGTCTGTTTTGCGGACTGTGTGGACGTCGTGGCGCGGTGTGGGGTGGGTGTTCTTGCGGCCGGGTGGTCGGCCTGGGCCGGGGCGGGAGGGTTTCGGTGCTTCGGCGGGGCAGAGGGTCTTCGGGCGGAGGTGCCTGAAGTCGCGGCGGACTCGGGCTGGGGTGAGTTTGTGGGGCTCTGCTGGTCGTTCCCAGGGCCGCCGCAGGTCGGCCGCCAGTGGCCGGGCCAGAGGTAGTTGGGTGTATGCGGCGAGGATGAGCCAGGTCCACCGGTCGGCGGCTTCGGGAGTGCGGATCTTGGGGCGGGTCCAGCCGAGGGTCTGCTTGAACAGCCGGAAGGTGTGCTCGATGTCGAAGCGTCGCAGGAAGACCTGCCAGAGCAGGTCGACCTGAGTGGGGGTGGCGTCGGTGCCCGACCACCACAGCCACACCGGTTTCGGGATGGCGCCGCTGGGCAAGTGCTCGACCTGCAGGTGGATCACAGTTCCCTCGATGACCGGGAGGGTTCCCAGTTCGGCGACCCAGGCGGAACGGTGTGTCAGCCGCGGGTGGAGGCGGTCCCATGCCTGGGCAGTGGCGGTGCCATACAGACGGGTCTGCGTGACGGTCTGCGCGTCCGGGATGTCCCAGGTGGACCGGTCGCTGAAGGCGAACTCGCCGCCGTGACGCGGCGGGCGGCCCATCGTATGGGGCTTTCGCGGTGGAGCGGACCGACGCAGGACACGATCCGAACGCATCCGGCCCAGCACCTGCACCGGCAGATCCTTGAGCAGGAATGCCAGGCGGGGCACGTCGTATCCGGCATCCACCACTATGAGGATCTCCGGGTCGCCGTCCTTCCACTGCCTCGCCTCCATCAGCCGGCCGACCAACTCGCGCATCTGCCTGGCGGTGGCGGTGGCGGCGTCGTCGCCCGGCGCCAGTCGGAGCGCGTCCAGCGGCGCGGTCCACGAGCTGCGGCCCGTCTCCAGTGCGCAGATCACCGAGTACGGCCAGCCCGGAACGGGAATGTGTTGGTCTTTGCCGCGGCCGTAGGTGTGGCACAGGATCCGCTGCGGTGAGGTGTGTGCATCAGGCCGCAGCCAGCAAGTGATGTCAGCGGCCAGCACAAGTCGGCCGTCCGCAGCCCGTGGCAGAGGTACTGCGGCCACTGCTCGCCGCAGCCGGCTGATGTCCATCCGGCCCGCGGCCAAGGCGTCGTAGAGGCCACCGTGCCCGCGGCGATGTTCCCCCACCAGCGACAGTTCAACCAGAGAACGGACCGGACCGTCCGCACACAGCACGGCATCGACCAACTCGAACAGGGCGTCCGCACGCCTGGTCAGACAGGAGTAGAACTCGCCTCGGAAGCGTGACAGTTCTGCGAACTGCCCATGTTCAACGGCGTGGTGCGACAGACTCATCCTTACGGCCTTCGTGCTGAGTGTGTGCGTTCCTTGGTCGGAGCACATGATCAGCCGAAGGCCGCCTTCACGTCCGCTGAACTGCGAAAACGCTGATCAAGTTCGAAGCACATTCGAGACTGGATCTTAAAAAACAAGCTAGTACTGTAACGGTGTTTGTGCTGATGGTTGGGCAGTTCTATGGGCTGTGTCCTCGTCGTTTGTAGTGGCTGGTGCG
>NZ_JBNHIN010000084.1:0-9987 GCF_050054615.1 Streptomyces sp. YGL11-2
GCTCGTGGCACCAAGCACCCCTCCCCGGCCACAAGCTACAGGCTGCCAACCCTCAAAGTCAGCGGCATTGGGTCTAGACGCAACATCTTTGCTCTGAGCTGGTGTCATGCTTCGCCAGATGGTGCGCCCCGGCGGGCCCATCGCCCGAGTCCAGGCATCGGTGCACGCCGCCGTCCGCGAACTCGCATCGCAGGTGGGCCGGGACGCCCTGACCCTACCGATGGTCGCCCAGCACGCGGGCGTAACGCCGTCGACGATCTACCGCCGCTGGGGAGACCTGCAGGAACTGATGTCGGATGTGCCGGTCGAGCGCCTACGCCCCGACACGGCGCCCAAGGACATCGGTGAACAGGCAGAGCAGGACGAACTTGCCATCACGGAGGGAGTGTTGAACCGCCTGGCCGAGCAGGTGCGGGGCGACACCAAGGCGGCCGGCTCGGCTGCTCAGGCATCGGCGAAGGTGGTCGGGCGGGCGGTCCTGCTCATCCCGCACCGCAGTGACGTGGCCGACGAGGACGCGCTGCCCGGCGACCACCGCAAGATCCTCGCGACCGTGCGGTAAGCCGACGGCCCGGTGCAGGTTCGGACGGTCGGCGAACGGCTGGACCTGGACACCTCGGTGCGCGGCAGGCTGGAGCCGCTGCGCCGGAAGATGACCAAGTTCGCCAACCGCGGCTGGCTACACAAACGCCCTGACGGGCGGTTCACTGCCCGCCGGTAACGGGGCCACGTTGGAGCGAATGCGTTCGAGTGAGTGCTTTGGGCCGCCTGCCTTCATGCGCGCACTGCCGGAAGATCACCCGCCCAAGACTCCCGTTCGGTCTGCACGTTCCAAGATCGGTTGAGATACGGCTTCTCAACTCATCAGGCCAGGTGACGCTGCGAGACCCCGTGAACAGCTGATGTGAGCACCGCTCGGTTGACCGTGATCGCCGCACCCGGATCAGTCCATCCGCCCGCAGGGACGCTCACCCGCTACCACACACCAACTCGTCTCTATTTTCTCGTAGTTGGCCCATGGCGCCCGGGGGGGCGGGTCTCGCCCGAACCGTGCTGTGTGTACTTCGCTGACCGTGTGCCAGTCGGCGCCGGAACCGCGCTCTTGCAGCACTCCCACGCCTCCGGCCCTCGCTGCATCAGTCAATGTTGGCCCTGTCGACGACGGCGCGTAGGCACCGGTCGTCGGCATGGTGGACTGTTGGTGTTTCGTTGGCGGCCGTGTGTGCCTCGTGGCTGCTCGCGCAGTTCCCAGCTCCAGCGCCGGGTGACCGATCAAGCGGGCGCCGGCCACGGACCGGTTACAGCAGCCCCGCGTCCCGTGCCGTCCACACCGACGGGACCAGCGGGCGGTAGCCCAGTTCGTGGCGGATGCGGGTTGTCGACATCACGCTGTGCCAGGGGTCCGGGGCGTCCTTGTCGTACGCCTCCTGCGGCACCGGCAGGCCATGGAGTTGGAAGAGGTCGACCGTGGTGACCGGGGCATCGTCGGCGATGTTGTAGACGCCGTGCGCCCCGGGCGCGTACAGCAGCCGCTGCAGGCCCTGCGCCACATCCATGTGGTGGCCCATGTGCAGGCGCTGCATGGCGGGCCAGTTCGGCGCCCACTCCATTGCGTTGGCGAGATGCGGGTCCCCGTCGCCGTACACGAACGGCAGCCGTCCGATGCGGAGGTCGTTCAGGCCATCCAACGCCCCGAGCGCACGCTCCGCCTCCCACTTGGACTCGGGGTAGACGCCCCAGAAATGACCGCCCGGCACCGTCTCGTCGTCCTCGACCAGCGACCTGCCCCGCCCCGCGCCGTACACGAGTCCGGTGCTGACCTGCACGAACCGTCGCACGCCCGAGGCCATCGCGGCGCGGGCGAGCTCGACGGCCGCGTCCCGGTTGACCGCCCGCGCCTCCTCGTCCGCCACCCCGCGGAACGCGGCGGCGACGTTGACCACCGCGTCCACGCCGGCCGTCGCCTTGCCGAGCACCTCCGCGTCGCGCAGATCGCCGACCAGCACCTGCGCGCCGAGCCCGGCGAAGTGCTCGCCGCGCGCCGCGTCCCGCACCAGGACCCGCACTTCGTCGCCGGGCGTCGCGCTCTGCAGCAGCCGCGGCACGAACCGCCGCCCAACCTGGCCCGTCGATCCTGTCACCAATGTCAGCATGGCCGCCTCCTCGTCGTCGTTGCCATGTCTGAAGCGTGCGGGAGCGACGGGCACGGTGGGAGAGACGCGGTTATCCAGGGACCGGCGCTCCCTGGATACGAGTCCGGGTCCGAGAGATCCTGGAACCGTGGATCGAACCGAACTGGCCGACTTCCTGCGCCGCGCCCGCACCCGCCTGGCCCCCTGCGACGTGGGGCTGAGCGCGGGTCCGCGGCGCCGCACCCCGGGCCTGCGCCGCGAGGAGGTGGCCCAGCTCGCCGGGATGTCCACGGACTACTACACGCGCCTGGAACAGCGCCGCGGCTCCCACCCGTCGCGGCAGATGCTCACCGCTCTCGCCCGCGCCCTGCGGCTCACGGACGTCGAGCGCGACCACCTGTTCCACTTGGCGGGCGAGGAGCCGCCGCGGCCCGGTGGTTCCTCGGGCCACGTCCGCCCGGGGCTGCTGCTGATCCTGGACCGGCTGCACGACCTGCCGGCGTCGGTGCTGAGCGACTGGGGCGAGGTGCTCGCCCAGAACGCGATGTCGGTGGCCTTGACCGGTGACCAGGCGGGGACGAACGTGATCCGCCGCTGGTTCGCGGTCCCGGACGCACGGGCCCTGTTCCCGCCCGAGAACCACGAGGTGCACGCCCGCGCCCATGTGGCGAGCCTGCGGGCGGTCACCGCGGCCCGCCCCGACGAGCCGGGCCCGGCCGCCCTCGTGGCGGAACTTCGTGCCGCGTCAAGGGAGTTCGAGGAGCTCTGGAAGTCGCACGACGTCGTGGTGCGCCGCCCATCGCCCAAGCGGTTCCTGCACCCTGTGGTCGGAGTCCTCGACCTCGACTGCGAGGTGCTCCTCAGCGACGGCCACAGCCAGCAACTCATCGTGCACTCGGCACGGCCAGGCACGCAGACCTACGAGCGGCTCGAACTGCTGCGGGTCGTCGGCCTCCAGGACCTGACCCCCAGCTCGTAGGAGAGGCCAGTGCCGTAACAGGATCATCCGCAGCTGCATCAGCTGATGGCGAGACCACCGTTCAGAGGACCGGTTGAGTTCGTCGGCGAGAGAGCGAACCGTGTCCGATGCGGCTAGGCCGTGTTTCAGGAAGCGGCGGTCGGTCATTTGGTGAGGTCGCCCGCGATGTGTCGATAGCGGTCTCGACGCCGTCTCCGGCGCCATCGTCGGGCTTGGATCCGTGGCGACCGGGGCCGCCGTCTCTGTCCTGGCCCTGGGCGCGGCCCTTGTGCAGCCGAAGGCGGGACGGGCTCTGGACGCCGGGCGGATCACCGCCTCCAGCCGGATCCTCGTCGGCCTACTGGCCACGGCCGCCGGGCTGGGCTCCCCCCGGCCTGGTGTTGTCCTGCCCGCCGCAGTTCTGATCGGCGCGTGCACCGGGCTGATCACCCCGCTCGGCTTCGCGGCCCTGGCTGCCTCCACTCCCGAGGCGCGGTTCGGGCAGACCATGGGGGCCGCCGAGCTCGGCGGGGAACTCGGGGATGCGGGCGGCGCGCTGCTCGTCGCCACCCTTACCAGCGTGTCGACCCTCACCAGCGGATACGCGGCACCGGCTCTGGCGATCGCGGCGCTCGCTGCGCCGATTGCCGCCTACCGGGCGCAGCCGCAGACCGAACCCGGGAACGGATGACCGGGACCCACGCCACCCGCCGACCCGGTCCGCTGGAGGACGGGGTCAGCGATGTTCGTGGTGGCGGGAGGGCATGGCGGCTTCGACGAACAACCTCTGGACGTCGTGAGCGGTCAGGGCCAGGCTGGCGCAGCAGACCACTATCAGTGCGGTGAGCGCAACGGCCAGGCCGCGGCGCAGGGGTGTGGGCGGGGCGAGCAGAGCTTTGACGCGCTGAGGCACCGGACCGCCGGTAGCCGCCATCGCCGCCGCCGGGGCTCGTTTCGCGGCGAGTGCCGCACGGGCGACGGCGCGGGCGACCAGCGGGCGGTCGGCGACGGCGGCGCTGGCTTCCTCATCGGCCCAGCGTTCGAGCGCGAACGCTCCGGCCTTGGCGAGGGGGCGCAGCAGCGGATTGACGGCTGCCGCGAGCTGCAGAGCGAGCAGGAAAAGGTGGTGGCGGTGGTGCAGGTGGGCGCGCTCGTGGGCCAGCAGGGCGCGCCGTTCGTCGGCGGTGAGGGCTTTCAGCATGCCGGAGGAGACCACGACCCGACCGGGGACCCCGGGCAGGGCGAAGGCGGCGGGGGCGGGGTCGTCGAGTACGGTCAGGTCTCCGGCCACGGGCAGGTCCCGGCATTCGCGCCACGCCTCGACCATCACCCGTACCCGGCGCCAGGACGCCACCACGAGGGCCGCCGCGCAGACGAGCGCGGCCAGTGCGCAGCCGGCGGCCACGGGCCAGTCGACGGGGTTGTCGGCAGCCAGCACGTGCGGGGACCAGCGCCCTTCCTCGGCCACCTCGGGGTTCTGGCCGACGAACGTGAAGCCGATCATCGCGAGGGCTGTCACCCAGGCGCCTGCAGCAATGACGGCGGCCAAGGTGAGCATCCATGCGGCGGTGCGCGGCGGCAGTCTGCGTCCCGCACCCGGCGCGGTCAGTGCGAGGACCGTGCCGACCAGCAGCGGCAGACACAGAACGATCCACCTGATCCACACGTTCTAGCCCTCCATGTCCCCGCGCAGCAGCTGCTCCAGCAGCTTCTCGTCCTCGGCCGGCAGATCGGAGACGAACCGGGCGAGGACCGCAGCCCGGTCCCCGCCCCGCTCCAGCAGGTCGCGCATCCCGGCCGCCGCGTGCCCGGCCTCGTCGCGAAGGGGGGCGTAGAGGTAGCCGCGCCCGGCGCGCTCGCGCGCCACGAGCCCCTTGTCGTGCAGCCGGGACAGGATCGTCAGCACGGTGGTGTAGGCGGGGTCGCCGGCCACCTGCTCGCGCACCACGCCCACGCCCACCGGCTCACCGGCCGCCCACAAGGCCGACAGGACTTCGCTCTCCAGCTCGCCCGGCGCCCGCCGGCCCGCTGCCGGACTCCCCTGCTCGCTCACGCTCCCCGCTCCTTCGTCACCAGCCCATCGCCGCAACGAAGCGACCAAGGTTTCCACCGGCCCTCCAAGCTACTACGGCGTGTAGATGCCGGGGACCGCTCACTGCCTGCAGCGCGCGGGGACTGGAGGCCGTGGTCTCGGAGCGGGCCGACGTCCCACCCGCGTTCTTGGCAGGCGTCCATCAGCCGGGGCAGCGCGCCGAGGGTGCTGCACCAGGAGCCCTTGGCAGGGGTGCAGTCGGAGTCGTGCAGCAGGATGGTGCCGCCGCCGCGCAGGCCGGCCATCACGGTGTCGTAAACGGTGCGGGGGGGGGTAGCCCGGGCACGCCAGTCCCTGCCCCAGGCGGTCCACAGGACGGGGATCAGGCCGAGGCGGCGGCAGGCCAGGTGGGCGCCGCTGGTCATGACGCCGTACGGGGGCCGGTAGAGGTGGGGCGGGATGCCGGTGAGGTCGGCGAAGGTGTCGCGGGCGCGAGCCAGGCCGTCGTACGTGGCCCCGGGCCCGCGCAGCACCAGCGGGCGATGGGCCCAGCCGTGCACAGCGATCTCGTGCCCGGCCGCGGACATCTCCTTGACGAGTCCGGGTGAGCGTACCGCCATCGAGCCGAGCAGGAAGAACGTCGCCCGCAGGCCGCGGCTGTCCAGGAGGCGCAGGAAGTGCGGGGTGGACAGGTGGTCGGGGCCGTGATCGAAGGTGAGGGCGACGTGGTCGGGCTGTCCCTGCCCGGACAGGTGAGGCATGAATCGGTTGCGCAGCGGCCCGAGGGCGGAGACGGCCGGCGCGGCGTGGGCGACGGCGAGCAGGGGCAGCGTCAGGCCCCCGGCGCGTAGGACAGTGCGGGTCGCGCGGCGGGGGGTCATCGCCGGACTCCCTCGATGAAGTGGGCGAGCGTGGCGAGGTGGACCGGGGAGTCGCCGTATGCCTTGGCGAGGGGGGCACCGATGCCCAGCGCGACAGTGGTGGCCATGGCCGCGGTCGCCACCGGGAGGCCGAGCCGGGCCGGACGACGGGTCGCCGCCCGCAACCGACGTCTTCCTGCCGCGACTTGGGAAGAGGCGCCGTTGCCGCCCGCGGCAGCGGCGACGGTCTGCGCCGGACCGTCGCTCTGCCGGAACAACTCAAGCCCTCGGGTGCGCTGTTGGTGGCCGAGCGGGCCGTGGAGCAGGTCGGTGAGCACAGGTGCGAGGTTTGCGGGTTCTCGTATCCACGTGGCGAGCCCGGCCTCCTGCAACGCGGCGGCGTTGGTCTGTCCGTGACCGGGTATGCAGCGGTAGCTGGCGACCGGCAGACCAGCGGCGAACGCCTCCAGCGAGGTGAGGCCGCCCGCGTTCTGCACCAGCACGTCAGCGGCGGACATCAGCGCGGGCATGTCCTCCACCCAGCCGTATACGTGCTCGACGCCGGCCTTGTGCAGACGCCCGGCCAGCGCGTGGTTGCGCCCGCACACCACGACGGGCACCGCGACGCCGCTGTCCCGGATCTCGGCGGCGACCTGCTCCACGGGCCCCACGCCCCACGAGCCCGCGACCAGCAGGGCCAGTGGCGTGCCGAGGGGCAGTCCGAACCGGGCCCGTGCCGCGTTGCGTTCTGCCGTGGTCGCCGGAGCGAACCGGGTGCCGGCCAGCGGCCCGGTCACCACGGTCCCGGCGGCGCCTTGCGCGCGGGCCTGCCCGGCGGGTATGGGATGGGCGGCGAGGTGGGTGTCGACACCGGGCGCGACCCACAAGGCATGGACCGAGAAATCGGTGAGGTAGGTGATCGCGGGCACGGCCAGACGGCCGCGCAGGCGCAACGCGCCAAGTACCTGGCTCGCTCCCGGGTACGTAGAGACGACCGCGCGGGTGTCCGGGGTGATCGCCCGCAGGGTGCGACGTTCCGCACTGCGGAACAGGGCGCGCGCCAGGGGGCCGGGGCGAGCGCCGTGTTCGGTGGCGGCATAGATCCGCTGGTAGCCCGCGGGGGCCCAGGTCAGCAGGCGGTGGTAGCCCCAGGACAGCAACTGCCCCAGCCGGGCCGGGAGCAGATCGAGGAAGTCGTGCCGCTCCACACGGAACCCGTCGGACTCCAGGCGGCGCGTCAGTTCGCTGGCTGCACCGTCGTGTCCCGCGCCCACGCTCGCCGAAATGACGACGATCCGTGGGGAGGCGGGGTCCTGTGGCCCGGCGTCCGGGAGCGGCGGGAGCGCCCGCACATCTGCCGGGTTGTCGCGAGAGGACACAGCCGATCAGCCTCCTGAAGGACACATGCGACGGGACTTTCCGCCGGCTGCCTGAGCACAGGGCGCGAGGAGCCACCAACCCGCGCGAGGTGCGGCCAGGTCGGAGGCCACCACTGAAACTACTACATGATGTAGAAGTAGGGTGCTGGGGGAACGGTTCAGAACTCGCCCCGGCAGGGAGAGCGAAGGGGAGGACTCTGCGGTGACGGGTGCGTCATGGGCGATGGGCGGGCTGGATGCGGGGGCGCTGCTGTCCCGGTACGGCGCGTGGGCCGTGCTGGCGGTGGTGTTCGCAGAGACCGGACTGCCGGTCCTCGGGGCGTTCCTGCCCGGGGACACCCTGTTGCTGCCGGCCGGACTGCTGTGCGCACCCGGCACACCGGGCAGAGTGCACCTGTCGCTCCCGCTGGTACTGCTGTGCGCCGGACTGGGCTCGGCCGCAGGGGCGCAGACAGGCTTCTGGACAGGGCGACGAAGCGGTCGGCTGGCGCTTACGCACGGGCCGGCGGGGCGTCCGCGTCCGGCACTGGAGCGCGCCGAGGCATGGTTCGCGCGTTACGGTCACCGTCGCGCGGTGCTGCTGGGCCGGTTCGTGCCGGTGGTACGCACGCTGGTGCACCCCGCGGCCGGAATGCTCGGGATGCCCGCGGCGACCTTCACGCTGTGGCAGGTCCTGGCCGGACTGGCCTGGTCACAGTCCTTGATACTGGCCGGATACGCACTCGGCTCCGCCGGCAACCACGGGGCGGCATACCTCGTACCCGTGATCGTCGCCGCCCTCGCAGCAGGCATAGTGCCGCCCGTCTGGCAGTGGGGGCGCTCACGACACGCAGCGCGCGCCACCCAGCGGCAGGCAGCGCCATAGCCATCCACCTCACCAGTGCCGCCGGCGAGGGGAGCCGGTTCACCAGGGCGGCAGCGGCGTGGGTTACCGGGCCCGAGAGTCCGGCAATCCGGCTGGTGATCGCATACCCGCCTCCCCCTCCCCCGCACCCACGCGATCGGCGTCCAGGGCAGCGAGGACGACCGCACCTCTACAGCATGTAGTAGTTTGACCGGGTGGTCTCGCCTGCCGATGACGTGCCGGGCGGCTGCCGCCTCACGCCCAGGCCGCGTCTCGCGTAAGGACGTCTTCCATGCCCCAGGTGATCGGCTTCTTCCTGCCCGGTACCTCCCCGGCCGTTCAGTGGCGGTGTCCCCAGGTCAGGGCACGTTCATCGGTGATCTATCACCGAGCCGGCCACCGTCAGCACCGATGACTTATGCCACCGATAATTCCGCCATCACCAGAGAACGAGTCGCCCTATGGCTGAACTGACGCTGTTCCTCCGGGAGTACGCCCGGACCCGCCAGGACGTCGGGGCGATCGCTCCGAGCAGCCCCAGGCTCGGCAAGGCCCTCACCCGGTACGTGATCCCCAGCCCCGGCCACTCCCGCGCGGTGCTGGAGGTGGGGCCCGGCACGGGAGCGGTGACCCGCCACATCGCCGGATCACTCGGCCAGTTGGACACCCTGGACCTGGTCGAGGCCAACCCGCGCTTCGCCACCCTGCTGCGCGGGACGTACGGCCGCGATCCGCGACTGCGGGTCCTCACCGGCCTGGTCCAGGAACACGAACTGGGCCTGTACGACACGATCGTGTGCGGTCTGCCGTTCGCCAACTTCGACGCCCGGACCACGGCGGAGATATTCGACCGGCTGCTCGGATCACTGCGCCCGGGCGGCACCCTGTCCTTCTTCGGATACGTGGGCGGCGCGACCGTGCGCCGGACGCTGGCCAGCGGACCGGACCGCGAGCGCACCCTCGCCGGACAAGCGGAGCTGCGCGACATCCTACGCCGACACGCGTTCCGTACCGAAGTGGTGCTGGGGAACCTACCGCCGGCCAGGGTCCATCATCTGGCGCCGGTCGGCACAGCCGCCCACACCGAGCGGGACGGCTCCTGCACCTGCCCCGACGCGTCCTCCTGAACGAATCCGCCACAGCCCGGCCATCGCGGCGTCGTCCCGCACGGCCCCGAGCACCAGCAAGGACGCCTCCCGCGGCACCGGCAGCAAGCCCCGCAAGGCCAGCCAGGCCCGCAAGGCCAGCGAGGCCCGCAAGCTCACCGAGGCCCGCAAGGCGGCCCGGGTATGCCGCGACGACTGACAGCCGCTGCCCTGAGAGCCGTACGACCCTGATCAAACGATCGAGAACCTCCGGCCCCGCCCCAAGCTCTCCCGTGAGCACGCCTACGAGATGAACACTCTCGTGGCGTGCCCGGCCACAAGTTGCGACTGCACCAACCACGGCGCTCGACCACACCAGCCATCGACCGCGACAAGAGCCCGCTGCTCGACGCCGATCACGACGCCATCCGCACCACCGACGCGCCGCGCCAAAGCCCACACATCCGTGACGCCGCCACCGAACCCGGCGACGACGTCATCACGTACACCACCACGGCCGACCTCGGCTTCACCCTGCCCCTGCGCGACGCCGAACCGATCGCCGACGACATCCTGTCCGATCCGGTGCGGACAGAGGCCATCGCCGCCGCGATCCTCAACCATCCCGCGTTCGTGGTCGCGCTCCCCAATGAACCGGACAATGACGCCATCTCACCCCGACCCGGGTGGGGCGGCC
>NZ_JBNHIN010000084.1:10098-19969 GCF_050054615.1 Streptomyces sp. YGL11-2
CACCACCCATATCCTTGCCGTGCCGCATCCAAGAGCGGGCGCCGAATATTGGAGGTACCACCTCATGCTGATCGCTCAGCGCCCGACTCTCACCGAAGAGGTCGTCGACGTATGCCGCTCCCGGTTCGTGATCGAGCCGCTGGAGCCGGGCTTCGGCTACACCCTCGGCAACTCCCTGCGCCGCACCCTCCTGTCGTCTATCCCCGGCGCTGCTGTCACGAGCATCCGGATCGATGGCGTGCTGCACGAGTTCACCGCCGTGCCCGGCGTCAAGGGGGACATCACCGAGCTGATCCTCAACATCAAGCAGTTGGTCGTCTCCTCGGAGCACGACGAGCCGGTCGTGATGTACCTGCGCAAGCAGGGCCCCGGCCTGGTCATCGCCGCCGACATCACCCCGGTCGCCGGCGTCGAGGTCCACAACCCCGACCTGGTCCTGGCCACCCTCAACGGCAAGGGCGGGCTGGAGATGGAGCTGACCGTCGAGCGCGGTCGCGGCTACGTCTCCGCCGTGCAGAACAAGCAGGTCGGCCAGGAGATCGGCCGGATCCCGGTCGACTCGATCTACTCGCCGGTGCTCAAGGTCACCTACAAGGTCGAGGCGACCCGTGTCGAGCAGCGCACCGACTTCGACAAGCTGATCGTCGACGTCGAGACCAAGCAGGCCATGCGCCCGCGCGACGCCATGGCGTCGGCCGGCAAGACCCTCGTCGAGCTGTACGGTCTGGCGCGCGAGCTCAACATCGGCGCCGAGGGCATCGACATGGGCCCGTCCGTGACGGATGCCGTTCTCGCCGCCGAGCTGGCGCTGCCGATCGAGGAGCTGGAGCTTACGGTCCGCTCGTACAACTGCCTCAAGCGTGAGGGCGTCCACTCGGTGGGTGAGCTCGTGGCCCGCTCCGAGGCGGATCTGCTGGACATCCGCAACTTCGGTGCGAAGTCGATCGACGAGGTCAAGGCAAAGCTGGCCGGCATGGGCCTGACTTTCAAGGACAGCCCGCCCGGGTTCGGCACCATTGCTGCCGCCGGCGCTTTTGATGTCGGCGACGCCGGGTTCGTCGAGACCGAGCAGTACTGACAGGGTGGTTCACGAGGTTCGGCGCTGGCGGGGCACGAGCCGCCAGGGGCTGGCGTTCGGTGACGGCGGCGCTGAACTCATCGAGCTGTGCCCGCTGCGACACCCCCTTCGCAGATGACCCGCATGATCACGGGTGACCGGCCGGATCGAGTCGACGTTGGCGACTCCCGGCCTGACCCTTCAGGGACCTCGATGGCGCATACTGACCCCCTATGACGAAACGATCCGCGCCCCGGCGCCACCTGTCCACGAGCCCCTTCAAGGCCCCGGTCGCTCCGCTGGCCAAGCATTTTGCCCTAGGCGAACGGGTCTCACACGACCGGTATGGCCTGGGCAAGGTCATCGGTGTCGAGGACGAGACCGCGATGCTCGTCAACTTCGGCTCGCACGAAGTCCGAATCGTCAGCCCGTACACGGGACTACACAAGCTATGACCTCGTGAGCTGGCCTGTCACCGATCAGGATTCGATGCGACCGCGTGACCTTCGGTGGGCTGGGCAGTCCGCGCAGACTGGTGTGGCCTCGCTCTGAGCTGGCAGTTAGTACTGCAACCGCTTTTATCTGCGACGGCGAGGGATCAAGGCGACCATCGCCCAGCCCGCTGACCAGCGGGCCACGCGCCAGCGGAAGGGCCGGGCCGGCGGAAGCCCTCCGGCCTTCGACAAGGCCCAGTACCGCCGCAGTGCCGTCAAGCGATGCGTCAGCAAGTGGAAGCGGCACCGCGCAGTGGCCAGCAGGTACGACAAACGTGACTACATCTTCAACGGCTCCCTCGCCGTCGCAGCAATCGTCATCTGGCTCCGCGACACCGTCCAAGAGCCATCAGAAACGACCTGGCCCTACAACAGCCTGCGGCCAGAAAGAAGAAACGACGCGGCGCTCAGCCTGCCAACGGGGTGGATGAACGTCCGCCCCTGCAAAAAACACGAGAGCCCCGGACCGAATCGGTCCGGGGCTCGCTTCGCCTGCGTCACACACGGCAAATGCCGCGGAACAGCAGCCGGTCCGGCAGAACGGACCCGACGGCACCATCAGCCTCAGGGCCTGAGTACGAGGACACGGGCAGGCTGCCCGCGAGATGAGGCTTCCGCACCGCTTCGGCCACGACGTGGTGTCCAACAAGTGGGAGACGCACCACCGCCGACCGGGCTCACGCCGGCCCGTGCCCCACACTGGTCCATGCTCCCAGCGCCCGAGCGCCTCGGCTAGCGCGAGCTGCTCCCGCACACGATCACTCCGATCGCTCCCTGCACCTGTGGTCGGACCGCGTCTCCCACGCTCCCCTCTCCAACTGTGGCTTCGGGGAGTGCCGGTGTGCCCAGTAGGGCGCGCAGTTTGTCGGCGTCCTGGTGGGCGGGGTCGAGTCAGGCGCTCCCGTCAGCTGGGGCGATGGTCAGCGGCATGCGGGGGTGGACGTGTCCGGCGGCGTCGGTGACTTCGGTCGTGATGATCGTGCAGGTCGTCCACCACGCCCCTGGCGCGTCGTCGTCGGCGACGTCGGGGTCGCGCCAGTACTCGTACAGGCCGGCGAGCGCCATGACCTGTCCGTCCTCCGGGCTGATGAAGTACGGCTGCTTGCGAGCCTTGGTCATCTCGGTTGCCGCGACGGCCTGCCATTCGTAGAAACCGTCGGCCGGCAGCAGACAGCGGCGCTTGGCGAAGGCCCGCCGGTAGGCCGGCTCCGAGCGGGCCCATGCCGGCTCATCTGCCCCGCAGCGGAACTGTGAACTCGCCGGACATACCGAAGTCGCCCGCAATACGGTCGAGTTGTCCGTAGTCATATGCGACGGGAAGTTTCGGGTGGGAGAGGGACCGGTGGCCGAGCGCGGAGTCCGGACCGCACCGGCCGCGCTTCGCAGTCACTGCCCGGCGGAGATTGCCTTCGTCAGCGACATCGTCGGGCGTGTACTGTTCCCGGCATGACGAAGAGAATCGAGTCTTCCTCCAACCAGTGAGCGTGGCCCACGAGCGCAGTGCGCTCGACCGCCCGGTTTCCCTGTTCGTACACGCACATCGACTGTCCCGGCTACATCCGGTCGGACCGCTGCCTGACGGCGGCCGCCCCTGGCCCGATAGCGGCGACCACCCGACTGTTCCCCCTACGGAACGCAGGCTCGCCTTGGCCGCCGTACTGCGGGAGTTCATCGGCGATCCGGCCCTGTCGGCCATGGACCTTCACGAGCGGTGCACTCACCTGGATGTCAGCACCAGGAACGTGACCCGAGCCGTGCGCGAGCTGGCACCCGAACCCACGCAACGGCTCCTTGATGCGGCCCGCTGGCTCGTCAAGAACGGCTGGGATCGGCGCGCGGTCCTCGTCGGGCTGGGTCTGCTCTGCGGCCACGCCGAACAGCGCGATGTCCCGACGATCAAGACCGTCGGGTTGCTGCGCTTCGCCGACCAGCTTGCGGTCGAGACTCTCGCGAAGATCCCGAGTGCGGCACACGACCTCATCTGGCTCGCTGAACGATCACGGCCCTATCCACGGGTCCTAGCAGTCCGGGCGCTGGCCGGGCATGCGGACCCGCTCGTGTGTGAGTGGGTGTTGTCGACGCCCAAGGACATGCTGTCCAGCGACCTCGCGCGGCAGATCGCCGAGGGGTACGGGCTGGCGGAGATACTCGGCCGACCAGCGGTCGGCGACGTCCCTTGGGACCATGCCGGAAACCTCCTGCTCGCGATGACCAGTACGCACAACTACCAGTCCGAGATCAGCCGATACCAGGAAGCCCCCGTCGCCTATAAGCGCTGGGTCGCCCTCGCCGACCGGCGACCGGCGACGTTGGAGCGAGCCGCCCGGTTGACCATGGTCGCCCAGGACCTGTGCACGGGGCCGGCGGCCCCGGTGGTCGGCGGGCTTCGCCGACGCCTCATCGACCAGATCAACCACGTACTGTCCTCCCCACCGTGGGCCGAGATCCTGAACCGCAGTGCGGGGTCCAGCGACCCGATCGAGGCCCGGCGCGCCGCGTGGATCCTGAGCGAGGCCACCCGGAACGACATACCAGAAGGAAGGTTCGCGATCCGGGTCGTGGTGCCCGATCCGAATCCGGTCGGCTTCCCCCGAGTAGAGGCCAGGATCGCGATCGACGGGATGCCGATCGTGTCGGCCGCATTCGACAAGGGACCCGCCGAGAGTCCCGAGCGGCTGGTCCACAACGGGCGGCTCAGAGCCACGAGCAAACCGAAGGAAGTCATGCTCGCCGAGGCGTACTGCACAGAAGGGTGCTGCGGCGGGCTCTACGCCACCATCGTGCGCGAGGGAGCCGAGGTGGTCTGGAAGGACTGGCGATCCTCGATGCCGGGCGATCCACCGCAGGAGGTCAGGTTCGGCGCGACAGCGTACGACCGGGAGGTCACCCGGGCCGAGCGGGACCATAGTTGGGAGTGGCCGGCCCGGACGGTGGCCCGGCTGGTGGCTGACCACCTCCGCGCTGACCCGACAATCCTCGGCCGGTGGGACTGCGCACCCGGCTGGTGCACAGCTTGGCTGAAGGAGTACGACACCGCGCGCCTGACGTTCAACCACCCGGCTCGCACGGGCTCCTTCGAGGAGCCTTCCCTACAGTTCGGCCTCGTGGTCGACGTGCGCGGGCGGGCCCCGGAAAGCCTCGCAGCCGAGATCATCGAGGCGATGAGGAACACAGACCCGAAATCGGTCGCAGAAATGATCGGCGGTAGCAAGGACGGTGCTGAGAAGCTCGGGCTCGTGTACAGGAAACCGAGCCGCTGGTAGCACCCGTGGGGAGCTCGGCGAAGCTCCCTCCTGGCTCACCCACGATCCGTCGACGAGAACAGCAGAGCGCACGGAATTGTCGCCGTCCGGCTGCGTCTTCGCCCGCCGAGGGTGCCTGGCTACTTGCCCCTGAACAAGGATTTGGGCTGGCGACGGGGTCGGAGCTGTTGGACGGTACCAGGCCGCCGGCCTGCCGTTGTCCCTGCCTCACCGGCTGAAGGTGGTCATTCGGGTGCGGTCTGCCCCCCGCCGCAGGTGTGTCGAGCAGCCATTCGTCGAAGCTGGCCGGGCGCCGGTGCCATCACCTCGCGTCGTGCTCCTGCGGCCGCTGTTCGGTGATCTCGCCGTCGGGTGTCAGGGTGAACCTGGAGCCGCGCTTCCGGACACGCTCCCCCGATCCGTGTGATGCGCTGAAACGGCGGGCCAGGCCGCCGAAGTTATCCAGGGCTGGGCCCAGTTCTCACAGGTCAGGCAATCGCCGCCATTGCAGGCATGCAAGTCGCTACACCACAGCCGCGCTGATCTCCGTGTCGGCGCCCGGGCCCGACCTTGGTTCGGTCGAACCAAGGTCGGGCCGACTTCGCTGAGCGTGGCGGGCGCGGGTCAGCAGCGTCCGGTACGGACGTGCTGTTTCCGTCTGTGGGCGCCCCGGGCTGGGGCTGGATCGGCCGGCGGAAGCCGCCGGTATCGCACTTATTGTCGATAAGTTCATGTCATAGACGGTTTGGCAGCATTTAGCCCTGNGCTGTTTCCGTCTGTGGGCGCCCCGGGCTGGGGCTGGATCGGCCGGCGGAAGCCGCCGGTATCGCACTTATTGTCGATAAGTTCATGTCATAGACGGTTTGGCAGCATTTAGCCCTGCGCTCCGGCCGCTTGGGCAGGGATGGTGAGCATGACCTTGCAGGCCATGAGAGAGGACGTCGCACATGCCTCAGCTCCCTGACCAATCAGGGAAGGCCGTTACGAGATCAGGGCCGCCTTCGGCATCGGCGCCTGGACGGTGACAGCCGCTCCTGCCGTGGACCACGGGGCATCTCGGGGCTGGCCAGCCCTGGTGCTCAACCAGCGGCGCAGAACTCATTACCCTCTGGATCCAGCATGATCCACCAGCGTCCGGCCGGGCCCTTGTCAACCTCGCGGACGCGGGTGGCTCCCAGCGACTCCAGCCGCGCCACCAGGCCGTCCAGCCCGCCGGGCCCACTGTGGACGTCAAGGTGCAGGCGGTTCTTGGCAGCCTTGCCCTCGGGCACATCCTGGAACAACAGCCGTCGGCCGTGGCCGGTGCCGCTGAGCTCGTCGAACGGGTCCTCGGGATGCCGGATGGCTGCGTAGCCACGGAAGATCCGGCGGCCGCGGTGCTCGGCCACTGCGTCCTCGCCGATGTGCCCGGCGGCCAGCAGGCGCTCGATGAGCGCGCTGGGATCTTCCACCTCGTATTCCAAGGCGGCGGCCCAGAAGTCCGCGAGTGCCGGCGCGTCCCGGGTGTCGAAGACCAGCTTCCAGTGCAATGCCATGGCCCACATATACCTGCCGGGTCTGACACTCGGGGCTGACCTGTCAGGAGGCGGCTGCCAGGATGCCGCGCAGGGTGCTCGCGACCCCGGCCCGCCCCCACCTGTACCGAACTCGCCAAGCACGGTGCTCACCGGCCAAGTTGAACAGTTTCCGTGACCGGTGCCGGGTACAGAGAGCTTCGTGACGTATAACGAGGAACGCGATACCCCCACTGCTGCCGGCCGACGAGACAGCAGCAAGAAGCCGTTTACGGTCTTTCCCTCGCTTCACCTGCTCGCCGGCCGGGTCGTGCACTTGGTCCAGGGCAGGATCGAAGGGGAGCGCGTCAGCGAGGGCCCGCTCGCACTCGCCCGGGCCTTCCAGGACCAGGGCGCCAACTGGCTTCATATCCTGATCCCGTTTGAGAAAAGCGACCAGGTCGACTGGGAGCAGATCGCCGGCCTTGTCGACGCTCTGGAGCTGAAGATCCAGTTGGCGACCGGCTACACCGTCACCGACGATGCCTCACTCGCACGGGCTCTGGCGACCGGGGTCGAGCGGCTGAATCTGGGCACCGCGGCCCTGGCCGACCGCCGCTGGTGCGCGCGGGTGATCACCGAGCACGGCGGGCGCATCGGTCTGACCCTGCCCGTGTGGTGCCGCCCCGACGGCCCTCGCCTGGCCCAAGGTGGCCTCCTGCAGGACGGCGGTGACCTGTGGCAGATCGTCGAGGAGTTCAACCGCGCCGGCTGCACCCGCTACGCGGTCACCGACATCGGCCGTGAAGGCACCATGACCGGCCCGAACCTGGAACTACTGCAAGAAGTCGGCGCGCGGACCGACGCGATGGTCATCGCCGCCGGCGGCATCGCCAGCCTGGCTGAACTGCGGGCCGTTGCCGCCCTGGACGGCATCAACGGCCTGATCATCGGCAGGGCCCTGTTCACAGGCGCGTTCACCCTGTCCGACGCCCTCGCCACGTCTGGGCATTCACTGCCAGGGCGGTGAACCGCACGGCCGGGCTCCTCACCGAGTACGACCTGACCTGGCCCGGACTCACCTCCGGTCCGCGTTCGTAAGCCCTGCGGCCGACCCACATACGTTCTGTCGTGCGTCGGTCGCAGGCGACCGCGAGCCAGTGCACCGGACCGGCGTAAAGCCCGGCCTGCCCGGTTGCGCTGGGACGACGACGCTGCTCAATACCTCAGCGTCGGCTGGTACCGCTCCAGCCAGGCGGCCGTGTCCAGAGCCCGCTCCATGGCGGCCGCAGCTGTCGCGGTGGGATCGCGCAGGGCGGTGGTGAGCGCCGTACGGTCGAAGATGTCGAAGACCGGGTGGCTCGGGTCGGGCAGCAAGTCGGCGGTCTGGCGAAGGAGTTCGGTGCGGTAGCGGGTGCCGTGGGCGTTGGGGTAGTGACTCTTGCGGCGCTCCAGGACGGTCTTCGGCAGCAGGTCGCTGACAGCGTCCGTCAGCAGTCCCTTCGGTCGGCCGTACGGGGTCTTCAGGTGCCAGGGGACGTTGTAGACGTACTCGACGAGGCGGTGGTCGCAGTACGGGACCCTCGCCTCGACGCCGGCCGCCATGCTGAGGCGGTCCTTGCGATCGAGCATCATCGGCAGGAACCGCGTCAGGTGCAGGTGGGAGGCCACACGCAACCAGTACTCGCTGGTCGGCTCGGCTTTCTCCCGGCTCACCTCGGAGACGGCGCCTGCACACGAGTCACGGAGGTAGACGTCCCCGTCGAGGACCGCGTGGAACTCGGGCCGGTAGAACGGGAAGGTGTTGGCCCACCTGCCCCGGCCGCCGGCGATCCAGGGGAACTCCTCCAGGACCCGCCCGGTCGGCTGGTGGAACCACTTGTAACCGCCGAACAGCTCATCCGCGCCCTCACCGGATAACGCGACGGTTGCCCCCTCCCGGACGCGACGGAACAGCAGATACAGCGACTTGTCGATGTCTCCCATACCGGTCGGCAGATCGTGCGCTGTCACCGCCGCCAGGCGCACCTTCCCATTGAGCAGGGTCACAGGATCCTGGGCGATTTCGTGGTGCGCCGCGTGGACATGCTCGGCGACGAGCCTCGCGTACGGGGCGTCCGGCTCCGGCCTCGTGCTGGACGGGGCGAAGGTGTCGTCGTCCACATTCACCGCGTAGCTCGTGACCCGTTCACCACGCCGGTACAGGCCCCGGGCCGCCAGGGCGGTGACCGCGCTGGAGTCCAGACCGCCCGACAGCAGCACCCCGAGCGGCACATCGGCCACCAACTGCCCGGCGACCGCCTCCTCCAGCAGCCCCCGGACCGTCGCCATCGTCTCCTTCTCGCCGTCGACGTGCTCGCGCCGCGCCAACGACCAGTACACCCGCTCTCGTTCGCCCTCTGCGTCGAAGGTCAACACGTGACCAGGGCGGACCTCCCTCATCCCCGACCACACCGCGTGCCCCGGCGTTCGGCTGAACGTGAACAGCTCCCGCAGACCGTCGAGCCCGATGATGGGCTCGACCTCGGGATGCGCCAGGATCGCCTTCGGCTCCGAGCCGAACACCAGCCCGCCGGCCAGCGGCCGGTAGAACAGCGGCTTGATCCCCAGTCGGTCCCGCACCAGCGTCAGCCGGCGCACCCTGGCATCCCACACCGCGTACGCGAACATCCCGACCAGACGCTCCGGAAGCCGCTCGCCCCACTCCAAGTGCCCGCGGAGAACCACCTCGGTGTCGCTGCGGGTCGTGAACCGGTGGCCACGGGAACGGAGTTCCGCCCCGAGATCGGCGAAGTTGTACACCTCACCGGTGTATGCCAGCACCACCGCACCCGCCATCGTCTCCGCGGCCATCGGCTGTCCACCGCCGACGAGGTCGATCACCGCGAGCCGACGATGTGCGACGACCGCGTCCCCATCCCCCCACACTCCGCCCGAATCCGGCCCCCGAAGCGCCAGCGTGGCCGCCATCCGCTCCACGGTCAGCCGTTCCCTTGAGAGATCCCGCCCGAAGCACACCCATCCGGCCAGCCCGCACATCGACGCCGCCTCTCCCTCGACCACATGATCGGCCAAGAGCCTGGCACACGCCCTCGAAGACGGCCGGTGGTTGGCGGTCTCACACCGACATGCGGTCCGCATTGGTAGGAACGAAGGCGGCCCCGCGCCGACCTCTTCACGGAAACCGCCATCCTCTGGTACGGCGGGTTGGCACACCGGCTCGGTGGCTTCCCGGCTGCACCGCCGACCTCTCCAGTTGTGGACCCATATGCACCGCGTTTTCGACAGCGCCGAACCCACCGCGAAGTGGACCGGCCGCGCCATCTGGACGCTGTTGACTGCGGGAGCCTGCCTGGTGTTGGGCCGCGTAGCCGCCTGGGCCTCCCAGGCTGCAGGCGCGTCCCCACATCGGACAGCGTGGCTCGCTGTCCTGATGCTGGCGGCTGTGTTCTCCGTCGCCCTGGTCGCAGTCGTCCCCGGGCCGGGCCGCACCCGCCGGCCAGCGCTCCTCGTCGTTTGTAGTGGCTGGTGCGGGCTTGGTGTTGGCGTTTGCGGCGCCAGTGGGACCAGTGCAGGACGTGGCTG
>NZ_JBNHIN010000085.1:0-18791 GCF_050054615.1 Streptomyces sp. YGL11-2
ACCGCTCACAAACCATCGCAGCACTCGCCAAACTACTGGACCAACTCGACGCCCAGGGCTACACCTACACCTTCCCAGCCCGCTAGGTGTATTGACCCGCAGGGTTGTTGACGCGGCTGATGGGCGGTTCGCCGTCGAGTGCGGTGTGGCACCGGTGGTAGTTGTAGGTGTGGAGGAAGTCCGTCAGGGCTTCGGTGCGTTCGGCGTTGCTGGAGTACGGGCACGTACGCCCATTCGTTGAGCAGGGTGCGATGTAGGCGCTCCACCTTGCTGTTCGTCTGCGGGCGATAGGGGCGCGTGCGCTTGATCTGTCCGATGGGCCGGTCCATCCAGCGCAGCCGGTTCAGGCCGTGGCGGGTCAGGACGTGGTGGACCGTCGAGCTGGGTATGCCCAGGATCGGGCCGATCCGTGCAGGGCCGAGCTTGCAGTCGCGCCGTAGCTCGCAGATGCGCTTCTCGACATCGGCAGGGTTCGATGCGGTGTCGTCAGGGGTCGACTGGAACGGTCATACAACCCCGTATCGCCTTCGGCTCGCCAGCGCCGGACCCATTTGTGGGCTGTGGTGCGAGAGGTGCCCATTTCTTCGGCGCCGTGGGCGATGGGCCTGCCGGCGCGGGCCCGGTCGACGAGGAGCCGTCTTCCGTGGATGGCCAGCCGTGCATGGGGGTGGGGCACGGGAAACCTCTGGGATGGTGCGGAATCTGATGCGGAGCCTGGGTTTGTGCCCGAGGCCGCCGATCTGGTGATCGACGTCCTCGGGCGATAGAGGACGAGCCTTTGTGGGCGGCGAGTCAGGCCGGGGCCGTCTGAGCGCCCCACTGGATCTATTCGGCCCAGGCACGCTCCAGCTGGGTGCGGAAGGTGGCGGGCTCTCGCCCGATCAGGTCGGCCAGCGTCGAGTCGACAGCGGTGAACTCGCCATTCCGCGCCGCGGCGAAGATGCCCAGCATCAGGTCGGCGATCGGGGCCGGGGCGCCGTGCGCCAGGACCTGCTCGCGGAAGGCGTCGTCGGGGACGACGGTGCGGGTGAAGGGCCGTCCGGTGGCCTGGGACGCGATCTCGGCGACGGTGTCGAAGTCGAGCGCCGCCGGGCCGGTGAGCGGCGGGGTGGGCCCCTCGAAGCGGGCCTCCTCGGCGAGGATCACCGCGGTGGCCTCGGCGAGGTCGTCGTGGCCGGTCCAGGCGACGGGGCCGTCGGCGGGGAGGGCGATGTCGCCGGTGTGGCGGGTGGACTCCAGGAACTGCAGGGCACTGGAGGCGTAGAAGCCGTTGCGCAGCGCGGTCCAGGGCAGGCCGGTGGCGCGCAGCAGGTCCTCGGTCTGGGCGTGGTCACGGCATGCCTGGAAGCGGGCGTCGTGGGCGGCGCCCATCTGGCTGGTGTAGAGGATGCGGCCGACGCCGGCCTGCACGGCGGCGTCGATGGCGGAGCGGTGGCCGCTGACGCACTCCTGGCCCGTGCGGTCGAGGGAGACGAGGAGCAGTTGCTCGGCGCCCTCGAAGGAGTGCACGAGCGAGGCGGGGTCGTCGAAGCTGCCCTGCCGGACGCGGACGCCGCGGCCGACGAGGTCCTCGGCCTTGCGGGGGTCGCGGACGCTGACGCCGACGCGGTCGGCGGGGACGCGCTCCAGGAGGCGCTCGACGGTGCGGCGGCCGAGCTTTCCGGTGGCTCCGGTAACGATGATCATTGGGTTCTCCCGACACTGTTTCCGGTGGAATCATTCCAACGATAACATTGGAAATTCCAACGGAACCAGATCCTCGGTACCATCGGTTCATGGCTACGCGCGACTCAACCGACAGCCCTCGGCGCCGCATCGTCGAGGCAGCCGTCGAGCTGCTGGAGAACGGTGGCCCTGACGCGGTGAGCACCCGCGCGGTCGCCGCCGCGGCAGGAATGCAGCCGCCGGCGATCTACCGCCTCTTCGGCGACAAGGAGGGACTCCTTGAGGCTGTCGCCGAGCACGGCTACGCGCAGTTCCTGGAGAGAAAGCGCGCGCAGCTCGACCCCGCCCCGCAGGACCCGGTGGAGGAGCTGCGCCGCGGCTGGGACATGGTGGTCGAGTTCGGGGTCTCCCGCCCCGAGTTGTTCGCGGTGATGAACCGGGCCACCGGCCGGGGATCGGACACAGCACACCGCG
The DNA here is from genome assembly GCF_050054615.1 of Streptomyces sp. YGL11-2. NCBI lineage: Bacteria > Bacillati > Actinomycetota > Actinomycetes > Kitasatosporales > Streptomycetaceae > Streptomyces > Streptomyces sp. YGL11-2. The sequence goes on from NZ_JBNHIN010000085.1 coordinate 2,140, forward strand.
CGGGCTTGGAGATCCTCCATGGGCGGGTGCGTCGGCTGGCGGCCGGGGGGTGGCTGCGGGTCGACGAGGAACTGGCCGCCCAGATCATCCAGGCAACCGGCCAGGGCGCGGTCACCACCTGGCACACCACCCCCGCGGACCGCCGCAATCCGGCGCTGTTGACCGTCCTGCGCGAGTCCATGGTCGCGGCTGTCACCCGCGCCGAGCCGGCCGTCCCCGCCGCGGAGTCCGGTCCCGCCGCGGCGGCCCGCGCACTGCGCGCCGCCCTCCCCGACGACGCCGATGTCCTGAGCGACGCCGAGCAGCGCCTGCTGCGTGAGTGGCTCACGCGCCTGGCCGCGGACGGTGGCGCGCCGCATGCCTGATCGCGCGTCAGGCGCCCTCGTGCAGGTTGAACCTCCCGAGGAGAGATCGTGCGATGAAGCGGCGTCCACGAGATGAGGCAGTGGGCGACCACACGGCTCCGGCTGCTTCCCCTTTCCCATAACGCGCCGCCAACCTTGATTACGTCTCCGCCGCCCACTGTTGACAACCCTGTGGGTCAATTCAGGTGCAGTAGCCCGTTACTGCGGTTGCTCGTCGTGCGGCCTCGCAGGCGAAGGCGTGTCAGGCCGCACGTCGGGGCGGGGTGACCGGTTCCGGTATGCCGATGGCGAGTTGCCGTGATGGGGCTGAGGAGGTCCTGCGGGGGTTATCGGGTTCTGAAGCGGCGGAAGAGGTTTCGGGCCACGTACACGCCCGGGCCGCCGAAGCCGACGATGTCGACGCGTCCGTCACCGGTGATGTCGGCGAGGAAGCGGGGGTGGCGGTCGACCCGCCAGCCGCCTGCGTCCTCGTTATGCCCGAAGCCGCGGCACACCAGCTGGGCCTGCTCGAACTGGCCGCCGCTGCGGCTGTGCGACACCCAGACCCCCTCGTCGCCGAAGCCGACGATGTCCGGGTTGCCGTCGCCGGTGACGTCGGTGAGGAACCGAAGGTGCTTCCCGCTCGTCCACCCCTGGGCGAGCCCGAAGTCGTTCAGGACGAGTTTCGAGGGCTCGAACGTGCCGTCGCCGCGCCCGCGTGAGACGACGACGCCCTGTGGGCCGAACCCGGCGATGTCCAGTGCACCGTCACTGGTGGTCTTGACCAGGAACCGGGGGTACTCCTCGACCGAGCTCCACCCCTGGTCGGCCCCGAAGTCGTCGAGGACGTACAGAGGGTCGGCGAACGTGCCGTCCTCGTCCTGGAGTGACACCCAGACGCCGTCGTCGTGGCAACCGACGATGTCGAGCCTGCCGTCACCGGTGGTGTCGGCGAGGAAGCGGGGGTGCTTGTCGACAAGCCACCCACCCGCCTCCTGGCCGTGACCGAACGCTCGGAGAACCGGTTCATCGCCGATTGGTGCGAACTTTCTTTCCTCGTCCTGGACTGACACCCAGACGCCGTCGTCGTGGCAGCCGACGATGTCGAGCCTGCCGTCACCGGTGGTGTCGGCGAGGAAGCGGGGGTGCTTGTCGACAAGCCAGGCACCCGCCTCCTGGCCGTGACCGAACGCTCGGAGAACCGGTTCATCGCCGATTGGTGCGAACTTTCTTTCCTCGTCCTGGACTGACACCCAGACGCCGTCGTCGTGGCAGCCGACGATGTCGAGCCTGCCGTCACCGGTGGTGTCGGCGAGGAAGCGGGGGTGCTTGTCGACAAGCCACCCACCCGCCTCCTGGCCGTGACCGAACGCTCGGAGAACCGGTTCATCGCCGATTGGTGCGAACTTTCTTTCCTCGTCCTGGACTGACACCCAGACGCCGTCGTCGTGGCAGCCGACGATGTCGAGCCTGCCGTCACCGGTGGTGTCGGCGAGGAAGCGGGGGTGCTTGTCGACAAGCCACCCACCCGCCTCCTGGCCGTGACCGAACGCTCGGAGAACCGGTTCATCGCCGATTGGTGCGAACTTTCTTTCCTCGTCCTGGACTGACACCCAGACGCCGTCGTCGTGGCAGCCGACGATGTCGAGCCTGCCGTCACCGGTGGTGTCGGCGAGGAAGCGGGGGTGCTTGTCGACAAGCCACCCACCCGCCTCCTGGCCGTGACCGAACGCTCGGAGAACCGGTTCATCGCCGATTGGTGCGAACTTTCTTTCCTCGTCCTGGACTGACACCCAGACGCCGTCGTCGTGGCAGCCGACGATGTCGAGCCTGCCGTCACCGGTGGTGTCGGCGAGGAAGCGGGGGTGCTTGTCGACAAGCCAGGCACCCGCCTCCTGGCCGTGACCGAACGCCTTGAGGACCAACTTGCCGCCCGCGGGCGCGAACGTCCCGCCCTCGTGAGAGGACACCCGGACACCGTCGGCGGCAAGCACGACGACGTCGGGCTTGCGGTCGCCCGTCGTGTCCACGAGGGTCCACAGGTCCGCGGGACTCGGGTAGGGCGCGCCTTGGTGCAGGACGCGCTCGTCGTCCTTGAACGTGCCGTCGCCTCTGCCGGACGAGGTCACAGCCCCCTTCGCGGGTTTGAGTCCCACGATGTCCATTCGCCCTGCTCCGGTGGTGTCGGCGAGGAACCGGTCACCGAGCCCGGCCCACCAGTCCGGTTGCCCGTTGGGAGAGTGGTTGGCCCCGTCGCTCTTCCACCCGCCGGCGTCCTGGTCGCTGCCGAACTGCTGGAGGACCAGGAGCATGTCGCTGAAGGAGGGCGTCGCGTCGGGTGTCGGCCGCAGTGCGGTCGAGCGGGCCAGCCGCCAGGACTGGCGGCTGTTCCAGTGGCTCAGGGGTGCCCAGCGCAGCACGGGGTCGCTGGTGCGTTCGGGCTCGGCCGGGACGAACCGCCAGCGCTGGCTCTCCGCGCTGTCGTCGTACTCGCGCAGGACGATCCGGGTGTCGTCCTCGCCGGGGTCGGCGAGGTCGAGAACGGCGCCGTCGGTCGTGCCCTCGATGAAGTAGAGTCCCGCTTCTCCCTCGACTGGGAGGACGTGCCACTGCTGGCTCTTCTTGCCGACGGTGGCGTCCCACTGGCGGACGCCGCGGTCTGCGGCGGCGGGGTTGTCGAGCACCTTGCCGCTGGCCGCGTTGCGGATCACATATGCCTGGTCGTCTTGTGCCTGCCCGCCTTGCGCGGCCTGCACGGGGGTGAGCTGCCACTGCTCCGGGCTCGGGCCGCCATCGGGGAAATCGCGGACGACGAGCGCCCCGTCCGCGCTCGGCGCGGCCTTGGCGCCGAGGGCCTTCCCCGTGGCGGCGTTGACGATCTCCAGCTTCAGTTCTTCCGTGGGCACGGGCATCGTGCTGCCTCTTCCAGGCGGTTGGGGCGTGGGCTCGGGACGGGTGTGGCGCGGCGGCTGCGGGTCAGGTGAAGACGTGGTGGTACGGGACGTTCCACTCATTGGGCAGCCGCGGGTAGAAGGTGTTGATGACCGTCCCGGTGAAGTCCCCGCCCCAGTTGTAGGTGAGACGCACCTCGTTGTCGGCCGTCACCGCGTGGTCCTTGAACCCCAGGATGGCGTCGGGGTGGGTGATCGGCACGAAGGTGATCCCGCCCCACGGTGTCACCGTGACGACCCAGAGCTGGGTGTCCTCGGGTGCGCCGTTCTTCCCGCGCCACTTGTCGCCCACCTTGTCGGGGAGGCCGACCTGGACGGTGTCGGCCGGCGTGCTCTTGGGGGCCTCCTGGTGGACGGTGATGCGCCTGCGCTGCGGTTTGGGCGCGCCGTCGTCGCCGCGTCCGGCGTCGGCGTCGCCTGTGCCGGCAGGTTTGGGTGACACCTGCCCCGCGGCGCTCTCGATGAGGTACAGCGGTCGCTGCCCGAAGAAGCCGCCGGGGGTGATGTACCAGAGGTGGCCCTGCGCCTCCTTGGTGGCCGGGTCGAGCGCGGTGGCCAGCTTGACTCCCTTGTCGTGGCTCTCCTCCTTCAGCTCGGCGGGCCGCAGGTAGCCGCCGTTGAAAGCGTGGACGAGCATGACCGGCCGATTTTCGACCAGCGCTGCCACGATTGCGTTGTCGTAGCTGTTCACCGCCACCGGGCCGCCGACCACCAAATTGGCCATCGCCGTGCGTTCTTGGGTGTACATCGCGGAAACCTCACCTGTTCTGAATGTGGAGTACAACGCGTTGGGCACTCAGTTCACTCGTTTATCACGCGGCATTTCCGCAAGCCTGATCACTTTCGATCGACACAATTCCGAAATCGAATGGATGACCGATGCGAATACCCTCACCCATGACAACGGCCGAGGCCGCAACACTGACGGGCGGGAGTAATCGAAAAGTATTCGATCGAGTGATCGGCAGCGCTTCAAGGTACCGCAGTGCCCCGCGAGTTGGGAGCAGGAGCAGCGGCCAGTGACCTTAATCAGCCAATGCAGCATGATGTACGGAGGCACCTTCCCGGGCAATGCGGCTGGTGATAACTTCGCTTGCCGGAACGTGCGCAATTCTATTTTTCCACTTCACCGATCGTGGTTCGACCACAATCAGTCGAGGACGGGGAATGCCTTCCAACGCATACAACCTGGCACGGGCCAAGCGTCAGCCACTGACGAAGGAGAACCTGCGGGAACTCAACATCGAGCAGACCTGGCAGTCGATCCTGAACCACCCCAACCTGGTCTACGTCGACGACTACGGTGTACGGCACAAGCCCGTCGGGTTCTCCGTGAACAAGTCGAGCTTCGGCGCTTTCCCCGGCTCCGCATTCCAGCTGGGCTGGATCGCCTACATGAACCTCGGAGAGCCACTGATCGAGGAGCGGTGCAACATCAGCCAGCCCCCGCCCGACACGTTCTCCTCGCGCAGCTACGTCAACCGCAGCCAGACATCCCCGATGACCTTCACCGACTCCGTCGATTTCACCGTGTCGAACGGGGTCACGTGGTCGCTCCAGGGAGAGGCCAAGCTCACCTTCGGCGGCAGCGGCAGCGCGCAGCTCCAGCTGCAGCTGCAAAACCAGCTCAAGATGGACCTCCAGACCCAGCTTCAGACGCAGCTCCAGAACGAGATGGCGAACAAGAACGCGAACACCGTGACCAACAAGAACAGCAAAGACAACGTGGGGGTGGACAACGCCAACGCCACCGAGACGGGCGTGCGGAACGCGGCGACGAACTCCGCCGCGAACTCGGTGACGAACTCGGTGGCGTTCACGACCCAGGGCAGCGCCACCGGCACCGCGACGCTCAACGCCTCGTTGTTGCTGGGCATCACAGGCTCCGTCGGCGGCTCCCTGACCACCAGCTGGGCCTCGAAATCGCAGATCTCCGGCCAGGTCCAGCCGAGCTCCCGCGTGGGCACCCTCGTCACGCAGCGGCGTACCCGCAAGCAGTACTGCTACGAGATCCCGGTGACTTTCTCCGGACTGATCGCGGTGAAGTACGACGTGCCGGTGGCGGTCCTGTCTCCCCCGCAGCCCGGGGACTATCCCGGCCTCGACCAGGTGGTCGCCCATGACATCGGCGACATCGACCTGGCGGGCGGCGGTTTCCGCATGAAGGGACTGGCCGAGGTCGTCTCCGCCCTTGATGTCCACCACACGATGTTCGACGACGAGAGCCTGACCGACAGTCAACGAGCGCTGCACAAGCAGCCTTGACCGGGCGGGCGGCGCCGCCACGACGACGACCAGGGGTGACGACCATGGTGTTCGACAACATCTTCGGCTTCGCGGGCAAGAGCGCGGGGCTCTTCTCCGTAACCATCGGCAGCGACAAGCCGCAGCCGGGTGCAGGCGTCGACTTCGAGGACGCCGACGACGACACATACGACGACAAAAGCACGAGCCTGTTCAACAACGCCATCCACGGGGCTTCCTCCCGCGCGAAGGTCGTGCAGGAGCAGTCGCCCGAAGCGCGGGCCGTCCTGGGCTTCCTCGGCTCCTTCATCCAGACCACCCAGGCATCGGCCGGTGCGCAGGCCCAGTACGCCCAGAATCCCAGCTCGGTATCCGAGGCGGCGTCCGCCCGCATGCAGGAGTCGAGTGCGACGGTGACGGAGCACAGCGGCCTGCAGAAGAACGGGGACCTGGAGAACAGGCCGGAGAAGAGCGACTACACCAAGGCCCCGAAAACCCCCGAAGCACCCAAGGCCCCAGATGCGCCCAAGGCGTCCAAGGCGACCGCCGAGAAGCCGTCCCGTTCCGAGTAGTGCCCGGGTTCTGGAATCAACTAACAACTGACTGTAGTAGGCGGTCGGTGAACGGTGAAGGGGATGACGATGAGCACTGCCCACGCGGCAGGCACAGATGGTGAGCACTCCGCCCCTCCGATCAGCACGGTCGCGGGGACCGGGGTCGCGGGCTCCCTGGGTGACAACGGCCCTGCCGTTGCGGCTCAGTTGAACCTCCCGTACGGGATTGCGGTGGATAGCGCAGGCGCCGTCTACTTCTCCGACTACAACAACCGCCGGGTCCGGAAGATCACGACTGACGGGAAGATCAGCACGGCCGCGGGGACCGGTTCCGCGGGATTCAGCGGGGACAACGGCCCTGCCGTCTCGGCCCAGTTGAACTTTCCGTGTGGGGTGGCGGTGGACAGCGCAGGCGCCGTCTACATCGCCGATGCCAGAAACCACCGGATCCGGAAGATCGCGGCGGACGGAAAGATCAGCACGATCGCCGGCACTGGCACCGCAGGCTCCCAAGGCGACAACGGCCCTGCCGTCTCAGCCCAGCTGAACGTCCCGTTGGGGGTGGCGGTGGACAGCGCAGGCGCCGTCTACATCGCCGACTGGAGCAACCACCGGATCCGGAAGATCGCGGCGGACGGAAAGATCAGCACCATCGCCGGCACCGGCACCGCAGGCTCCCAAGGCGACAACGGCCCCGCCGCCTCAGCCCAGCTGAACTACCCGCGTGAGGTGGCGGTGGACAGCACAGGCGCCATCCACATCGCCGATACCAACAACCACCGGATCCGGAAGATCACGCCGGACGGAAACATCAGCACCATCGCCGGCACCGGCACCGCAGGCTCCCAAGGCGACAACGGCCCCGCCGCCTCAGCCCAGCTGAACTACCCGCGTGAGGTGGCGGTGGACAGCACAGGCGCCATCCACATCGCCGATACCAACAACCACCGGATCCGGAAGATCACGCCGGACGGAAACATCAGCACCATCGCCGGCACCGGCACCGCAGGCTCCCAAGGCGACAACGGCCCCGCCGCCTCAGCCCAGCTGAACTACCCGCGTGAGGTGGCGGTGGACAGCACAGGCGCCATCCACATCGCCGATACCAACAACCACCGGATCCGGAAGATCACGCCGGACGGAAACATCAGCACCATCGCCGGCACCGGCACCGCAGGCTCCCAGGGCGACAACGGCCCCGCCGCCTCAGCCCAGCTGAACACCCCGATCGGGCTCGCTGTGGACTGCGTCGACACCCTCTACATCGCCGACTACGGCAACAACCGGGTTCGGAAGGTCGCGTCGGCGAGGATGGCCGGGCTGCCCGAGTCGGGCACGGTGGTCTCCTGGGCAAATGTCCGGAGCAGGTTGCGGATGGGGGTTGTGCGTGAGTCCACCAGGGACGGGGCCGAGGTCCACCAGTTGCTCGCGGTTCCCAGGGACCACCAGCGGTGGCGGCTGGTAGCGGCGGGTCAGGACAACGGCGAAGTCCTGTACAGGATCGAGAATGTGCGCAGCGGCAAGGTCCTGGAGGTCGTCGGAGCGCAGGAGAAGGCTGGGGCGGTGGTCGCGCAACGCGCCTACGAGGGTGGTGACGCACACCATCAGCAGTGGAGGCTGATCCCGGTGGGCTCGGTGACCGACACCCCGCGGGTGTACGAGATCGCGAACCGAAACAGCGGTCTGCTCCTGCAAGTCGACACCAACGCCCGCACGGCGATCAAGCAGCACGGGGCGGAGGGCGACCACCGGGACCGGCAGTGGCAGCTGCTCCCCGTGTGACGCACGAGGGGTCAGGGACGACTTTCTCCCTGCCCCCTCGGAGCCACAAGAGCATCGGGGTGGCACGATTGACTCCTCCTTGCGGGACTCAGTGCCCCAATGCGGAAGGTTGTCCATCACACCGGGAGGGTGCCTTCGACGACGGCGACAGGCCGGCTCAACGCCCGGGCCAGGCCCTGGGTATGGGGAAGACCCGCACCATCAACCCGCGTACGACGGCGCCGATACGTGTACGTCGTCGTTTGAGGAATCCTGCGCGAGGCCCTGTCCGGCGAGATCGGCCGGACAGGGCCCTTGGCTCAGCTCACGTGCACTGGCCGGTGTGCGGCCCATTCACGGTGTTGCCGGACTGCTGCAGGGTGGGTGCGTTGCCCGTCCAGCGCAGCGGCGCCCCGACCTGGTTGTCCTCGAATTCCGGGACGAGGTCTTCGGGCAGCAGGCCGCTGCCACTGTTGTCGTTGATCCTCACCGGCGCCGACATCGTGTTGGACGAAACCTCAAGGCCGCCGGTGTTGCCGTCCAGGGTCAGCGGAGCCTTGAAGGCGCTGCCCGCGCAGTCCGTCCCCTCACCGTCGCCCAGCAGCACGAAGCCGCTGGTGTTTGTGAGGGTTACCGGCGTGTCGAGGGTCGAGTGGCAGATGGTGACGGCGAGAGCGCCGTACGAGGCCACCGGGCCGTTGATCTGCGCACCCGACACCGCCAGCGCCCCGCCGGGCCGCACCTTCACCGGGCCGTTCTGCGTAGCGCCGGGCGCGATGCACAGCGACTGGTCGGCAGCCACGGTCAGCGGGCCGTCGTGGTCCGTGATGCACGGCTGGCTGAAGCCGACGGTGAGGCCGGTGGGCGCGGCCGTGGCGCCGGCCGTGAAGGTGGGGTCGCCGCCATAGGTGGCGGTGATCCTGTGCGCACCGGGCTGGAACTTGCTGGTGGTGAAGGTCGCCCTGCCGCCGTTGAGCGGCACGGTCGCCAGCCTGGTCGTCCCGTCCGAGAAGGTGACCGACCCGGTCGGGGTGCCCGCGCCCGGGTTGGCCGAGTCCACGGCGGCGGTGACGTTGACTGCGTGGCCGAACAGCGGGGTCGTGGTGTCCGTGCTGAGCGTGACCGAAGTCCCGTACTGGAACGAGACGATGGCCTTGCCGTTGCCGTGGTTGACGCCCGGGAGGAGCGAGACGTGGGTCGCCGACGGCTCCGCGTAGCTGCTGCCGCCGCCACCGCCGGGGCCGCCCGCACCGCCGGGGCCGCCCGCACCGCCGTTGCCGCCGGTTCCGCCGCTGCCCGGGTTGGGCATGGGGACTGCCCGGACGTCATGGGTTCGTCGCAGGTGCGCCACCGCTGGGGGTGCGACGGCATGACGACCGGGACGTGAGCGGGGAAGCAGTACTCCATGAGGCTGCCGCTGTAGTCGCCGTCGGCCCAGACCGGCTCCAAACCGGGTGCGTGTCGCTCGCACGAGCCAGCAACGCCGTGGCGGCGGGACGGTCGACGACGTCCGCAGGAGTGGCCATCACCGCCAGCAGCAGGCCGAGGTGGCCGATGGTCGCGGTAACCGACTCCCGGGTCGGTTCGCTGGCCTGGTAGCGTCGGGGCCCTTCACACGGACGGGGGTTCACCATGGACGCGCAGCAGGCCCGCGGCCACCGGCACCAGAAGCGGGCTGACAACGGCCCGATATTCAAGCGCCGTCGGCAGCACGGAAGTTGGAGGCTCGCCGCCGACGGCCTGGACTTCGACACGGCGTTGGCGGTGCTGCACAAGCGGCGTCCTTCGGTCGGTGCCTGGCCGGGCTGCCGCGTCGGACGGGGCGGCTCGATCGCGTTGAACGTGCCGGGTCGCGACCAGGACGCCAAGTTCCGTGGCCGGCTTCACCAGGTGCCGGATCCGGATGGGGGCAACGACGCGCTGCTGGTCTCCGGAGTGATGATGGCGACCATGAACGGGATCATGGTTCCGCTGATCTTCGGCTTCGCCACACTGCTGATGCTCGGCATCTTCGTCCTCGGGGCGCTGACCGTCACCATCCCACCGCTGGTCATCGGCCTGGTGGCAGCCCCGCTCATGGGAACGATGGCCGTGCACTTCAGGCGCAACCGCGGCCAGGCGTACGACCTCGACGCACACCGGCTCTACCGCGACCTGCACACGCTACTGGCGCCCCTGCGCCCGGAGCCGCTGGGAGAGTCTCCGCAGCTACACCGAGCCTAACGATCCGTTTGCCGGGTGCGGTCCCACCTCGTGGACACTAACCCCGGGCTGAATCGAGCGCTTCCCATCGAGCCGGACACCTGCCGTCGAAAGCCAGTCTCTTGGACAAAGCCATCCGCAAGAAGGTCATCAGCCTGACCTGAGGCGCGGGCCACGGCGCAGCGCAGGCACCGGCTGCCGGCCGCTTGCGGAGCGTACGGGCGCTGTCGCAGCACTTCGGCGGGGCACGCTGTGCGCGAGCCCCGCCAAAGTACAGGCGAGTTGGACTATGCGGCGGCGTGGACGTTGTGCGCGGGCGCGGGCTGGGTGCACTGCCCGGTGGCAAGCGGGCGCACCTTGGTGAGCATCAGGTCCAGGAACCGGTCGTGGGGCGGAAGGAGGCGAAGTGGCTGGCGTCGTCGATGAGGGCGAGGGTGGAGGTGCGGGCCCGGTCGGTCAGGATGCGGGCGACGATGGTGACGTGGTACCCGTACTTGTCGCGAAAGGCGGCGTCCGCCCCGTCGTACGCGGCGGGGTCGGCATGGAGGAAGCCAACGAAGCGCACGGCCTGCCCACCGACGACTGGCGGTCCGGGCTACGGGAGTTGGAGAGCACCGCGTGGGGACGGCGGACGGCACTGGTCGCGATCGGCATCGGCGACGCCGCCCACCTGAAGGTGCTCAACGACTTCGCGGCCAGCACGGAACTGGCCCCCATCATGAACCGCAATGCGCGCCAGCTGGTGGCCGTGATCCGCTGGGCTTCCACAGTCCCCACCTCCCAGGGCGAAAGCATTCTCAGATGCCGGCCGTGATCAGGTCCGGCTCACGGCCGTCATCCGCTCGAAGTCCGGGGCAGCTTGCCGCACTTGCTCCGTTTGTCTGCCTCACCGTCAGGGCTGGGCCGTTCGCGATCACGAGGCCGGTGAGATGCGCGCAGCGGGCTCAGCTGGCCTGCTCGCGCCATTGCGCGCGGCTGCCTTGGACCTCGGCGATGCTCGGGTGGCGCACGGCGTCCAGCCCGTCATCGGCAAGCAGGTCGGCGATCAGGGCCGGCGAGCCGAAGACCTCGGTGGCGCTCAGATCCCCGTCGGTGAGGACGAACCAGCAGCGCTGAAGGGGCCACCAGTGCGCGGGGAACTGGGTTCCCACGGTCCGGTCGGGCCACGCGCAGGCGTCGTGGTGGGCAAGTGCCTCGTCCAGCCGGCCCCGACGGGCCGGGACCGGGCGGCCCATGTCCTCAATCGCCGCCTGAGCCCAGTAACACTCCGTACGCAAGCCATCGGAGCTGTGGCGGGCGAGGACCTCGACCAGACGCGCCAGGCTGCCGCGGTCGATTTCCCCGATAGCCGGCTTCTCAAGGTCTTCGGGCAGATCCAGCCCCTCGAAGACCCTGAAGGACGGGGTGTACTGCCAGTCTTCCAGGCGCTTGCCGGCCCGTGCCAGCACGTCGTCCCACCGGACCCTGTGCCCGCCCACCGTGACGGCGTGCAGAATCCAGCAGCGATCCGGGAATCCCTCCTGGGGCTCGTAGCCCAGGACGGCCTCGTCCTGCTCCAAGAACCGACGGACGCCGCCCAGCGGATCATCGTCCGGCACCAGCTCCAACGCGAAATCCCTCAACACTTCGATCCTGTATGCGACGTTCTGTAACTATCGAGGTTAGACGAAAAGCTCAGCGAGAAGTGCCAGGGCGTCGAGCTGGCAGATCGCAGCCTGCTGGTGGTGGGGGCGCGCACGCTCTCCGGGCTGCTCACCTCGCGGCTACCGCAGCCCGTCTGACAGCTGGGCACGCAGCACCTCGGGAGCGGTGCGCAACGACGGCCCGTACCACTCCAGATGGCGGCCGCTGACCGGCACCCAGCGCAGCCCGGTGAACGCCTCCGGTCCGTCGTCCGCGGTGAAGCGGTACCGCTCATCGGTCAGGACGACCAGATCGGGGCGCTTTGCGCGCAGTTCGTCCGGCGGGATGCGCGGATACCGGTCGGGGTGCGCGGCGTGCACATGGTCGACACCCAGGTGCACAACGGCAGGGCGCTACCGCCCGACGTCGAACAGTTCCCGCCAGTCCATCCGCCCTCCTGTGAGTTCGCGGCCGGCCGCCGTATAGCCGCGAAAGTGAGGCGAGTGGATGTTCTCCACTGCGAGCCGCTGTCCCCCGGGCAGAGCGAAGAACCGCCGGGCGAGCTTCAGGAGTTCGGCCGACATGCCGTTCCGTGATGCCGTGTCCGGTCAGGTAACAGAAGCCGGACCGGTGCGCGATGGTGCGCAGGCGCTCGGCGAACGCCGCCCGCGATGCGGGGTCGCGCCAGGCCCGTAGATCGAGTTCGGGCAGCGATGCCGTACGCGGCGGTCATTCAGCCCTGCCGAAGTACAAGCCGCGGGTGTAAGCGTTGAGTTGGCCACCGGACGTCGAGTTGTACGACAAGGTGGCGCTGATGCGCGGGGTGGCGCCGTGCACCGGGGTGACCCGGTGGAGCGAGGCCCGGCCGGAGTGCAGCACCAGCGTCCCGGGAGTCGTCGCCAGCTCCCGGGTCAGCGACTGCCGCTCTCCGGCCGCGACAGCTCGCAGAACGCTGCGGTCCTGCTCCACCTCGGTGCGCGAACGCGGCACGTACTGCAGCACTCCGCCCTGCTCGGGCGCGAGGAGGTGCAGGACGATCGTGTACTCCGACACGTCGAAGTGCCAGTCCTGCTCATCACGGTCGTGGTGGACATGGATCGTCATGGCGCCGAGCGGGTCGGCCGAGCGGAACACAGGTCGGCCCACGACCGTCGAGACGAATCTCAGCAACGGCTCCGAGTGGAAGAGCGTCATGAGCGGGGAGTCCGGTGCGATGCGGTCGTACGCGATCGTGCTCTTGGTGTGTGTCCGGCCGACGTCGGCGGAGTGCGGCGTTTCGCCTGTGTCGGTGGAGGTGCCGAGGAACACGTTGTTGGCGCCGGTGAACCGGTAGCCCAGGGTCTTGGCGTCCTCCCGCGCTCGTGTCGCCGCCTCCACGACCGCCTCCGGCCGCAGGAAGCCGTCCAACACCGTCAGACTGGTCCGGTCGAACTCCTCCCCGACCCTGCCCAGCAGTTCCTGGCCCGGCTCCCCGTTCAAGGCGTCGATCGGGTATCTCTCGATGTCCACCAGCTCTGAGATCTGGGACCGCACGCCTGGCCCTTCCCTTGTTCCCTTGTGACAAGACCATGGGTAGCTTGGCGGCCTCGACGATAGGGGTGGCTGAGCCGTCGCGGCAGACGGCCTGGGGCACATCAGTTGGCGGGGGGCCTCAATGAGCCGGTTCCTCCATGCCCTCGGGCCCCAGGATCTGGTCGCAGTCCTCCCATGCGGCAGGGGCCATCAGGTCACGCCAGCGAGAGAACAGCTTCAGCAGGTCACGGCCGTGTACCTCTCTGAACTCGGTGTTGTGCACCACAAGATCCAGCTCGTTCGCGACGGTGAGTTCCACGAACCAACGCAGACGCGCGGCGCGCACCTGCCGCGTCGTACCGGTGAACCGATCACGGAAGTCGACCGAATCCCGCCGTCCGAGCTGGGGGTAGAGATGTCCGCGGTCGCAGGCGGCATACCCGTAGACGAGTCGCTCGGCCTTCTCACCGATGACGGCGGCGAGTTCGTCACGACGGGAAAGGCCAAGGACCTCGGCGTGCAGGGCATCGGTCCCGTAACAGGCGTGACAGAGCCCGGCGGCGCGCAGCGCGTCATCCGCGCCCCACTCCGCCAACCGCCGCTCGACCCGCACCAGGTGGGCCAGAAGGGTGCCTCCCGGATGCGGTACGTGTTGCGCGCCACACTCGCGCAACAGGGCACGGGCCTTCCGATAGACGGTCCGGTGCGGTGCGGTCGGTAGCAGCGCAGGCCGACCTGCTCACCATCGCCGGCCAGGCTCGGCAGATCATGCGCCGCCACCCCTGGCTACCCGCCATGGCCATGGTCCGCCCACCCTCGGCCCCGACGGGATCGACCTACTGAAGCACGTGCTCGACGCGCTCGCCGACGACTGAAGCGGTGACCGTTATGTTCGCTGTTCTGGTCCTGCTGGAGACCCTGGCGCTGGCCCTCGCTCCCGCCGGTGTCCGGCCGGTGGTCTTGGGCGTCCTGGCCAGCACTGCCATCACCGCCCCGCCCCTGATGTGGCTGCGCCGTGGGGACGCCCGCTCCCGGTCGCCGCAACCGCCCAGCGCAGAGGGCTGGCTCAGTAGCCACGCCCTGGAAAGCTTGCCCATGTCGGCCCGCGCTCTGTGGCGATGCACCAAAGGAAGCGGCACGGAGCGAGCGGTAGACACCCCGGATGAAACCGGAGGGCGCTCGACATACGCTTCCCCGCGCACCGCTCAGGGTGCGGCGGCGCTCGGTACCGTCCTGGTCTCGCTGCTCGCATGGGTGGCCCTCGGCATGTCCCAGCCCGTGACCGGCTCATGGTCGGCTGCGTGGTGCTGGTACGGGCCGTCGCGCTCTGCGCCGTGGTCGCCGTCCGGCTGCACCTCTGCCACCGGGCCGAGAAGCCGCAGGGCCGGCCACTGTCCCCGGAAGGCGTGGGCGACGCCCGGTTCGCCTTGTTCGGCGTCATGACCAATCCCGCTGTTCCGCTTGGCGCGGACTGTGTGGTGGTCAGTTGCCCGGAGGGCTGGGCGACGCGCTGATCTGCTTGGCGTAGGTCTGGGCGTACTTCGGGATCGCCGCCTCGATCCGGTTGACGTAGTTCTGCGTCTCGCGGATCCGTGGGATGCCCTGGGCCTTGCGCACCGCGCCGGGGCCCGCGTTGTACGCGGCGAGCGCGAGCTGGGTGGGGTCGCCGGGGATGCCCTTGACCTCCTTGAACAGATGGCACATATAGGCGCCCTGAGCCGGGATGGCGTCGGCTGGGTTCCACACGTCGGCCTTGCCGTCGCCGGTGTAGTCCTTGCCCCACTCCGCCCAGGTCGACGGGTAGAACTGCGCGATGCCCTGGGCTTGGCCAGAGTCCGCCCGCGGGTTCCAGTGGCTCTCCGCGTCGAGTTGCGCGGCCAGCATCGGAACGCTCAGCTCCGGGCAGGTCTTGGTGGCCGACTGGACGGTCGCCAGATACTGAGGGGGAATAGTGGGCAGTGCGGGCGGCCGGGTCAGCCACCAGACGACGCCGAGGGCAGCGGCGACTACGAGTACGGCTCCGAGGGTCAGGCTCACCAGACGCCCTCGGCGGCCGGAGCGCCTGGTTTCTCTCTCCGCCGGAGAAGCGCGGTGCGCCGTGGCGGGCGACGACACCTCCCAGGAGGGACGTGCGGGCTGCTGGCCTTGTCGCCATACCCGGCCGCTGTCCGTCGCTCCGGCTTGCTGATCTTGCATGTGCCCAGTCCGTCCGGTCGGTCATCCGGTGATCCGTCGATGACGGGTGGGACGCATTGGGCTCCACGTTAGTTGCAAGATCATGCAATCGAGCGAGCGTCTATGGGGTTTGCCACACGAGGGAACCGCCCTTGGTTGCCCGCTGCGATACCGCCACAGGAGCCCCTCCCTCGACGACCTACACCGAGATCACCGCACGGCCCCGCAAACAACATGACAACGCCAGTGGCGGTGCAGCGAGCCATGGACCACCTGGTGGCCGACAGGACCGTCATCGTCGTCGCGCACCGGCTCTCGACGGTCGTCGCTGCGGACGAGATCCTGGTGGTCGACGGCGGCCGTATCGCCCAGCGCGGCACCTACACGGAGCCCGTCGCGGACGCCGACGGCCGCGCACGCGTCCATGTCGAGGTTCACCTCGCCGTACGAATGTTGATGTGGTGCCGCACAAATGATGGGAGGCGGGCCACGTCCTGGTCACGGACATCGAAGCAGTCCGCTGCATCCGTGGAGGGCAGGCCGGTCGATGAGGCCGCCCTGGCGGCCATCGTCCGCCGCTACCGGCTCACCAAGCACTGTCGTCAGCTGCAGAACGCCCGCGCCCCCTGAGCTGGTCCCTCGTCAGCCAGGTCGCGAGTGACTCTCCATGACCTGATGCTGCCGAAAGCAGCGCCCCGGAGGGGGAAATATCGCAGCCCTCAGGAAAGTGCGCTCTCCACCGGTCTTGCTTTTCGGGGCGTAAGTGCGGCAAGTCCAACACCGGTGCCAAAGTGTCGCATGTGGGCCGAGTTATCCCCTGGACGGCGATCCTTGTCACCTGTGATGATCCGTACGCATTGTTCCTGTGCGGTTCCTGTGAACCGGCGGGGCAGCACCGTACCTTTCGCACCACTTCTCAGGGGGGAACACCCATGAAGCAGTCCCGTCTGCGCGCCCGTATCGGCGCCACCGCGGCCGCCGCCGTCGTCCTGACCGGCGGCGCGGTGGCCCTGGCCGCTCCGGCCTCGGCCAAGGCCAATCTCATCGCCATCGACGGCGCCCAGTACGTGGCCAAGCCCAAGCACGTGATCACCGTCGATGTCACCTACTCCTGCGACACCGGCGAGACCCTGCGCATCGAGGGCGTGGCCACCAGCACGGTCAACAAGAAGGCCGTCGCCACCGGCACTCTCGCCAGCGACGAGGTGACCTGCGACTTCGGCTCCCACATCGCGGAGGTGAAGCTGACCCCGAAGGCGGGGGCCGTCTTCCACAAGGGCGACAAG
>NZ_JBNHIN010000086.1:0-18713 GCF_050054615.1 Streptomyces sp. YGL11-2
GCGGTGTGGCGCGGGATCAAGGTCAACCCGACCGTTTCGGGGGAGTGATGTTGCGCCGCCTGTACGCCACCCCCGAGCAGCTCGCCGCCTACCTCGGCGAGCCCGCCCCGGACGGCGCCGAGCGGCTGCTCACTCGCGCGTCCGAGGACGTCGACAGTGCGCTGCTGACCGCGGTGTACGCGGTCGACGAGGACGGCGACGCCCTCGACGCGCGGGTGCGCGCCGCTCTGGCCGATGCCGTGTGCGCGCAGGTCGAGCACTGGCTCGCCACCGGCGACGACGGCACCGGCGCCGGCGGCATCTGGGACTCGGTCAGTATCGGCCCGGTGTCCCTGTCGGGTCGGTCCGGGCAGCCGCCGGGCGCCGGCGGTGTCGAGCTGGCCCCGCGCGCCGCCCGCGCCCTGCGCCGCGCAGGGCTTGAGCCCGGGGTGGTGTGGCCGTGGTGACACAGGTACCGGCGGTACTGCTGCGGCACCGGATCACCGTCGAGCCGTACGCCGGCGAGGGCGCCTACGGGGCCCAGTACCGGCACGCCATCCCCAACGTGCGCGCCCTGGTGGACGAAGCCCCGCGCCTGGTGCGCACCGCCGACGGCCGCCAGGTCACGGCAACGGCGACCGTGATTGCCGGGCCGACGCTCGACTGCCCACCCGGGAGTCAGGTCACCCTGCCCGACGGGCGCACCACCACCGCACTCACCGTCGCCCGGCACACCGCCCCCGGTCTCCCTGTCCCTGCGTGTACGGAGGTGACGTGCGAATGAGCCAGTCCGCCCGCCTGCACTGGAACGGCCAGGCCGCAACCGCCGCCATCCAGCAGGCTGCCTCCCGCGGCGCGCTGCTCGGCGCCGAGCACATCCTCCAGGCCAGCCGTCAACGGGTGCCGATCGCCGAGGGCACCCTCGAACGATCGGGCGCCGCATCGGTCGACGAGCAGCAGCTCGTCGCGGCCGTCTCCTACGACACCCGGTACGCCCGCCGGGTGCATGAGGATCTCAACGCCCGGCATTCTTCGGGCCGTTCGGCGAAGTATCTGGAGTCTGTACTGCCGCAGGAGTCGGCGACGGTACAGGCGTTGATCGCCGCGCAGGTTCGGCGGGCGCTGCGCTCATGAGCTACACCGCCGACCTCCTCGACGGCCTCGCCCGGCTGCTGCATGAGCAGGGTGTCGGTATCTACCTCCCCAGCGGCAGATACGCCCCGGACGAGACCGCGATCACCGTAGCCACTACCCCTCCCACTCCCGACCGCATCATCTGCCTATCCGCTTACCCAGTCACCGAGTCGCCGCAGCTCACCGACACCACCACCGGCATACAGGTACGCACCCGAACGGGTCCGGACCCGCGCGACGTTGACGCCCTCGACGACGCGGTGTTCGACGTGCTGCACGGCTCCGGCCCCCATGCCTGGGGTGCGGCCCGCGTGCAGCTTCTCTATCGCGCTTCGGCTGTGCCGATCGGTGCCGACTCTGCCGGCCGTATGGAGCGCAGCAGCAACTACTACGCCCGCGCCCACCGCGCGGCCCGATACCTCGAATAGGAGGCGCCACGATGGCAACCCCGACGCCGCCGGCCGAGACCGTGACCGCGCTGGCCCGCCGCTACCGGCTGGAGCTGGACACGAGCAAGGACGGCACCCCCGCATGGGCCGTGATTCCCGGCATCACCGAGTTCACCCCCAAGGTGGAGCCCACGCAGCAGGACGTGACCACCTACGACGCCGAGGGCTGGTCGGAGCAGGCCGTAACGATGCTTGCCTGGTCGGTCGAGGTCACCCTCGCCCACCGCGCCCACCCCGTCACGGGCGTATTCAACGCCGCACAGGAAGCCTTGCGAAAGGCAAGCATGTCGTTCGGCGCCGCCTCCTACGTCCGCGTGCGCTACTACGACCGCAACGGCGCCCCAGACGCCCAAGAGGGCACCGCCCTGGTCACCTGGGAGCCCGAGGGCGGCGGGCCGGACGAAGTCGACACCATCAAGGTCACCCTTACCGGCAGCGGGCCGCTTACAGAGATCACCAACCCGGCCGCCGACGCGCCGCCGGTGAACAAGAAGGGGGGTGACGTGTAGTGGGGTTCGAGGCGCTCGACGAGCTACTCGACGAAACCATTCAGCTCCCCATCCGGGGCAAGACGTACACCGTTCCGGCGCCTTCCGCCGAGGTAGGTCTGCGCACGCAGGCGCTGCTGAACGCCGCGGCGGTGGCGGCCGACGGCGGATGCGTCGACGAGCAGGTGCTCGGGGACGCCGCCGAGCGGGACCTGTATGCCGAGGTGCTCGGCAGCGCGCACGCGCAGATGGTCGCCGACGCCGTTCCCTGGCCCGCCCTCAAACACGCCGCCCTGACCGCCATGGTGTGGATCACGCAGGACAAGGCCGCGGCCGAACGCTTCTGGAACGCGGGCGGCGACCCTTCTCGTCTGGCCCCGAACCGGGAGACGCGCCGGGCCCGGTCGGGCGCGGCGAAGTCGACCCCGAGTCGGGGCTCTACGAGTGGTACGAGTGGCCCGAAGGCACCCCCCGCCCGCGCCCGGGGCAAGGGCAGCCGCCCGCGCTGACCTGGGCCAAGATCCTCGCCCACTGGCCGCTGATCGAGGCCGACCTACACGAGATCTACGGCATCGACATCGGCGACCGGGCACTGCTGCGGACCCGGTCCTGGCGCTGGCTGCGTGTGCGCATCCTCGCCCTTCTCTCCGCCGAGTCCCGCCTCGCCCGCGCGCTCACACCCCCGCCCTCCGCCCCCGCACCCGCGGGAGGCACGACCGTCCGGAGGTGATGCGCCGTGGCTCTGCGTGTCGGCGAACTCGCCGCAACGATCACCGTCGACGACTCCGGAGCCCGCACGGGTGTGCAGCGTGCCGAGGCCGCGCTGCGCGCCGGCGGCGACCGCATGGCCGCCAGCGCGGACCGCTCCGGACGGCAGGCCGGCAACCAGCTCGGCGACGGCGTCGAGCGCGGCGCCGACCGGGGCGGCAACCGTGCCGCCGAGGCCATACAGAAGGGGCTCAAGAAGCTCGCCGCCGCCGCGGTCGGCCTCGCCATCGGTACCGCCCTGGTCGGCGGGATCGGCGAGGCCCTCGAACAGGCCAAGATCCCCGGCCAGTTGCAGGCGCAGCTCGGCGCCAGCGGGCCAGCCGCCGCGAAGTACGGCAAGGCTGCGGGTGCGCTGTATTCCGGGGCGATCGTCGACAGCGTCCAAGACGGTGCCGAGGCGATCAAGGGCATTGCGCGGGCTGGTCTGCTGCCGCCCGAGGCGACCGAGCAGCAGATCACCACCATGGGCAAGCGCGTGGCCGACACCGCCTCGGTCATGGGCGAGGACGTATCCGCCGTCACCCGATCCGTCGGCCAGATGATGCGAACCGGCCTGGCCAAGAACGCCGACGAGGCCATGGACGTACTCGTGCGCGGTACGCAGCGCGGCGCGAATTCCGCCGAGGATTTGCTCGACACGTTCACGGAGTACGGCACTCAGTTCCGGAACATGGGCCTGTCCGGGCAGCAGGCCATGGGGCTCATTCAGCAGGGTCTCAAGGGCGGTGCCAGGGACGCGGACGTCGTCGCCGACACCATCAAGGAATTCAGCATCGAGGCCGTTGCCGGGTCGGACAAGGTCCGGGGCGGGTTCGAGAAACTCCACCTGAACGCCGACGCCATGTTCGCCGCCATCGGCAAGGGCGGCAGCAGCGCGAACGGCGCCCTCGACAAGACCCTCGACACCCTGCGGGCCGTTAAAGACCCCATCGAACGCAACGCGATTGCGACCGAGTTGTTCGGCACCAAGGCCGAGGATCTCGGCGACGCACTGTACTCGCTGGATCCGTCCAGCGCCGTCAAGGCGTTGGGGGACGTCAAGGGCGCCGCCGACGGTGCGGGCAACGCCATGCGCGACAACGCCGCGACCAAAGTCGAGGTGTTCAAACGCAAGTTGATGCAGGGAGTTGTCGAGGTACTCGGTACCTACGTCGTCCCGGCGATTGAGAAGCTCGTGAACTGGCTCGGCGACGGCGGCCTCGGCCGCGCGTTCAAGACCGCCAGCAGCTTCATTTCCGAGCACTCCACCGCCCTTGGCATCGCGGCCGGCGTGATCACCACGCTCATGCTCCCCACCCTGATCACGCTCGCCGCCCAGGCAGGCACCACGGGCGCGGCGGTGGTGACGAGCTGGGCCACACAGACCGCCGCCAGCGTTACCGCTGCTGGTCGGTTCGTGGTCACCAACGCCACCATCCTTGCCGGTTGGGTGGCGCAGGGCGGCGCCGCCGCCGCTGCCGGTGCGCGCGTGGTGGGGGCATGGGTCCTCATGGGCACGCAGAGCCTCATTCAGGCCGCGCGGATGGCTGCTGCCTGGGTTTTGGCTATGGGCCCCGTCGGCTGGATCATCACCGCCGTGGTGGGCCTGGTGGCGCTCATCGTCGCCAAGTGGGACGCCATCAAGAGCGCCACAGCCGCCGCCTGGGAGTGGGTCTGGAACAAGATCAAGTCAGTCGGTCAGTGGCTACTCGATCTGTTCCTGAACTTCACCCTCGTCGGGATCATCATCAAACACTGGGACGACATCAAGGCCGGCACCGTCCGGGTCTGGAACGCCATCGTCGATTGGGTAAAGGCACTGCCGCAGCGCATCGTCGACTTCTTCCTGAACTGGACCCTCGTCGGGCTGATCATCAAGCACTGGTCAGCGATCAAGGACGGTACGAAGCGCAAGGCCGGCGAAATGCTCGACTGGGTCCGCGGCCTGCCTGGACGCATCGTGTCGTACTTCGGCGACTTCGGATCCATGCTCTACGGCAAGGGCTGTGACCTGATCTTGGGTCTGTGGCGCGGGATCCAGAACATGGGTCCCTGGCTGGCCAGCACCCTCGCCGGGTGGGCGAAGGATCTGATCCCCGGGCCGATCGCTCGCGCACTGGGGATCCATTCACCCTCGCGCGTGATGCGTGATCAGATCGGCCGGCACATTCCGTCGGGCATCGTCGAGGGCATCAAGTCCGGCGCCCCTGCGGTCGACCGCACCATGCGGTCGCTGGTGTCCGTCCCCACCGCCCCACAGCTCGCACCGGCTGGCGCCGCACCGGGCAACGCCGTTCCACAAAGCGGTGGTTGGGGGACGACGCTCCACATTGAGAACTGGCACGCCGGCGGACAGTCCGCCGACCAGCTCGCCGCCGCGCTGGCCTGGCAGATGAAGGGCAGGGGGTGACCCCAATCATGGCTGCGGGTGATCTGGTCACCCTCCCCGGACACATTCAGTTCGGCGAGCTGCTGCTCGGCCCCGGCACGGCCGTGCGCTGGCAAAAGCTCGCCGGCTGGGAGGACTCCCCCGGCGTCGACTCCGGCACCGTGGCGCGGTCCGGCGCACACGGGGCGATCCCCGGCCGGCTCCTGGCGCAGCCCCGCACGATCACGGTCGACGGTGTCGTGCTGCGCACCGCGCCCGGCGCGATGACCGCGGCGGTAAGGGAGTTGGGCGCGTACCTGGCGTTCCACGACGACGAACTACCGCTTGTGGTCCGTCTCGACGACGCGCCGCCGCTGCTGGCCTACGTCCGGTGCCTGCGGCATTCCGTACCCGTCGACTCCGGCTACCGCATAGGTGTCGCGACGGGCGGAGCGATTCAGTTCGAGGCCAGCGACCCCCGCCGTTACAGCCTGATCGAGCAACGCGCGGAGATCAGGTTGCCGGCCGCCGAGCCGGGCCTCGACTGGCACCTCGACCCGGGCCCCGAACACCTCGCCTGGCCAATGGACTTCGGGGCGCCTGGCTCCACCGGCACCACTATCGCCACCAACAACGGCACCACCGACACACACCCGACCATCACGTTCCGGGGACCGGTCGACCGGCCCAGCCTCACCAACCTCGCGACCGGCGACGTAATCGAGTACGACACCGCCCTCGCCGACGGCGACGAGCTGCTCGTCGACACCGCGGCCGGCACGGTCACGCTCAACGGCACCGCCTCACGACTGAGCGACGCGACCGCCCGCTCGGTCCCCGAGCAGACCCTCACCCTGCACCCCGGCACAACGCCCTGGGCGTTTCGCGCCGCCCCCGGATTCACCGACCCCCGCGCGACCGCCGTCCTGCGGTGGCGCTCGGCCTACTGGTAAGGAGACCGCCCGTGACCGTGCGCGCCGCATGGCTGCTGCCCACCGGACAGACCCGAGAAGACACCCGCCTCGCCCCCGTTGGTCCCATGGCGCCTACCTCCGAACTCACCTCGCGAGATGGGGTGATCGCCGGTGGAAACCCCCTCGCCGCGTCCGGCGTAGGGCCGATGCAACTCCAGATCGGCACCGGCCGCGCCCTGGTTCAGGGCACCACACCACAGGGCGCGTACCCGATCGTGGTGACCTCACCCGAGACAGTGACGCTCGCCGACGGCGACCCCCAGTACGGCCGCGTCGACGCCGTCGTACTGCGGGTCCAGGACGGGCTGTATGACACCAGCGAGCAGACCGCCGTCACCATCGAGGTCATTCAGGGCACCCCCTCGGCAACCCCGACCGCCCCCGCGCTGCCGCCGGCCGCGCTGCGGCTGTGGGAGGTGACCGTCCCGGCCGGCGCCTCCGCCGGGGTCGGTGGGATCAACTGGTCAAGTGCGCTGGCCGACCGGCGCCGCTACACCGCTTCGGCTGGCGGGATCATCCCCCGCGGCTGGGGGCTCAGCTTCCCAGGCGCCTATGACGGGCAGTACCGCGACAACGGCACCGGGCTGGAACGCTGGGACGGGAACGACTGGCGCAGCGTGGCCGAGCGCCATTACGTCGCCGTCCGCAAGGATGACCTCTACAGCCTTGCGGCGAGTCGCTACACCCCAGTGCGATGGACCGGGGTGGATGCGCGTTCCGACACCTCGATGTGGACGCCGACGAACCCCACCCGTCTCGTCGCCCCCGTCGCAGGGCTTTACACCACTTACGCGCAACAGACCTGGCCGGGCGGCGCCGAGCAGGCTCGCGTCCTGGTCGTGAAGAACGGTGGCGTCCAGGAATGGCACATGTCTTTCGTCGCCCGCTCCAATGGTGGGCAGGGGAGCGCCGCTGCCCTCCCCGTCGTGCTGAAGGCCGGCGACTACATCGAGGTGAGCCTTTACACGTCAGCCGCGCTGGACAACGTCCCGGGGCGGTACAGCTATGCCGCGCTGCGGTGGGAGGGCCCGGCATGACACCAGCGCCTACCGCGTCCTTCTGTGCGACCTGCGCTGCCCCGGAGCTACGCCAGCACGCCCCGCCTGACGGGGTGTAGCAAATACCGATGGCGGGACATCAGCATGCTGGCGTAGCTACCGAGGCGTACTTTCTATCGGCGGGCTCGCCAGATCACGACCGTGCCACCGGCCGTGGTGCATACCAAGTAAAGGCCCAGGATGATGCCCCACACATCACCACGCCAGAAACCGATAGCCGTCATAGCGAGCGCACCGAAGAGCGCGAAGGTGATGAGTACCCGTCCGATATGCATTGTCAGCAGTCCTTAAACACAGTTGTCGGCGAAGCCCTTGGCCGCCGATGCCGCTCCGCCAACGAAAGCCCCAGCGGCGGCCAGCGACGTTCCGGCGGTCATCGGAGCGGTGAGGGCAGCACCAGCAAGGCCAAGCCCACCCGCGGCAGCTCCCGCACCGTCCATAATGCAGTCCCAGTCGATGCTACGTGCAGACATCTGGCCCGGGGCCGCCGGCCGAACCAGGGTGCCTTCAATCGTGGAGCCGTTCACATCAGAGATCGTCTGCGTGACCTGGTCGCCGTTGAGAGTCCAGGTGGCCTTGTGGACCTTCCCGGCCGTGTCCTTGATGTCTTGGCGCGCCATACCACCGACCACCTGCCCGTTGGCGTCAAGGAACCGGACGCCGCGGGGGGTGAGGACAGCGTGGTCACCCTTCGGCAGGTTGATCTTGAACGTGGAGGTAGTAGCGAACTTCGCCACCTGTCCACGATTGACGAAAACGTTCGCGGGCTGGTCCTGTGAAGCCGGTGTGGCAGCCATGGCGGAGGGAGCAGCAACTCCCAGTGTCGCTGCGAGGGTTATAGCAGAGACAGCAAATTTGGCGCTGCGGTGAGTGAACAAGAAAGTCCTCCCGTTTTCAAAACACAGATGTCCGCTGGTCAATTCGGACTGGTCACGATCAACACCATCATTTCCGCGAAGCGGGTGTCAACCGAGCAACTAGCAATACTGCATCAATGTTTTGAGTGTCATATCGCCATGTGTGTCATGGAATTTCATCCCGAATGCGCGTTGACCAGATCAAGACGGACACGAGTGGCATATCGACCACCAGGCTTCATCAACTGACCCACCAAAGTCCCTTGTTCGCGCATGACGCCGCGCAAGCAGTTCGTTTCGGCAATCAGGGGGTGATCCGCGATCGTCCCCGCCTACCGAGTACTGCTGTGCGACCTGCGCACCGATCAGCTGATCGATGCACTACCGGTGCAGCAGCTCGCTCTCGACGACTGGATCGGTAAGACCGGAAGTTTGTCGGCCACCATCCCCGTGCCAAATCCCGTACTTGCGGCGCGAATTCGCGCTGTGTTGCAGCCAGGCCGCACAGCGGTCTGGGTCGAGCGCGGACGCGAAATCTGGTGGGGTGGCGTGCTATGGACCGCTGAGGTTCAGTCAACTGATCGCGGATTTCTGTCCATACAAATCCAGGCCGGAACCTGGGACTCGTACCTCGATCACCGACTGCTCTTTGACTCCCAACGCGTCGATGATGTGGACCAGTTCGACATCGTCCGGAACCTGATCGACTACGTGCAGCACACGCCGGGCGGAGACATCGGCATCGAGTGCGACCCACAGCCCTCCGGCACCCGGCGCGACCGTTCGTATTCTCGCTATGACCTGCCCACCATCCGAGACCTGATCACCCAACTAAGCGCGGCCGACGGCGGGTTCGAGTGGCGCATCGCCAGCTACCGCGACCCGGCCTCGGGTCGGCGCGTCAAACGTCTCCAACTCGGCTCGCCTGTCATACGGACCGGCACCGCCGACATCGTGCTCGACCACCCCGGCCCGGTGCTGTCCTACAGCTGGCCCGTGGACGCCACCAAGCAGGCCAACGCCTGGCAGTCCCGCGGCGCGACGATCAACAACAACCAAGCGCAGGACTCCACGCCGTTGACCTCCGCCCTTCTGGTCGCCGATGGGGACATCGCCGCCGGCTGGCCTCGCCTGGACGGCAGCAGTGACTACTCGACCGTTGAGCAGCAGCCCACCCTCGATGCGCATGCCCGCGCCGACTGGGCCGCCGCCCGCCACCCGGCAGCCATTCCCGAGGTCACCGTGCACGTGGACGGGCGTATATCCCCTGCGCTGCTGGGCGCTGTGGTCCGTCTGCGGATCCGTGACCTGTGGTGGGCCGAAGGGCTCGACGAGCGGTACCGCGTCGTCGGCCTGGCCCTCACCCCACCCGAACGCGGCCGACCCGAAACCGCGAAACTTTACCTGGAGGCGTCCTGATGGCTGCCGTTCCGCTCGACCTCCTCGACCGCATTCGCACCCTCGAACGGCAAGTTCGCGAGCTGGCCGGCCGGGCACAGACCCGACCGGCCATGACACAGATCAACCATGGCGCCGTGGTCATCGGCGAGGGCGGCAGCCTCGACGTCCGCGCGCCGGGCGGCGCGCAGATTCTCGGTGTTGGACAGTTCGCCACGGGTCGCTACGGCGTGAGCATGGCCCGCGAGGACGGGACCGGCGTCGCCCTGGAGGTCGGCGGCAACGACAACACCGCATCCCAAATGGTCCGGCTGTTCGCCCGCGGCGGGTACCCCTCACCGATCGTCATGGACGACGGGTACGCCGACGGTTACCTCGGCCGCCCGTGGGTACCCATCCCCCTCGCCCCCAGCGCCACCGTCACCGCCTCCGACTGGACCACCACCCACGCCGGAACCATCTGGACGCAACACGCCGTGCTCGCCGCACAGTGGTCGATCTTCGCGCCGGCCGGCACCACCGCCGAGGCCCGCCTCATGCTCAAACGCGCCGGCAACCTCACCCAGCTTGGCGACACCATCACCGCCACCGGCAAAGAGGTCTTCACCTCGCAGCGCATCACCCCCGGCATGCACGGCCTTTCCCGTGGCGACACTGCCGCCTTGCTCGTCCAGGCCCGCCGCACCGCCGGGGCCGGCACCGCGGTTGCGTGGTGTCAGGGCATGTGGGGCGCAAACACGCACAGCACCGCCGAGGCGGCCTAGCTGACCCACGAACTCCTCGCTTCAGCAACAGACCAGACCGGCAGGGCTTCTCGTTTACGATCGCGGAACCTAGACCATGTCGAAGGCGAAGAAACCCGTCTCCTCCGGCGTTGTTCCGTTGGTCCGTGTGAGGAAGCCAAGTACCGGTCCATGAAAGTTGTGCCGGAACGTGTGCCAGAAAGTCTTGGTGATCGAGTCGCCGCCCTTCCGCCACACCCGACCGTAGCGGCCTTGATGCCACGGCTCGGCGCCAGGCTTCCCATGCTTGCAGAGCGCGCCACCGATGGAGTCGGTAGCGAGGCAGTTGCCAGTAGCCACACTTACGATGCCCCGCCCATTGGGGGTTCGCTTCCAATGCTGGTTGGCAGCCTCCCTGTCACAGGGCACAAGAGCGTAGGTGCTGGCGTCCTTCATCTCCGAAGACACGCACATAAAAGCGCCCTCGAATACGGTCTTGATCTGGAACTCGGAACCGACAGGCGGAATGTTCGCCTGAGCGGGAGCGGCCCCGACCACTGCGAGAGTGGCCGCCGCGACGAGCGACGAGACAATACGAGTGCACGCAGTCCTCTTCTTGACCACGTTTGCCCCATTCCCCTAGATCAACGCAAGAAGACGATCCTGACACCGCCGGCCGCCGTCGCACTTGCCTTGGAAGTTCAAACCACCCCATCGGGCGACAAGCGGGCACGTCGGGGCGAACCGACCGGCAACACCACTGATCTGCACGTCACTTGAAGGGACATCCCTAACCCTGGAGGCCACGCGCATGCTGCCCAAGTCCATCCCCACCGTCACTGTCAGCGGCCGTTTCCTCTCCCCTGACGGCCGTCCCCTGTCCGGCAGCGTGACGTTCCGCGCGCCAGCGCAGCTCACGTTCCCGGCCGCCGATGTCATCCTCGGTGGGCCGGTCACTGCGCAGCTCGACGCGCAGGGGCAGATCAGCGCGACACTGCCCGCCACTGATGCGCCCGGCATGGTTCCCGACGGCTGGTCGTACACCGTGACCGAGTCCCTGTCGGGCATCCCGGTCGGCCGCTCGTATCAGGTCCTGCTGCCCACTGAGGCGCCCGAGATCGACCTCGCCGACGTCGCCCCCACCGACCCGACCAAGCCCAACTACCTGGCGGTTCGGGGCGCTTCCGCGTACGAGGTGGCCAAAGCGGAAGGGTTTGAGGGCACCCGGCCCGAATGGCTCGCTTCCCTGGCCGGCCCCCGCGGACAGGAAGGCACGCGCGGTCCGGCCGGGCCCCAAGGCGAGCCAGGCCTCCAGGGTGAGAGCGGCGTGCAAGGCGCTCCGGGGGCCGACGGCCGGGTGCAATCTGTCAACGGTCAGTCTGCCGCCGAGGTTACGCTCGCCGCGGCTGACGTCGGAGCGGTCCCTATGGCCGCAGCTGGCGCCCCAGGTGGCGTCGCCCAGCTCGACGACACCGGCCGCGTCCCCACCGCCCAACTCCCGCCCACCGCCGATGCGGTCGCGTCCGTCAACGGCAAGACCGGCGCCGTGCAGCTCGCCGCCGCCGACGTCGGCGCACTGGCCGCCAGCGCCCGCGGAGCCGCCGGCGGGGTCGCCAGCCTCGACGCCAGCGGCCGGATACCCACCGCGCAGCTCCCGCCGGCAACCGGCGCCCGCAACATCTGGACGCCGCAGGCCCTCGGTTTCCAGGCGTGGACGTGTGACCCGTACACGGTTGCCAACCCCGTGGCCAAGTTCCTTGCGCCCCAGCGGCTTTACGTATGCGGCATCAACATCACGGAGCCGACCCAGGCCAACAGGGTGATCATGTTTGCCCGTGGCTACGGGGGTGTGCCTGCCGACCGGTACTCCGCGGGCATCTATCGCGAGGACGGGACGAAGGTCACCAGCACCTCAGCTCCGGTCGGTCTCGACATGGCCGGGCAGACGGCCGGCAGCCCACCGCAGATGATCAACAACCACATCGGCGCAACGCCGATCGCCATGCCGTCGACGGTCGTCCTCACGCCCGGCCGCTACTGGCTGACGTGGGTCCTGACCACGGGCGGCACCTCGGATTACGCGTTCTACCACGTACAGAACGAGGCTCCCGTCGCCGCGGCGAACCTCTTCTTCGGGGCCCCGTTCGCCCGCGCCTGGTACCTCAACGCTCAGTCCAACACCCCCGCCAAGCTGAACCAGGCCGACGCGGGCGTGCTCACCGATCACGACATTCCGATCATGGCCCTCGCCCTAGCCTGACCACACACCCAGCAGACCACCTGTTCAACCTCACACTGCACGCCCGAGCGCACCGCGCCGGGCGTTTTCTCATGCAAGGAAGGCACACATGACCGTAAGAGGCGTCGACGTCTCCTCGTACCAGCCGAGCGCCTACTCGACCAAGGGTCTGGACTTCGCGTTCATCAAGGCCACCGAGGGCACGTCGTACATCAACCCCCGCCAGTCCGCCCAGGCTGCCCACGCCCGCCGAAACGGGCTGATCACCGGCTTCTACCACTTCCTGTGGCCGGGGAACATCGAAGCGCAGGCCCGGTACTTCGTCGAGAAGTGCGCCAGCGTCGAGGGCGACGTCCTGGCCGTCGACTGGGAGACCACCGGCTCAGGAACCCGCGCGACGTGCGCGGAAAAGGACGCGTTCATACGCGCGGTGAAGCGGCTCCGCCCAACTCACCGGGTGATCTTGTACGCGAACCGCGACTTCTGGCTGAACCACGACACCACGTCCTACGCCGGCGACGGCCTGTGGATCGCGGACTACGTCACCGCCAGCCGCCCCCGGATCAAGGCGAAGTGGCTGTTCCACCAGCACACCGACCAGCCCCTCGACACCAACGTCGGGGCCTTCCCCGACCGGGCCGCGCTGCGAGCATGGGCGACCGGCACGACGGCACCGCCGAGCCACCCCTCGCCGCCGGCCGCCACATACACGGTGCAGTCCGGCGACACCCTCTCAGGCATCGCGGCCCGGTACGGAACGACCGTCGCCAAACTCTCCGCCGCAAACCACATCAGCAACCCCGACCGGATCTACGCCGGCCAGACACTCAAGATCGTGAAGTGAAGCGCCCATGACCGACCCCACCCGACGCACCATCCGCACCGTCGTGCAGACCACCGTCGCCCTCGCCGTTCTCCTGCCCGCCATCGTCGACGCCTCCGGCATCCCCGCATCCCTGCCGTGGGTCGCCGGATCCCTCGCCATCGCGGGCGGCCTCGCCCGCGTCATGGCACTGCCCGGCGTGCAGGCGCTACTCCCCGGCTGGCTGCGCACCGGCCCGCCGACTGACGTCGAGCTGCGCGCCCTCGCTCGCAAGGACGGTGGAGGCGACGCGTGACCGACCGCGACCCCGGCGACGTCGCCCTCGAACTGGAACGCCTCCGAGGCGCCGTCGACAAGGGATTCGCCCGCGTCGACGGCTCCCTCGCCCTCCTCGTCCAGCGTTCCGACCAAACCGACCGGCAGCTCGCCGACCACGAACAGCGCCTCGACGCCATCGAACGGCGCCGATGGCCCCTGCCCAGCATCGCCGCCCTGGTCGCCGTCGTCGGCGTGCTCGTGACCGTCTGGCAGGCCACCGCCGCCCACTAGCGGCAAAGAGCCCCGCTGCTTCATCAAGGGGTGAAGTGGCGGGGCTCCGGTCGGGACCGCTGCGGCTTAGCCGTGAGTCTTGGCGAACTGGACGAGACCGGCGAACGCCTCTCGGGTCAGCGTGAGCTGCGGGCCGCGCGGGTGCTTACTGTCCCGTACAGGGACGACTCCGGGGATATTGGCAGCGACCTCGATGCAGTCGCCGCCGTTGCTGCTGTAGGAGGACTTGAACCAACGGGGAGATTCGGTCGTCACGGGATTGCCTTTCGTACCTGCTCGATCATGGCCACGGATGCCGCCTGCGACAACACTTCGGCCTGCAACTGATGGTATGACGTCAACATGGGCAGTACGGCAGTGCTTTCGCGCTCCAAGTGCCCTCGTGCCTGTGACTCTGCGTACGCGACAACGGATCGATCGGGCAGGGTCAGCAGATTGATCGGCAGGTTGAACGATCTCCGCGCTCCCAACTCAAAGGGAGACACGTGGACTACCCAGTTCGGGAGAGAGGCGACATCGATAAGCCGCTGAAACTGCCGTTCCATCACCTCGGCGCCGCCGACTGCATGCCGCAGACAGCTCTCATCCATCACCACAATCACCATGGGCGGTCGGGGGCGCGCCAGCACTGCTTGCCTCTCAGCAAGAAAGGAACAGCGTTCCTCCGCTTGCTCGGGCGTGATGGCCCCGCGCTGCACGTCACCCTCTGCCACAGTTCGCGCGTACTCGGGTGTCTGCAACAAGCCTGGAACTAGCCCAAGCTGGAACAGCCGGATCTCCGTCGCTGTCTTCTCGTGCTTGACGTACTCCGGGAACCCCTCCAGCAACGAACCGTGCTTGATCTCGCGGTACTCACGTTCAAACGTATCGGCTGTGCCATCAAGACCAAAGGCAAGGTCAGCACTACGCGAAAAACGGAGAGTTGGGGACTTGGTGCCATTTTCGACGCCCGAGACGTGCACGGCCGAGTAGTCCATCCGTCCGGCTAGGTCCACTTGAGTCCAGCCGCGTTCCTTGCGCAGCCTGCGTAAACGCGCTCCGTAGGCCGCTTGCGGCGACGCGTCCGGGTTCAACTCGTTCTGATTCATGCGCCCTTCCGCCAACTTAGCTTCCAGGATTCGGAAGTTGATTCATCCCCAGGTATGACCCACGCTGAACCTCCCCGGTAGTGGAAGCGCTACGGAGAGGAGCGGCTATGCACCGCGAAGCTAGGAGCCATCGCCTGACCCCGCCCGTCCGCCTGGGGCTCCCCCGCCCCGCCCCGAAGCCTGCGGCAAGCTGCGACATCTGCCGGGCGCTGGTGCACGAGCGGCAGCTCGCGGATGCGCGGGGCGACAAGACCAAAGTTGTTGACCTGAACATCGAACTCCGCAACCACCCGGAGCACCAGCGATGACGACCGACGCTCGCACAGAAGGTCGGGCGGCTATCGACGCCTACCGTCAGCTGCAACTCCTGAGGATTTTTCCCGAGTTGA
Organism: Streptomyces sp. YGL11-2; assembly: GCF_050054615.1. Lineage (NCBI taxonomy): Bacteria > Bacillati > Actinomycetota > Actinomycetes > Kitasatosporales > Streptomycetaceae > Streptomyces > Streptomyces sp. YGL11-2. The sequence goes on from NZ_JBNHIN010000086.1 coordinate 15,263, forward strand.
TGCTCGGCGACAGCTCCGCGGGAAGACTCCAAATCAACCTGGGGCGGGTCGGCATCGGCACGGCCGAACGGCTGGCCCGCGCGCTGGCAGAACCCGGCGAGGAGTACCAGCGACCGGCCGATACCGGCCCCGTGTACATCGTCGAAGGCAGTGATAGCGGCTACCACGCCGTACCGACCTGCGCACGTGTCGGCTCACGTAGCCGCGCGGTTGTCGTCGCCTCCCGCACAAAAGCGGAGGGCGCTGGCCGCACACCGTGCCTCCACTGCTTCAGGGTGGAGGCGCGCAGATGACGGGGCGCAGGCGGCGGCAGCGCGTACGGATCACCCCCGACGGGTGGTTCGTCGGCAGCATCCTTGCGCTGTGCGTGGTCGCCGCCGTGGTCTTCATTGTCATCGCTGTCATGGCAACCGCTTGAACTCCCGCTCCCTGGTTCCCGGGTGGCACCACGCCAGGGAGCCGGGCACCACCCCCGGCTGGCCACGGCCGGGCGCGCTCCGTCTCCGGTTCCCCCGCGTACGCCGAGACGTGGGAGCGCGAGCGGTCGCCCCGGGCGAATCAGGGGCGCCCTGGGCGACCGCCACAAGCCACCTGCCCCCACCTCCCTGGCACCGTCGGTTGGTGGGGGCGGGTCACCACCGGCCCATCACCAGGGGCAGGACGATCACATGAGCCACGAGCACAAGGCAACCGGGTGCCAGCGGTGCAATGACGAGGCACACGAGAAGGCCGAGAAGGGGCGCGAAAAGGAGCAGCGGAAAGCTAGCGTTCGCCCGATCGGCCTGGTCGTAGCAGCAACCCTTGCCATGGCGGCCGTGATTGGCTTGTGGGTCGCCGTGGTGACGCTGCTGTCCTACCTCGCTGGGTAGGGCCTACTAGACCCCCGCCCCGGGCAACCAGGGCGGGTCAGCAAGTGCATGCACCACTCCAACAACACGGAGGGAACACGCACGATGACAGCAACAACAACCGAGTTACAGACCGGCCGATCGTTAGTCGATCATGAACTGTTCGAGAGCATCGCTCACTTCGTCGTCACCCACTTCGGACAGACGCCGGAACTCGCGGAGCGTCAGACGGATCAAGCACTCGCCTTCGTCGCCGCAGCGGCTACGGCAACCGTCCCCATGGTTCCGTCGGACGACGTAGATCACGCGCTGCATGCATTCATCCTGCACACCAAGGACTACGGCGAGTTCTGCCGGAATCACGCGGGCCGGATGCTCCACCACAACCCCCGGCCCGGCGGCCCCGGCCGCACGTTCGAGGCTGTGAACGCGACGGCCCGTGCCATCAAGGCGGCCGATTTCATGGTCCGCGACGAGCTGTGGACCGTGGACGGCCGGAACGCTGGCCAGTGTGACTCAGACTGCGGACGGCCGTACATCACGTCCGGCGGCGAGGACGAAGACGACGGCGGCGAACCCAACCCCCCGACGGGCGACTCCGACGACGGGCGCGACTACTACAACTGACCACCAGTAGTCTGCTCCGACCGCGGACCGGCCTCCCTCTCATTCAGGGGGCCGGTCCCTCCCGCCGAGAGGACCGACGATGCCCAACAGCGGACCGTTCGAACTCCCCTCCCATGTCCGAAGCGTCCTGCTGCCGCTAAGCGAGCGACTCGTCGTAGACCGGCGAGGCTCCACCGTCTGGGACGTGCAAACCCCCAAAGACCGCTGCGCAGTCAAACTTGGCTATCCAACCGAAGTGCACGGGTGGACGGCACTGGCCCCCGCCCGTGAAGCCTCCATCCTGCGCCGGCTCATCACCCCTGAACGCGTCCTTCTCGGCGAATGGTCAGAAGGCACCTGGAGTGCACAGCCCTGGCGCGACGGAACTTCCCTCTTCGATCTATGGCGACCAGGCCGACATCACACAGACCCCAAGGAGCCAAGCCTGAACGACGCACTCGCGTGCGCAACTGCTCTCGCCGGCCTTCACGAAGAGGGATGGACACACGGCGACGTGCAGCCCAATCACTTCATCCTCGGACCCGCCGGAACCTTTCTTATCGACCTGGGTCTAGCCCAGGGCGGAGGAGTACCCAGGAGCTACGACTTTCAGTACCGAGGCTGCCTAGTCCACTACGAGGCCCCCGAGATCTCACAGAGCATCTTGGAGTCCGGCACGGCCGTGCCCACGAAAGAGGCCGACGTGTACGCGCTGGGGGCCTCATGGTTCATCTCCGCCACTGGCTGGAGACACGTGTCCTACCCGGACGACGCCGACCGGAAAGACCAGCGCCAGGCCATCGTGGACAAGCCTCACCGGCCGATCAACGTACCCGGGCCGCTGGGCCTCCTCATCGAACAGATGATGAGCCCGAAGCCTGCCGATCGGCCGACCACGGCAGAGGTATGCGCAGAGATCCACAACGCGCTCTAACCGGCAGACAGTGAGCCTCCGCGCTGCGGCCCATTTCGTGGGCGGGGCCTCTCTGCCTCCGTTGTCAGAGCCCGCCCCTATCCTCCGCAGCATGAACGACGCACCCGGCGCCAAGATCAACCAACGCATGTACGAACTACGCGCCGAAGGACTCACCATGCCCGAGACCATCGCCCGCCTGGAAGCCGAGGGCTACCGCGTACCGGGCAACGCTCTGCCGGAACCCAAGGAACGCGCCTCCCGTGACCGGTCAGCTTCATAAGATCATCACTGCATCAAAGTGCCCGCGACATCATCGAGGGCATTCCGCACTGACGGTCGCGGTAGCACGGCGCCCCAGCAGCTCAGGCGTGGACGGACGGAACGGAGCGACCTGGCCAGTTCAGGTGTAGACCACCAAGATCCGGGCAGGCGGCGGTGAAGAACGGACCACGGACTACGGGGTGAACACCATGCACGGCGGCGGAGGGTTCAGCGGGGGCGGCCACCACGGGGGCGGATTTGGCGGCCACCATCACAGCGGGGGACTGGGCCACCACAGCAGCCACCACCATCACACCGGGGACTCGCAGGGCCTCGTCTGGATTCCCTCGTTCCGGCGCCGTGGGGCATCAGCCGAAGCCACCGGAGTGGCTCCCCTGCCCGTGGCCCTGGGCCTGCTTCTGGCTGGGCTCATCATCGGGGCACTGCTGGCGGCCCACTAGGGGCTACCCCACCTGATCGCGCGTCAACTCCGTCCGCCGGAGACCCCTTGCCCAGGCGAAAACGTTAGACGCANCTGGGCCTGCTTCTGGCTGGGCTCATCATCGGGGCACTGCTGGCGGCCCACTAGGGGCTACCCCACCTGATCGCGCGTCAACTCCGTCCGCCGGAGACCCCTTGCCCAGGCGAAAACGTTAGACGCACGCGACCCCGGCACCCGTGTTCCAAGGTGCCGGGGTCGCGCCGCGTTGCCACTACTCCGCGTTTCCGCGGGTCAGCGCCCGAGTGTTTCACCCGCACTGCTGCAGATCACAGAGCCGGACGGGGCTTTCGCGTATCTGGCTATGGTGGGGCGCGTGAT
>NZ_JBNHIN010000087.1:0-18155 GCF_050054615.1 Streptomyces sp. YGL11-2
CCAGCCGAGACCCGACAGCGGCACCACCACGACCTCGCGGCATAGAAATCGAGTGTCCAAGATCACGGGGAAGCTTCACCCGCGGCCTCACCCCCACCCGCTACATGCTGTGCACTGCCCAGGTTCGCCCCGAGCAGCGGGAGGTTGTGTCCGGAATCGTCCACGCCGACGGCTCGGCGCGGATCCAGGAGGTGCGCCGCGACTACAACCCCGAGTTCTGGACGCTCCTGAAGGCGGTCAAGGCTGAAACCGGCACGGGGTGCGTCGTGAACACCTCGTTCAACGTCAAGGGACAGCCCTTGATCATGGACCCGAAGACGGCCGTGGACACCTTTCTGCGCACCTCCATGGACCGTCTGTACATCGAGGGATTCATCGTCCGGAAGGTCGCCGACCAGGCCTGAAGCGGCTCACCGCGGGCGGCTGCCGGACCGCGCTGCGCACCCGGCAGCCCCCTGCCCGCCCAGGACGGAAACGGCCACTGCCGCTTCCGTCCGCGCCTGCCCCCTTCTGGACTTCACCCCGTACCGGAAGACTCTTCAGTAGACGGGGACGCCCGAGACAGCCAAACGGAAAGCGACCAACTGCCTTACATACATGGCAGTTGGTCCCGCACGCTCCACCCGATCTCCAAGGAACTTCCATGTACGCCGTCCAGAGGCGCATTACCACGGCCAAGGCCCTCTCCGTTCTCGCAGCCGCGATCACGGCCCTCCTCCTGATCACCCAGCCGGCTGCCGCCGACACACCGTCCGTCGCCACTACCGCAACGAGTACGGCGGCGGACTCGATGATCTGGGACTGATCGTGCCCGCGGCGGGGCTCGCTGGAGAGTGGGGTCTGTTGCTGCGCGTGGACACCTGCAGAAGGTCGGATCGTCGGGCCGAGGAGGAGGTGTCCGGGTGGCCGCGAGGCTGCGTTCAGCGGACTTCAAGCGGGACACGACCGCGCCGGTGGCGTCCACCGGCCGGTCGATCAACTCGGTGGCCAAGGATCTCGGGGTAACCATCGAGTCGCTGCATCAGCGGGGAGACCGCTTTGCTCATGCCGTCCGGGTAGCCGCCCCGTGTCCCTCGACACGGCGCAGGCGGGCCGTCCCCCTCACACCGACGTCGGAGCACGGGCCGGCAGCGCCCCGCACGATGTCCTGACTCTTCCGCCCGGTCAGTCGCTCGCCGCCGAGCACCCCGAGGGGTCGTCTCGGCCGCTTTGAGCGCGAATCCTCACCCAAACGTGGCACCGGTCCCGTCACGCGCGATCAGTACCCGCCAGACGATCACCGCGGGGGTCGTCGAAAAGCTGTCGGCGCCACACCGAGCCATCGGTGCGTTCCGTCGTGCCCGTTTCTTCGTACACAGGCGTCTGTGCAGCGTGCCCGAAAACCATCAGGCCCGAGGCGAGGGCTCTGCCCCGAGCGGCAGACAAGCAAAGAGGCAGCGTATGAAAGAGAAAGCGATTCTGAGGGAGTGGTCCCGAAGCTCCTCAGGGGCGACCGCGCGGCTCGTGGTGGACAAGGAGGACCCGTTCTTCTTCGACCACGCTCTCGACCATGTCCCCGGCATCCTTGTCGTCGCGGGGCTCCTCGATCTGCTGATCCGTACCCGGAGCGAGGGGCTGCGGCCCGACGGGCGCATCAAGGTGTCGCTGGACTTCCACAAGTTTTGCGAACTGGACGACGACATCACCGTGTCGGTCTCGCCGTCGGTCCCCGAGACCGAGGAGGAGCACGCCTGGGAACTGGCTGGCACGGTCGACTCGTCCATCGTGGTGAGCGGAACCGCCGTACTGCACCGCAAGTCGGCGGAGCGCTTCGTTCCGGCGGCCCCCGGCGAGCACGGGGAGACCCTGGCGGCCGCCGAACTGGCCCACCGCGAAAGCCCCGAGAACGCCCTGCTCGGCGCGGCCTGGTGGGCCGAGGAGCGGCTGCTCGCGCGTGCGCAACGGTCGCCCGTCGGCCATCCGCTGCGCGCGCGCCCTTTGGTGGAACTCATCGAGTCGGCGCGCCAGTTCGCGACTCTGATCGGACACGCGGGCTTCGAGCGGCCGATCGGCGACAAGTTCATCCTGAGTGCGTTGGAGGTGGATCTCTGGCGGGGGTTCACACCTGGCGAAGTGTCCATGGAATGGGTGCGCAAGCCCGTCGACGGCCGTCGGTACGACCTCGCGGCGCGGCTGTTCCGCTCGTCGGGCGACGACGTCGACGAGGAGGTGGGCACCGCGAGCTTCGTCTCGGTGATCGTGACCCCGTGTCAGTACCAGACCATTCGTTTCCGCAGGCGACACGTTGAGGAGCGTGCAATATGACGCAGGGAGTGACCTTCCGTGACACCGCGGCACAAGCATCCGATCCGCTGCTGGTAGGCCACAAGTTCGCGCGCCAGGCGCAGCTGCGCGCGGCGGGCTACGGCGTACCGGAGTTCGTCTGTCTGCCCGTCGAGGCCTTCGACGCGATGCGGGCCGCAGCCGCAGCGGACTTCCCTGAACTCGCCCCCGACGGCGGCCCCGACGAGCTCGCCCACTGGTCGAAGCTGGCCACCGACGCGGTGCTGCAGGCCGGCGCCTCGGACGACCTCGCCGCGGAACTGCTGCGCGAGTTCGACGGTCTTGCCGGGAACGACGGCACCGTCGCGGTCCGTTCCTGCGCCGTGCCCGCCGCGGACGACGTAGAGGGCGGCGAAGACTCCGCCGACGACCCGTTCGCCGGTCTCGGGCGCAGCTTCCTCGCGGTCGGCCGCGAGGAACTGGTGGACCGGGTGGTCGAATGCTGGGCGTCGGCCTTCACCGCCGAGGGCGTGCTGTACCGGGCCACGCGCGGCGGAGACCCTACCGTCACGCGCATGGCCGTGGGAATCCAGCGCCTGGTGCCCGCGGCCCGGTCCTTCGTGGCGTTCAGCCGAGACCCACGCGGCCCGCTCGCGGGCGAGCAGTCCCTGGTCGCGGCCGCCTACGGCCTTGGCGAGGGCGTTGTACAGGAGCAGGCGGACGTCGACCACTTCTTCGTGCACCGCTCGACGGGAGCGGTCGAGTCGCAGCTCGTCCAGAAGAAGCGTCGCGTGGTGACCGGCAAGGCCGGCGGGACGACCGTCGGCGAGGTGCCCGCCGCCCTGGCGGACCGCCCGGTCCTCGACGACGCCACAGCGCGACGCGTCGCGGAACTCGCCGTCTCCCTCGAAGACCACTTCGGCCTGCCCCAGGACATCGAGGGGGCGATCACCGAGGACGGTGACATCCACCTCGTCCAGGCGCGCCCCGCGGCCATCGCGCCTCTGGCCCCCGCCGCGGACGCCTCCGGTTCTGTCGCGCGCGAGCTGCACTGGAGCAACGGGAACATCTCCGAGAGCTTCTCCGGTTTCACCTGCGCGCTGACCTACTCCGTGGCCTGCGAGCTCTACGCGGTCGGCTTCGAGGAGCTGTACCGGCGCATGGGCGTCAGTGAGCACACCCTCCGGCGCCACCGCTACGAGCTGAGGCGCATGATCGGCTACCTCGACGGGCGCGTCTACATGCGCCTGGAGTCCTGGTACCGGCTGCACAGCCAGATGCGGGCGTTCGCCTCCATCAAGCGGCAGTGGGAGAACGCCGTGGTGACGGTCGGCTCGTCCGTGGTCGTGGAGGCGCCGGGACGGCTCAAGCGCCTCGTGATGCGCACCAGCGAGATCCCTGCCGCCGCCGCCCGACGGGCCCTTGCTCCGGTGCGGATGCGCCGCTTCTTCGGCTGGTGGGACGAGCGGCGCGACGCGCTGCCGGACCCCCGGACACAGTCGGCCGGTGAGATCGTCGAGGACTATCGCGAGCTGTGGGCGGACGTTGCCCTGCGCTGGGGCGGCACGCTCGTCACCAACCCGCACGTCATCGCCGAACTCGACCTGGCCGAGCGGCTGATGAAGCGCTGGGCCCCGCAGGCGGACCGCGGCACGCTCAACGGCATGCTGTGCGACGGCCCGGCCAACCGCTCGGTCCTCGCGCTGCGCTCCCTCCTGACGGTCGCCGAGGCCGTCGCGGCCCACCCCGAGGCGAATGGGAGCGTGCTCAACGACAAGGACTCGGCCGGCGTCTGGCGTTGCCTGGCGGACGGCCGGTTCGGCACCGACATCGCCGAGCTGGCGCAGTCGCACGTGAAGCGCTACGGCGACCGCGGGCTGCACGACCTCAAGTTCGAGTCCACGGTCGTCGCGAACGCCCCGCACCTGCTCATCGACCAGCTGCGTCCGGTGATCTCCACCGGACGCACGGTCGAGACCAGCACCGAGGAGGAGTGCCGGGCACGTCAGGAGGCCGAGGGCGAACTGCGGGCCCACTGTTCCACCCCGGTGCGCCGCGCCGTTCTGCGCGTGCTCTTCTGGTCGCTGCGCCGCAACCTGCTCATCCGGGAGAACGCGCGCTTTTGCCGCACCGAATTGTTCGGCGCCTCCCGCAGAATGGTCAACGCACTCGCCCAACACCTTGTGGAAGCAGGAGAGTTGGAAGACGTACGCGACGTGTACGACCTCACGATCGAAGAAGTGCTCGGTGCCTACGAGGGCTGCAGGGTCGGCGGGGAGCTGCGCGAACTGGCGCGCGTGCGTGCGGCCACTAGAAAGAAGGCGCTCCAGCGGGCGGACCCGCCGAACGTCTTCGCCACCGACGCGGACGTGCCGCTGACCGTGGCGCTCGTCTCGGCCGGTACCAACCGCGGCGACGCCGCCTCAACGCTGACCGGCCTGGCCTCGAGTGGTGGCGTGGTCCGCGGACAGGCACGAGTGGTCACCGACCCGAACATCGACCCCGAGTCGTGCCGCGGCAAGATCCTGGTGGCCCGCGAGACCGACCCGGGCTGGCTGGTGCTCATGCTGGTGGCCAAGGCGCTCGTGGCCGAGCGGGGCACTGTGCTGTCCCATATGGCCATCACAGGCCGGATCTTCGGGGTGCCCACGGTGGTCGCGGTGCGCGGGGTGGTGGACAGCGTCCCCGACGGCGCCTGGGTCGAAGTCGACGGCGACCGGGGCACCATCACCGTGCTCGACGGGCCCGGAGCCGTGGACAGCCCCGTGCCCGACGAGCCCGGAGCCGTGGACGCCTCGTGATCACCCGGCTCATCAAGTACGCGCTGACGTACCCCCTCTGGTTCTACGCGGTCCTCGGCCTCGGCTGGTCCTGCGGCCTGACCTTCGTCTACCAGGCGGTCCATCGCACAGAGGGGGTCGCGTCGTCCTCCGGCCTCACCGTGACGGCGGTGACCATCACCGTCAACCTCCTGCTGTTCCGCGCCGTGGACGATGTGCGTGACCTCGACTACGACCGGGTGCAGAACCCGGGCCGGGCCCTGGTCACGGGCGTGGTGCGGGTCCGCGACCTGATGACGCTGTTCTTTGCCGGCATGGTCGTGCTCGTGCTGGCCAACGTGCCACGCGGACTGCCCGCGGCCGCATATGGTGCCGTCCTCGCGTACGTGTGCGCCGCGCTGTTCGTTGAATGGCGCTGGGAATGGCCGAAGCCGGACCGGCTGCTGACCCAGCTCCTGGTCAACATCCCGCACCAGACGCTCATGTGCGGATACGTCTACCTCGGCACCGCGCACGGGCAGGACAACGCGCCCAGTGCGCTGGACCTCGTCGTCGCCCTCGGGTTCGTCCTGCTGCTCGCGCATATGGAGTTCGCGCGGCGGCTCGTGCGCGACCCGGCGCCGCACACGCGCACCTACGTGCACACGCTGGGAGTCGGCGCCACTGCGTGGATCGTCCTCGCGTGCGCGTTCGCGGCGACCGCGTTGCAGATCGCGGCGCTGCAGCCATGGTCGCCCGGCCAGGCGGAGGGCTGGCTGGTGCTCGCCCCGCTGCCCGTACCCGTTCTCGCGGCCGTCTGCTTCCACCGGGGCGCGCTCCGGTGGCCCCTGGGCCTCGCCGTGCTGTTCCTGCTGCTGTCCTTCTCCTCGTTCGCGGCCATCGGCCTGGTCAACGTGCTGTGACAGAGCCCCAAACCGTAAGAAGTAACAGAAGGGGTAGTCCCTTGACCGGATTCTGGACACTGCTCGGGCCGGACTTCTCCGGAAAGTCGACGGCCCTGAACCGGCTGCACACCGAACACGGCTGGCACGTCGTCTCCTACGACGACCGCTATCTGGAGTCCGCCCCGATGGTGCGGCTGCTCCGCGAGAACTGGGTGGGGGAGGCGTTCGCCCACTGCGGCGAGCGCTACTCGCCGGAGTTGGTCCTCGCCGGGCTGCACCCGATCGTGCTCCACCTGCGGGACGAGCTGGCGCGAGTCGCAGACCGGGAGCGGGTCATCGTCGACTCGTACTACTATAAACTGCTCTCCAAGTGCGCCCTGTTGGGTCTCGAGGACAGCGAACTGTTCGCGGAATGGCGGTCGTTCCCGCAGCCCGAAGGCGTGCTCTACCTGGACGTGAGCTCCGACGTGGCATGGGAGCGCAGCGGCGAGGGTGCGCGGCTCAACTGCTTCGAGCACTTCGGGCAGGAGCCGACCCGGGTGGGGTTCGTCGGGCTCCAGGACGCGCTGCGCGGCGCACTGCTCAAGGAGGTCGCCGAGCTGCCGCTGACGGTCATCGACGGCGATGTTCCGCCGGAGGTCGTGCTCGACCAGATCCTGGCCGTGCTCGAACCCCAGGTGGTGCGATGACGCCGGCCATAGCGGCGACCAGCACCCAGGACCGCCTCTCCGCCCTCTTCGAGGAGCGCGCCCGCCTGGTGGCCGAGGCCACCACGGACACCACGCCCGTCACCGCCCTCGTCCTGCTGCGCGGCCTGGATGTGGTCGACGCGGTGCAGGGCGCCCGCGCCTTCGCGGCAGGCCTGCCCGAGGCGGAGGGCCGGACCTGGCTGCGCTCGTGGACCCGTACCCGCTTCCTGTTCGGCAACCCGGCGAACCTGCCGGACCGCACCCCGGCCAGGACCGTGGCGCCGTCCGGCACGGTCGCCTGGCTCGGCACGTACCCCACGGACCATTTGCCCGGCGTGGGCCGCCTGCTCAAACCGCTGAGTGGATCACTGCCACGGCTGCCGGACACCCTCGACGTGCCGGGCCGTGGCGGTCCGGTGCGCGAACTCCGGCTAGCCACCTGTGATGTGACGCTCATTCAATACCTCGTCCATCTGCACCACACCATCGCCGAAGCGACGCTGCTCGGCCGGCTCGGCATCACCGAACCGATCCGGCTGACACACCAGCCCGACCTGGACGCGGAGTGCGCGCACGGCGACCCCGGCTACACCCGGGTGCACTACGCCGCCGAGGACTCGCCCGAGCTTCGCCTGTACACCTCACTGGCCCCCTGACGGAGAAGAAGACGACAATGAATCTCCCCCACTACACCGAGCAGGACCTGGCACGCCTGGCGCTGTCGACGCGCCTGCGGGATCTGTCCGACGAGCTCCGCAAGGCGGTCGCCGAACCCGACGAGGCTGGCACGTCCTCCGAGCCCGGCAGCACACTGTCCGAGCGGATCTGGCAGCTCCTGAACTCCGACGTCCCCGTGCTCCAGGACGAGCTCGTCGCATACCTGCGTACGCGGGGCACGTCCTGGACCTGGATCGGCGAGCGCACCGGACTGAGCGCGCAGGACGCCGAAGAACGCTGGGGTCTGCGCGAACCCGAGCATCTGGCGGACCCCCGGGCCCGAGCCGCCGCGCTCGACGAGTGGTACGTGCGCCACGTCCAGATGGAGCCCTTGGCCAACTTCGCCGCCCCGGTCAGCCGACTGCTGCGCAACAGCACCCCGCTGGAGGAGCGCTGCCTGATCTGCGAGAAGTACGCGGGTGAACCCGTGCCCGCCTGGGCCGGACGCCCCGTGCCGCCCGGCGGTCACCTCGTGGACGACGGGACGTGGCGGGCCTGCCACGGGCCAACCAGTTACTGGCCGCGCGGCACGCTGCTCATCGAGTCGCACCGTCACTTCGTCGACCACAGCGACCTCACCGAAGAGGAGGCCGCCTCGCACGCGCTGCTGGTCCGACGGCTGACCACCGCGGTCAAGCAAGCCACCGGATCGCCGCGCGTCTACACGTTCTCGTCCATGGAGGGGACCCCGCACTTCCACACGTGGCTGATGCCGCGCATAGGCGAGGACGGGCCTCGGGGCAGGCCCCTCATCGGCAACCCCGGCCACTGTGCGGAAGCGGAGGCGGTGGAGACCGTCCACGCGATCCGCAAGGCTCTCGGCGACCTCGCGCAGCCGGAGGTCGCACCGTGACCCGAGACCGCACGGCTGGAGACCGCACCGCAACCTCGGGCTGCCCGTTCCCCTTCCCCGAGCACGCGGGCGTCGAGCCCGCCCCGGAGTTCCGCGCCCTCGCGCACGGCGAGAGGCTGGTGCCCGCGACCCTGCGCAGCGGTGTCTCGGCCCTCCTCGTCCACCGGCACGAGGACATGCGCCAGGTACTCACGGACTCCGCCTTCGCGCGTTTCCCCGCCTCCGGGTTCGGCCTCAGCGCGCGCTCGCCCGAGTCGCTCGCGCTCAACTCCGTGGACCCGCCCGACCACACCCGGCGGCGCCAGGTCGTCGCGCACGCGTTCACCGCAGAGCGCGCCACTGTGCTGCGTCCGTACGTGGAGGAGCTCGCGAGCGACCTGGCGGCCGCGATGCGCGACCGGAGCGGGCCTGCCGACTTCCTCGCGGACTTCGCGGTGCCGCTCACCGTCGGCGTGATCGGCCGCGTCTTCGGCCTTCCGGAGTCCGACGTACGGCGGCTGCTGCCCCTGGTGGAACGGATGATGTCCACCACGGCGTACTCCAAGTCCGAGGTGCAGTCGGCCCACGACGCCATGTTCGCCGAGTTCGAGAAGTTCCTCGCCGGGCCGCACGCGGACCCCGAGGGCCTATTCGGCAGAATCGCGCGGGTCACTCAGGAGGGTGACCTCGCTCCGGACGAGGCGGTGCACCTGGCGTACGGGCTGCTGATCGCCGCCCACGAGACGACCGCCAACCAGCTCGGCCTGTGCGTCCTGCTCCTGCAGCGTGACCGGGAGCTGACGGAGCGTCTGCGCGCGCGGCCGGAGCTGATGCCAGCCGCCGTGTCGGAGATGCTCAGGTACACCTCGCTGAATGCCGCGGGAGGCGTGCCGCACGTCGTGCAGCGGCCCGTCCGGCTCGGCGGCACCGAGCTCGAACCCGGCACGGTCGTGCTGCCGGTGACCGACGGCGCCAACCGGGACCCCGAGGTGTTCCCTGAGCCGGACACGCTGAATGTGGACCGGCCTGTCAATCCCCACCTGGCGCTCGGCCACGGCCGCCACCGGTGCCTGGGGGCGCCCCTGGCCCAGATGGAGCTGGAGGTCGCGCTCGGCGCCCTCCAGCGCCTGCTGCCTCATCTGACGCTCGCCGTGCCGGAGGAAGAGCTGGAGTGGCGCAGCGGGATGTACATCCGCGGAGTGCGAAAGCTGCCGGTCACGTGGTAGCCGACACCGCGCTCTCCGTACGTCGTGACAGGACGGCGCCCACGGGGCGTCAAAGGGTCCTGCTCGCCCCGGTGACCGTGAGCCCCACCAAACCGCTGGCGCCCACCCACCTCAAGTACCTGTTGTCCCTCGACCTGATCACCCGGGCCACGTCGGCCTTCGCGGACATCGACTGCGCCTACCACCACGCCGTCTATACGGGGAGCCGTCAGGTGGCGGGCTTCTGGGAGTACCTGGAGCGCCGCCACCCCGGGATCGATGCGGCCGACCTCGGCGAGGAGGACATCGGCCACCTCTACGTCGCCCACCACAGCGAGCAGGCGGCCGCCCCGTACGCGATGATCCGGCTGGTGGTCCAGCGGGCCGAGGAAGGCTGGGTCCACCCTGTCAGCGACCGGCTCCTCGACCTGTGGGAAGACCACTACCGGCGCCTGGGCATGGCCGATCCGAGCCTCGGCCGCGGGCGGCCCGAACTCGCGCCCACCGACGAGGTCATTGACCTCCTGGTGCGCCACGACGCGTGCCTGGACGGGCGCCCGCTCGCGGCCCCCGTCTATCTTGACGCCACCCGCAAGGGCCTCCCCCTGCGACTCGTGGTGAGCGAGGAGGGACAGGCGAACTACCTGATCCAACTGCTGCGCGAGCTGATCCCTGTGCTGCCCCGCTACGATCTGGTCGTCCTCGCACATGACGTCGAACTGCGCTCCGACTACCGCACTGTGGCGCACGTACTGCAGACGCTCGGCGCGAAGGTGGCGCGGTTCGAGGTGCCGCGCGTCCCGCTCGACGGCGTCAGGCGCTCGGCTCGGGCCGGCGGCTGGGAGGGGTACACACTCGACGCGTTCCAGGGCCCACTGATCGAGCGCCACGGCCTCGCCGCGTTCCGTCTCGGCCTGCGCCTGTACCTGGTGGCGGGCCTCGGGAGGACCGCCCAACAGTCCTTCACCATGCAGCACTTGGGGCGGTGGGTGCGGCGGGCCGAACGGCTCCTGTCGGAGCGCACGGGTGGCGGCGTCGACGTGGGGCCCTACCTTCCCCGTCTCACCGGCGGCCAGGGGTACGCGGATCCCTACCGCGTGGCCACCGCCCTGATGAGCCGCGACGAGGACGTGCCGGTCGCCGACCTGCTCCGCCTCGTGACCGGCGGAAGCGAGGAGCAGTGAACGAGACGGCTACGACGCCGGCACCGAACGGGGGGCAGCACGCTCCGGGAACTGTTCTGTTGACGGGCGGGGCGGGTTTCATCGGCTCCCATGTGCGCCGCCTGCTGCAGGAGCACGGCACCCCGGTGAGGGTTTTCGCGCACCGCGCGGACGTCGACTCGGACGACACGGTACGCGGCGACCTCGCCGACCCCGCGTCGCTGGACGGCATCTGCACGGGAGTCACGACCCTCGTGCACGCCGCCTCCGTGATCAACGGCAGCGAGGAGGCGTGCCGCGCCATCAACGAGTCGGGCACGGCGGCGCTGGTCGCCGAGGCCCGGCGGGCGGGCGTGCGCCGCATCGTCTACGTCAGCACGGCCGCCGTGTACGGCACAGGCGTCCACCGGGGCATCACCGAGGACGAGGTCGAGCCCGCGCCCGTGGGACCGACCAGCACCTCCCGCCTCGCGGCCGAGCACAGCGTTCGCGCCGCAGGCGGAACGGTGCTGCGTCCGATGTTCGTGTACGGCGCGGGCGACCGCTGGTTCCTCCCGACGGCGGCGGCACTCGCGGGGCAGTTGGCCGCGGACCCGGCGAGCGGCGCGGCACGGCTGTCCCTGATCTCCGTCCACGACCTCGCCGAAGCGGTGTGCGCGGTGGCGCAGTCGCCGACGGAAGAGCTCGACGGGGAGGTCCTGCACGCGACACATCCCGAGCCCACCACGCTCGCGGAGGTCCTGGAGGTCCTCGCCGGGGAGTCCCTTGTACCGGCCCGCTGCGACGACGCGTACGGCCGGGCCGTGGCGGATCCGGGCAGCGCGCCGTCCAGGCGTCTCACCCTGCTGAACACCGACCACTACTACGACAGTTCACGACTGTGGCGGGCGGTGGACGCCTCCTGCGGGCCCGGCTTCCGCGCGACCTATCCGCGCTACGCGCAGTGGTACCGGGACACCATCGGGACGGCGGCCGCGACGTGCTGATCAGTGAACCGCTTCGAGGGACATCCGGTGAGCAGGTGTCCCCCGGAGCGGGTCCAAGTTCCTTCAGATGCCGTCAGGGACGGAGCCGCCCCGCGTCAGAAGGCGAACGTGAACGCCTCGGCGAGACTGCCGACCACGGGACGCCCCGTCGCGCGGAGCTCATCGGCTCCGGTCATGCCGGTGGTGACGAGCACGCAGTGCGTGCCCACCTTCTCCGCCGCGGCCGCGTCGTCGTCGACGTCGCCGACGAGCAGGCATTCGTCCGGCTTGAGCCCCAACCGGCCGAGGTGGGCCGCGAGATGACCGGCCTTGTGGCCTCCGGCCGCCTCGGGAAGAACGCCGTCGATCCGGACCACGTATGTGTGCACGTCGAACCGGGTGGCCAGGGACGTGACGTCGTCGTGCAGCGCCATCGAGAGGACCGACTGGGTCAGCCCCGCCTGCCGTACGCCGATCATGGTTTTCTCGGCGTCGGCGGCGAGGCGGCACTCGCCCAGGCGGGAGCGGTAGGCCGCACGGTAGAGGCGCACGACCTCCGCCCACTCCTCGGGGCCGCTCACGTCGCGGTCGAGGATCGTGCCGTAGCAGAGCCAAAGGGGGCGGCACAGAGCCGCCCGCCACGTCGCCATGTCGACGGCGGGTCTGCCGAAGTGGGCGCAGACGTCGTTGACGGAGGCGAGCATCACGTGGTTGTCGTCCAGGAGCGTGCCGTTCCAGTCCCAGACGACGTGCCGGATCCGGCGTTCCTGCGGTGCCTCGGGGCGAGTGCGCACGGGCGTTGCTCCTCCACTGACGGGTGTTGTTCCGGACACTCGGGCACGGGGAGCGCGGGACCCGCCGCTCACCGTGCACGAAGGGCGGGGCGAGCGGCGATGACCGTGGCCGGGCCGGGCCCGGTCCCGGTGAAGCCCGCGTCGCGGACCACCGTGCGGATGCGGGCGTCCCGCCAGTCGCGCGTGCCCTGCGCCCACTCGCCGTCGCCGAGGAAGTGGGCGTCGCTCGCCCTGTCGGGAACCGTGGTCTCGTCGCCGCTCACGCATCCAGTTTGCCAGGTGTTCGATCAGTGCCGCCGGGCGAGCGGCCGGGGGAGCAGAGCCCGTGAACACCACGTCGGCAGAAGCGCGTTGAGCGGTGTGCGGTTCAGCGTCATGGGTCACTACTACACGCTGAGGCGCGAGTGTGCGATCGCGTCGGTAACGACTCCGACGCTCTTCCTGGGAGCTGAAGAACCCCAGCCGAATCGGGCCGCGCCGGGGACGACGGATGGCGTGCAGCCGGGGCATGCACGTCACCATCTCTCGATACCACTTCATGGTCATGGAGGAGAGATTCGCCGCGACCACCAGCGCGAAACCGCTACTGGCTCGCGGATCGGAACATCTGAACTGCTGCTGAACCCACGGCGGTTCGATCGGCAAGCGCCTTCGTGACGCCCCGTCGCCACCTGGCCGTTCCAGCCACTCGGTACTGGCCACCATCCTATGGATCACAGAGATCCGTGTCTTGAAGGAGACATCCTCATGATAATCCTTGGCTACAACGGCACCTCCCGTGCTGCCGAACTCTTCGGCAGGCTCTGGGGCTACACCCCCGACAGTGTTGACCGGCACTGCTTCCTCGGTCACGACGCAGCTGCGGCTCTGTTCATCGACGGCAAGCTGGTCGCCGCCGTCGAGGAAGAGCGGATGAACCGGCAGAAGAAGACCTCTGTCTTCCCGGCCAACGCCATGCGCTGGTGCTTGGACCAGGCCGGGCTCGATTACGGGGACGTCGACTACTACGCCTTCGGCTGGCAGTTCAGCGCCGAGTTCGCCGACGCCGCCATATCCAGGATCTCCGAATCGCCCGTGCCTCCCGAGTACAAGTTTCAGGCCATCTCCGGGCTCGGCGAACTCTACGCCGGTGCCATCAGCAAGACCGCGATCCTCGAGGACTTCACCCGTCAAACCGGCCACACCCTGGCCGATGAGAAGCTGATCACCGTTCCGCACCACCGGGCGCACCTCGCCTGCGGCCGTACCTTCGCCGGCTACGGTGACGCCGCCTTCTTCGTCAGCGACGGCCAGTCCGAGCAGGACAGTGCCATCATGGGCGAGATCCGCGACGGTGAGGTCAAGGTCTTCGAGGAGTTCACCATCGACTCCGCGAACTCCGTCGCGCAGCTCTACGCGGAAGTCACCCGCTACCTCGGCTTCATCCCGAACAACGACGAGTACAAGGTCATGGGCCTGGCCGGCTTCGGTAAGCCGCCGGCGCTGGAGGACAACCCGTTCCTGACTGATGTCGTCAGGTTCGACGGCCCCGGACGCTTCTCGCTGGCCCTGGCCAACGATCCGGGCGGCCCCCGCGCCTACCTCGCCCTCTTCGACAAGATCTTCGGCGGGCATAACGGCAACCGCAAGGACTTCGACTTCCAGGTCCGCGTCGCCGGCGCGGCCCAGCAGATGCTCGAAGAGGTCACCGCGCACCAGCTGCGCGCCCTCGCCGACGCCACAGATCTGCGCAGTCTCATCTACGAGGGTGGAGTGGCGCTCAACTGCGTCAACAACACCAAGCTGCTGGAGAACCTGCCCTTCGAGCGCGCGGAGGTCAGCTTCGGCGCCAGCGACCCCGGGGTGTCCATCGGGGCAGCGGCCCATGTCGCCCGCGAGAAGAACGTTCCGCTCGCCGCCGCGCCGTCGCCCTACCTCGGCCCGGAGTATGACGCCGAGGAGATCCGCGCCACCCTGGCCGGCTACACCAACTCCGTCGTCTGGGAAGAGCTGCCCGACGGCCAGATCGTGAAGAAGACCGCCGAACTGCTGAGCGGCAAGGCCGTCATCGGCTGGTTCCAGGGCCGCACGGAGTACGGACCCCGCGCCCTCGGCAACCGCAGCATTCTGGCCAACCCGTCCCACGCGGACATGAAGGACATCATCAACACCTGTGTCAAGCACCGCGAGCCGTTCCGCCCGTTCGCCCCCATCGTCCTGGAGGAGAACGCCCGCCGTGTATTCGACATGGGCAAGAAGGAGCGCTCGCCGTACATGACCTTCGTCTTCCCTGTGCGGCCCGAGTACGTCAAGACCATCGCGGCTGCCACCCACGTCGACGCCACCTCGCGCATCCAGACCGTGACCGACGAGAGCAATCCACGACTGGCCACGCTGCTGCGCGATTTCACCGCGCTCACCGACGTACCATGCCTGGTCAACACGTCCTTCAATGTCGCGGGCGAACCGATCGTCTGCTCTCCGAAGGATGCCGTCGAGTGCTTCCTTGGCACCGGCATAGACCACCTGGTCCTGGGCGACTTCCTGGTTTCCAAGCGATGAGCACCATGGGAATCGCCTGACGCGCCTGTACGGGAACCGCCCTGGAACAAATTCGCATCCCGGGAGAGTCTCGTGAACGACTTGCTGTGAGAGGGTGTTAAGTCCCAATCTGGATGATCTGGTGTCGCCCGTTCGTGGGTGATGGGACGGTTTCCTCCTCGTGTCATGTCGTGTGCATGATGGGTCATGGGCATGGAACGGATGTCGTACGCAACCGACTTGACCGACAGGCAGTGGGCGTTGATCGAACCACTGGTCACCGGGTGGAAGCAGGCGCGGGTGGCGCGGTCTGCGACCGGGAACCCCGGGCTCCTGTGATCTGCAGGAGGTCGTGAACGCGCTGCTCTACCAGAACCGGACCGGCTGCCAGTGGCGGCCCCTGCCGCACGATTTCCCGGCCTGGTCGGCGGTGTTCTACTACTTCACCCTGTGGCGCGAGGACGGCCTCGACCAGCGGATCCAGGAGGTTCTGCGCTGCCAGGTGCGGGAGCGGTCCAGACGATTAGGGTCTGTCTTCAGTTCTGATCAACGGCTCGCATCAGGCTGCTGATCCAGATAGTCGCGGCGCGGAGATGGAGTCCGGCGAGGTAGCTCTCGGGCGTCTTGTCGTAGCGGGTGGCGATGCCTCGCCAGTCCTTCATCCTGTTGATCGCCCTCTCAACCGTGTTGCGTTCGCGGTAGAGGTCGGCGTCATGGGTGACGGGCCTGCCACCCCGGCTGCCTTTCTTCTTCCGGTTCGCGGCCTGGTCCTTCTTCTCCGGGATGACTGCCTTGATGTGGCGTTTGCGCAGGTGAGCTCGGTTGGCCTGGGAGCAGTACGCCTTGTCGCCAGCCACGGCAGCGGGCCGGGTGCGGGGACGACCGACGGGCAGGCGGATGCGCACCTTCTTCAGGACGGGGATGAACTGGGGACTGTCTGCGGCCTGCCCGACGGTCAGGAGTAGTGCCATTGGCCGGCAACGGCGGTCGGCGGCCAGGTGGATTTTGCTGGTCAGCCCACCGCGGGACCGGCCGAGCAGGGCGGCTTTGAGTCGGGCCCGCCGTCGGCGCCGGATGCGTCGCCGCTCAGCGCGGACTGGGTCGTTTTCACCGTCCTGCCCGCCTTGTTCCTCGGACGCTCCCCTTTTTGCGAGGCCGCCTCCTCAAGTGCGGCCAGGGTCTCCTCGCGGACCCGCATGCCGGCCGCGCCGTGATGAGCCCGCGCCGTGGTGGAGTCCACGCTGACCAGGGACATGTCGATCTCGTCCCTGCGGGCGGCCTCCGCGATCGCCCCTTCGAGCAGAGCCTGGAAAACACCCAAGTCCCGCCATCGCATGAAGCGGTTGTAGACCATCTGCCAAGCACCGAACCGCTCGGGCATCTCCCGCCACTGGCTGCCGGTCCTAAACCGCCACATCACCCCCTCGAACTGCTCACGCAGCCGCTCGGGGTACGGACCGAACCCGCCGATCGGCAGGAACGGCACGATGAACTCCCACTCCTCGTCGGTCAGTTGCGCACGCGTCACACCACAGTCCTACCGGACCGGCACCCCGCCCGGGAGCCAAACCCAATTTTGATCACAACCGAAGACAGCGCGGGTCTGTCCAATCAACGGCTGATTTTGGTTGTTGAGGTTCAGTGGTTGGTGGTGGGGGTGAGTCGGCCTTCGAAAGCGATCTGGAAGGCGTTGAGCGGGGCCTTCCAGCGCATCGTACAGCGGCGGCGGCCCTTGCCGGTCGGGTCCAGACTCATCAGTGCCATATAGACGCACTTCAACGCGGCGGTCTCCGAGGGGAAGTGGCCGCGAGCCCTCACAGCCTTGCGGATGCGGGCGTTCACGCTCTCAATCGCATTCGTCGAACAGATCACCTTGCGGATCTCGACGTCGAAGGAGAGGAAGGGCACCATCTCGGCCCAGGCGTCGGACCACAGCTTGGTCACGGCCGGATACTTGGTGCCTCACTTCTCGGAGAACTCCAGGAACCGCTCAGTCGCCGCGGACTCGCTCGGTGCGGTGTAGACAGGCTTCAAGTTCTTGGCGACCTTGTCCCAGTCCTGGCGGGCAACGTAGCGGATGCTGTTGCGGATCAAGTGAACAATGCAGGTCTGAACGACAGTTCGTGGCCAGACCGTCTCCACCGCGTCAGGCAGCCCCTTCAGGCCGTCGCAGACGAGCATCAGGACGTCTTCGACGCCATGATTGCGGAGTTCGGTGAAGACTTGGAGCCAGTGCTTGGCGCCCTCGCCGCCGTCGCCCGCCCAGATGCCGAGGATCTCGCGGGTGCCCTCGACGGTGACGGCCATGGCCAGGTAGATGGGGCGGTTGGCGACCTGGCCGTCGCGGATCTTCACGTTGATGGCATCCACGAAGACGACCGGGTAGACGCGATCAAGCGGGCGCGACTGCCATTCGGCCATGCCCTCCATCACCTTGTCCGTGATCGTGGTGATGGTCTGCTTTGACACGTCCGCGCCGTAGACCTCGGCCAGGTGAGCGGATATCTTCCCGTGCGTGAGGCCCTTCGCGGACAGGGAGAGCACCATCTCGTCGACTCCGGTGAGCCGGCGCTGACGCTTGTGAACGATCTGCGGCTCGAAGGTGCCGGCGGTGTCGCGGGGCACCCTCACCTCAACCGGGCCGACATCGGTCAACACGGTCTTCGCTCGCGTGCCATTGCGGGAGTTGCCGCTGTTCCTGCCCACAGCGTCGTGCTGGTCATAGCCGACGTGGTCGGTGATCTCGCCTTCCAGGGCGGACTCCAGCACCCGCTTGGTCAGCTGCTGCAGCAGCCCGCCCTCGCCAGTTAGCTGCAGCCCGTCGGAGCGGGCTCGGTCGACCAGCATCGCAATCAACTGCTCGTCCGACACCGCCTCCGCGGCCGACTCGACAACCGGCTCCTCTGCTTCATGCTCCGTGACGGTCTCGCTCATCAGGCGTCTCCTTGATCATCGGATCCGCCGTCTATTGGACACTCCCCTTCTACAACAGTCGGCGCATCCAGAAACGGCTCGGCTACCTCAGCCCCGCCGAGTTCGAGGAGAAGCGCTACGCCGAGTGGGCAACGACCGAACGAACAAACCTGAAACCCCGTCAACCCGCCCTGACCAGCTGATCAGCACCTCCCGCACGCCCGGGGAACCTCAAACCCGGCGCCCACCCGACGCGACAGCCGGGCCACAGGCATGTCCGCTGCCATTCCGAAAGACCGAAACAGCCCGCCGGGCAGACCGACGGACCGTCACGAAAGATCGAGGCTAGAACCAAGACCAGTGACTTAACGGGGTCTGAGTCGTTGACCGAGTGTGCCCAGGCCCGGACAGATGAAGTCGTCGGCGGACGA
>NZ_JBNHIN010000088.1:0-18097 GCF_050054615.1 Streptomyces sp. YGL11-2
GCCGCTCCTCGGAGAGCTTCTTGACGGGGACGGGCGCGGTGGCGGTGCCCAGCGCGGCCAGCCGCCCGGCCCAGAAGGGATCCGACCACCACCGTCGCTGAAGCCAAGACTGCGTCCGGCTGCGACTGCCAGAACTGACCGGGCGGCCCGTCCCTCACATCCTCGGTTCAACGCACGGGTTCCTGCACACGAACGCCGTCCACAGGCCGGAATACCGCAGCCTTTGGATAAGTGCTCTGCACCAGTCAAACCGAAGGGCCGGTGCCGATGGTCATGCACGGGTCCTTGCCCCTCCCGGGGATGCCCGCGCCCAACTCCCCGTCCGGCATCGAACAACTCGCCCTGCTCGACAAGCCCCAGCCGGTCAGGCACGGACCGGCCGGAAGGTCACACTCACAGAGCAAGGCTCGTAGGAGCGTGCCCTACACGGTGAGGCGGCGGAGGCAGCAGAGAGTACATCCGTGACCGGTTCGCCCGGCTCAAGAGCGAGCAGGCGCGACTGCTGGGTCACAGCCCAGCTGTAAACCGGAACTGGTGGGCGAGCCTCCTGGGGCGATGAAGGGAAGTCCGCCGCATTGCGAGACAGCCTTTAGCGACCGACTTCTGCCGGGCCCGCCGGCTCTGTCAATTCCGGGTGGCGACAAAGGCATAGCTGCGCTTGCCCAGCCACAGCAGCGCCTCCCAGGAGTGCCGGCACGCCAGCCCGGACGGGCGCTCTCCGCCCTACGGGACGGCGTACCGACAACACCGTGATCACTCGGAACCGGAGCCGCTCACGCCGCGACTACCTGGGGGACTCCACCGCAGGTCTCGGCAGCCCTCAGCCAACCGGTGAGGTCGGCGCGGGCGCGGGCCACCCGCGAGCGCACCGTGCCGATCGGGCAGCCCACGACCGCCGCGGCGTCCGCGTACGGCATCCCGACCAGCTGTGTGAGCACGAACGCCTCGCGCCGCTCGCCGTCCAACGCGTCGACCAGCTCGGTCAGCGCCAGTCCGTCGTCGAAGCCCGGCAGTCCGCTGGGCTGCCGGGCTTCCGCGACCGCCTGCCAGTCCTCGACGTCGGCGATGCGCGGGCGGGCGGCGGCGGACCGGTAGCGGTCGATCACCACACGGCGGGCGATCGACAGCAGCCAGGTGCGGGCGCCGGAGCGTCCGGCGAATCGCGGCAGGCTGGTGAGGGCGCGCAGGAACGTCTCCTGGGCGAGGTCGTCGGCGCTGTTCGTGTCGCCGCTCAGGCGCGCCACGAACTTCCACACATCGCGGTGGGAGGCGCGGACGAAGCGCTCGACGGCGACCGGGTCGCCGTCCCGCGCGGCCAGCGCCAAGCTGGTCAGTTGCTCGTTGTCGACTGCGGTCCGATTGCCACGGGGCGGACCAATGAGGGCAGGAATCATCGCCACATGTCCTTCGAGGGTGCGGGCCGTGCCGAGGTAGGGCACGGCCCGTCGCTGAGCCGCACTCCGAGCGCCCGCACTCAGGTCGATGACGACGTCAAGGGACGACGGCCGACGGGCGTGCGTCTGCGGGCAGGCCGGAGTGCCGCAGGGCCAAGGCCGGCGTGTGGGGCAACAGTGCTCACGGATGTGGAAGGCAGCCGCGCGGACACGCCGGTACTCCGCCCGCCACCGATTCAATGCGCCTTGTGGAGAAGGGGAGTGGGGGATCCCGGACGACATCGACAGCATTGCGTCATCGACGACATTGGCATCAACAGCGTCGATGACGGCATTGCAGAATCCCGGTCGGTGCCGGGAAAGTTCCAGGACGAGCGGTCAGCGGCGGATGGAGTTCCTGGGCGGGCCTCTGCGGGAGACGGCGTATTGCAGGAGGACCCCGCGTAGGCGCACGATGTGCCCCGCGGCGGCCACCGGGCGCGCGGACGGCTTCCGGCCGATCCACCCCAGCGTCGTCAGGACGAGCAGCAACGGCGCGAACAACACCGCGGCCATGCTGCGGGCGAGCCGGAAAGCTGCCGCCTCGCCGCGCCACATCCACAGCCCGCATACCAGCGCGGCCAGCGCGTGGGCGAGGAACATGCCGAGCGCCCCGTGGCCGGAGTGCATCGAATGCATCGAATGCATCTGGCTCATGCTCATATCGCCGTGCGTGGTGGTGGCCAGATGGCCCATATGGCCCATATGCGCGGCAGAGGTGGAGGGCATGCCGTCCATGCCCGCCGTACCGCCCATCCCGGGCATGCCGTCCATCGGCGTCGGTGGGGATGCGTGGGTGGTCCCCAGGCCGAGGCCGGCCTGGTGCAGCATCCGGGCCGCCGGCGCCTGCGACTCAGGCGCAGGACCGGCGCCCGGCGCACCGCCCAACGCCCTTATGCCCCATAGCCTTTCGGACACGACCTCGGCGGTCGTACCGGCCTGGCACGCCTGCGCCAGGCTGAACAGGGAGTGCAGACCGAGCTGAGCAAGCACGGTGGAACCGGTTACGAGGAGCGCGCCGCGCTCCCGCCCTGTCAGCCACCAGGCCGCCCAGCCCGTAGTGCCGAGCGCGGCAACCAGAGTCGACCAGGGCAAGGGCTGCGCGGACATCAACGCGTGCCCCAGAGCCGCGGTCGTCACGCACACCACCGCGAAGATCGCGGCGCGCACAGCGCGTGAAACCGACCCGGCAGTCATGTTGGCCATCGTGCCAGCCGCGCCGCCCGCTCGGGAGGGTGAGAGCACGGTACATCTCGGCGACCGTGACGCTGCTTCACCGCCCGCCAGGACCAGACCACCACGGCAGCGATTACCAGGGCGACGGTCGGGCTGACCAACTGACCTGAGCTGACCGACCAATGCCCCCGCCTGCCTGAGGTTTCGTCGTTGTCCGAGCCTGGGTTGTCTCTCGCGGAGACCCTGGTGGGGCGGTAGCGCTCCGTCCGCCCCACCAGGGCTTGCTGCCCGGTATCCCGGTTGGCTACGGGCGTTACGGGCGGGCGGAGCGGCTGCGGTAGAGGGCGACGACGGCCGTGCCTATGCCCAGGACACCCGCGATCAGGCCCGCGATGCCCAGGTCCCGTGTCGTCGAGTCGCCGGCGGCGGCAGCGGAAGCCTTGGGAGCCGCGGAAGCGGAGGCGGAGGGGGCGGCTCCGTCCGCGGCCTTGGTGAGGTGCAGCACCGGCGCCGGGTTCTCCGGCTCCGCCTGACCCGGCTTCGGCTCTTCGATCCAGCGCACGACCTTGCCGTCGGAGTAGGTCTGGAGCGTCTTCAA
This sequence comes from Streptomyces sp. YGL11-2, assembly GCF_050054615.1. Lineage (NCBI taxonomy): Bacteria > Bacillati > Actinomycetota > Actinomycetes > Kitasatosporales > Streptomycetaceae > Streptomyces > Streptomyces sp. YGL11-2. The sequence goes on from NZ_JBNHIN010000088.1 coordinate 3,208, forward strand.
GGCCAGTTGGTCGGTGTCGTCGGGGAGTTGGCCGAAGGCGACGCTGAAGTCCTGGTACTGGCCGGGCTCGATCTTGCCCTTGGTCCAGGTGATCTGCGAGACGGCTTCGTTGATGGTGCCGTCGTCCGTCTTGATCGGGTTCTTCAGCTTGGTGGTCTTCACCTCCGCGGTCCAGCCGGGCTCAGGGGTGACGAGCACCGAGGGGATGGGGTGGTCCGTGGGCAGGAAGACCTGCACCTGCGTGGTGTCGGCGTTGTCCTCCTCGTTGGGGACCCGGAAGGTGAGGGTGCCGTCGGTGGCGCCCTTCGGGTAGCTGCCGGGGTGGACCGTCACGTGCGCGAAGGCCGAACCCGCGGCGGTGAGCAGCCCGGCCGCGGCGAGGGTGGTGACGAGGGTGGTACGGCGCAGAGCGCGCCGGAGGGTGGTGTGCTTCGGGGACACGAGGACTCCGTACTGGTAATCGGCTGGCGCGGTGATCGGCCGCCGGGAGGAATGCGGGAGGTGTGGGTGAGCAGGCCGTTGCGGGGAACGGCTGGACGGCTGTTCGGCTCACCCGGACAGAACTCGGTACGGGTCCGGAGGCGGTGGGCCGCGGCGCGAAACCGCGTGGCGCAGCAGTACTTGGCGTAGGGGCCGCTGCCCGGCTGTCCGCCCGCCGGGGACGACCGAGTGCGCGAGAGTGGGCAGTTGACCCGTGCGGGCGCCCCACCAGGCCAGCAGCCCCGGCACCAGCGTGACGGCCCTGCGCAGCAGGGACCACAGCGCTGCTTCGCCCCGCCGCAGCCACCAGGACGCGAGCAGGGCCGCCGCCGTGTGTGCCGCGACGGCGTGGGCACTCATCGCGTGGGGGTGCGCCATCATGGGATGGGGGTGCGCCATCATCCGCGTCGCGTGCATGCCCATCGGCGTGCCGGCCGCAGTCAGGCGCCGTGCCGGGGCCTGGGCGGCGTCGAAGGCCAGGTGCAGCCCGCCCTGGGTGGTGAGCATGGCGCCGCCGATCCCCGGCAGCGACCGCTCCCGGGAGCTCAGCAGATAGCCCGGAACGAGGACGGCGAGGAACCCGGCCCCGTCCACCCACGCCGGTGGCGCCGAGCCCACCGCGAGCTGGTGGCCGGCGGCGGACAGCGTCAGGCACACCGCGGCGAACACCGCAGCGCGCAGAACCCGCAACGCCGGGGACGCATGCATGACGGCTGGATTCTCTCCCTCAGGCCGGAGTGCATAGCGGCCGCTTGTCCACATTCGCAAAACCTTCGTCTCGCCTCCTCTCACGGCTTGTTGCTCGACTCACGGCTTGTCGCTGAGCCGAAGAAGCGGCGCAGCGGGGCGATCCGGCGGATCATCAGCTGGTCCGGGGGGAGGATGACCAGCATGGAGATCCCGGCGTGGTGTCCAGCCTGTGCCCGGGCACACTCGGGGCGTGCGTCATCGCAAGTCGTCTTTCGTCGTACCCCTCGGCCGGGCAGCGCCGACCACGCGTGATCTCAGAAGGAATCCGGACGGCCGCGGGCACAGATACAGATACGACTACGACTACGACTACGACCGCCGGTCAGCGGACGCGCGCACCTAGGCGCCGTCCGGGATGCCGCGTGTCCGCCGCGCAGGGCACGGCGAAGCACAGGCCCCGACCTTCGGAGCCCGCACACCACGCGGTGATCAGTACGAGAAGGACAACGGAGGGCCTCGGCGAATGACCATGTGCCGGACCACCGCCAGGTGCGGCTGCGCAGCCGTGGCTCGACGTCGGACCCGCCGGGGTCCGACGTGTGCGACGGGCACCGTCACGCCCNCCTCGGCGAATGACCATGTGCCGGACCACCGCCAGGTGCGGCTGCGCAGCCGTGGCTCGACGTCGGACCCGCCGGGGTCCGACGTGTGCGACGGGCACCGTCACGCCCAGCAGGAGCAGATGCAGCAGCCGGTGCAGCGACCGGTCGGCGGCGGCAGCCAGGGCCGCGAGCAGCGCGAACAGCGCCCGCTCACCGCGGTGCAGCCACCAGCCGCACACCAGACCCACCAAGAGGTGCGCCGCCAGCATGCCGACGCCGGCATGCTGCATGGCGGGCATGGAGTGCATGCCCGCCATGGAGTGCACAGCGTCGGCCGGGGAACCACCGCGAGTCATACCCCCGGCGGGCTGGTGCACAGGCGGGCTGTTCCAGTCCATGCCCGCGGCCCGCACGACCTGCCGCATCGACCCGACAGGAAGGGGCGTCGAACCTGCCGGGCCCGGGTGACCGCACAGCAGCAGATCCGCCCAGGCCGCGGCCTTGCCGGGGGCTTGAGCAGGTGCCGCGATCCCCTGCGCCCAGGAGAAGAACACGTGCAGGCCGCCCTGGCAGGCGAGTACCCCGCCGGCGATGACCGGCAGGGACCGCTCACGTCCGGCAGCCAGCCCGGCGCACACGAACACCGCCACCGCGGCTGCCGCCAGCGCCATCCCCGGTACCGCCGGACCGGAGATCACGGCATGCCCTGCCGCGGACAGCACGACGCAGACCGCGGCGAACACCGCGGCCCGGACATATCGCACAGCGGCGGTGACAGGCATGGCGCCGACATCATGCCAAGGGGCCCGGACGCTTTCGGACAGGGGGTGGCCGAATACCGGCCACGGCATGTCCAAACGATCAACGTCAGCTTGATCGTTGAGGCCCACTCGCCGATCCCGTCGGCGGACGATCACTGGACGCCGCCACCCGCGACCGGGCTCCAGGACGGCATACCGCCTCATGGTTCAGCCGGTCCGGTCAGTCATGTCAGCCCTGGTCGAAGTGGCTGGGCCGGCCGTCGCACTCGATCAGGCGGCCCCGCTCTGCGGCCTTGGCCCGGGGCATGAGAGTCCAGGTGCCGTCGGCGCGACGCAAGGCCGTCGAGTGCCAGGGGGTGGTCCAGGCATCGGGCGCGTCCAGCAGGCGGATGCCGAACTTGAGGGCGCCGATGGGCTGGGGGTGGATGGACAGGCGTACGGAGCGGGGATGGTGGTCGGCGATCAGGTCGCCCCAGGCACGGCTGCGCTGGATGACGCCGTAGGCGCGCTGCCGGCACTCGCGTTGGAGGGCGGAGCGGGTGCCGGTCCAGTCGGCGGTGTCCTCGACGAGGAAGCGGGTGATGCCCCGGTAGAGGGCGAGGGTGTTGTCGTCGGCGCGGACCTCCGCGCGCAGGGCATCCAGCGTGGGGGCGTAGCTCTTGTGGAGGTGGGCGCGTTTCGTGTCGTGGGGGAGGTCGCCGAATACGTCGCGCAGGTCGAATACGGACAGTCGCGTCAGGCCCAATTGGTCTATGAGCGTGCGGAGTTCATCGGCATAGGCGTCGATGTGCCGGTCGGGGACGCGTATGAGGTCGCCGAAGGCGTGGCCGTCGGAGCAGACGACCATACGGGCGCCGGGCGGGTGGATCCGCCCGATCTCGGTGCACAGAGTGTTGAGGAAGCTGAGGGAGAGGCGTTCTCCCTGGTCGGGTAGGTGGCCGAGGACTTTGACGGGGTTGGGGGACTTGCAGGGGAAGCCGGGCAGGGTGAAGGTGACGGGGCCGTCGTCGCGGACGAAGTCGGCGATCTGGCGCAGTTGGTGGGGAAACCTCTCGGCGGAGGTGGGGTCCTGGTCGGTCGTGCGGTGGTGCGGCAGGAGCAGGTTCAGGATCGCGGTGCTGATTTTCGTGGGCAGAGCGTTCGGCGCGGTTGTCAGCGGCATGTCGTTCCTCCGGGAAGTGTGCGGGCATAACGGCATGGCGCCGTGGCGTAGGGGCGGCCAGGCGCCGTCAGGTGGATGAGGTGGTGGATCAGCCGGGTCCGGGGCCGGATCCGGCGGTGTGGCCGGACCCGGTCAGCCGGAAGCCGGCGTCAGAGGTGTCTCAGCGGCGTCGGTCGTAGCCGACGGGCAGGTGGTTGGTGCCGCGGCCGAGGACGGCCGGGATCCACTTGATGTCCTCGTCCCTGATGGCGAGGTGGAGGCCGGGGAGCCGGGTGAGCAGGGCGCCCAGGGCGATCTGGAGTTCGGTACGGGCGAGGGCTGCGCCGGGACAGAAGTGGATGCCGTGGCCGAAGGCGAGATGGGGGTTGGGGCTGCGGTCGAGGTCGAGGGTGTCGGGGTCGGGGAAGCGGCGCGGGTCGCGGTTGGCGGCGCACAGGGAGACGATCACGGAGTCGCCGGCCGGGACTTCGGTGCCGTGCAGGTCGTCGTCTTGGTCGAGGAAGCGCCAGGTGGTGAGTTCGAAGGCGCTGTCGTAGCGGAGGAGTTCCTCGACCGCGCGGGGCAGCAGGCCGGGTTCGTCGCGCAGGCGGGCGAGCTGGTCGGGGTGGCGGAAGAGGGCGATCAGTGCGGTGGTGATCTGGTTGGTGACCGGTTCCTGGCCGGCGACGAGGAGCTGGAAGATCATGGAGTCCAGCTCTTCCTGGGCGAGTTCGCGGCGGTCGCGGGCCACGACGAGGCGGCTGAGGAGGTCGTCGTCCCAGTGTTCGCGCTTGTGGGCGACGACCTCGGCTATGTAGCTCTGCAGGCCGTGCAACCGTGCCTCGTAGAGCGGCCGTCCGGGGTCGGTGGGGCCGACGGGCTGGACGACCTTGCCCCAGTCGCGGTCGAAGCGGGCGGCCAGATCCTGCGGGAGGCCGATGACCTCGGCGAGGACCTGGAAGGGGAAGTGGGCGGCGAAGCCGGTGACGAGGTCGGCGGGGCCGGTTTCGGGGAGTGCGTCGATGAGGGTGTCGGCCAGTTCCTGGAAGCGGGGGCGCAGGCTGTCGATGCGGCGGGGGGTGAAGGCGTCGGTGACGAAGCGCCGCATGCGGGTGTGCTGGGGCGGGTCCTGGTGGAGGAGGTGCACCTGGAGCTGGGAGTGCTGGGGTTCGGGCATGATCGAGGCGCGGGCGCGCCAGCGGTCGTTGCCGCGGTCGTGGTTCTTGCCCAGGCGGTCGTCGTTGAGGGCGGCGTGGGCCGCGTCGTAGCCGGTGACGAGCCAGGCTTGTACGCCGCTGGGGAAGAGCACGCGGTGGACGGGGCCGGCCTCGCGCATCCGCTCGTAGAGGGGGTAGGGGTTGCTCTTGTAGGGGCAGCCCGTCAGCGGGACCGGGTCGGGCAGCGGCTCGGGCCGGGGCTTCGGCTCCACGGCAGACAGGGGTGGCTCTTGGATGGTCATGCGAGGTCTCCTCAGAGGGCGAGTTCGGGCCGGTGGTGGTCCAGCCACAGGGCCAGGTCGACGACACGTTCGAGGCGGAGGCGGTGGCCCCACACCAGCAGGTCGGGCGGGATGTCGAGAGCGGGCTTGAGGCGGGACTCGTCGGCCAGGGCACGGACCTGCTCGCTGGACAGGGCGTCGCGGGCGAGGTTCTGAAGGCCGCGGTTGTAGTCGGGGTGGTGGGTGGCCGGGTAGTGGTTCTTGGGCCGGTGCAGTACGGAGTCGGGCGCGAGCCCGGCGCCGGCGGCGCGCAGCAGGCTCTTCTCCCGGCCGTCGAAGCTCTTGTGGGCCCAGGGCGTGGCGAAGGCGTACTCGACGAGGCGGTGGTCGCAGTAGGGGACGCGGACCTCCAGGCCCTGGGCCATGCTCAACCGGTCCTTGCGGTGGAGGAGTTGGCGCAGCCAGCGGGTCAGGGACAGGTGCTGCATCTCGCGCTGCCGGTGCTCGACGAGGGTTTCGCCGTCCCGATGCGGTACGGCGGCCAGCGCGCTGCGATACGTGTCCTGGCGGAACTCCGCTATGCGCAGGTCGAGTTCCGGGTTGAGCGGCATCGCGGCGTCGTCACCGTTGACGAGCAGCCATGGGAAGGTGTCCGCGGCCAGTGCCTTCGGATTGTGGAACCAGGGGTAGCCGCCGAAGACCTCGTCCGCCGCCTCGCCGGAGAGGGCCACGGTGGAGTGTTTGCGGATCTCGCCGAACAGCAGGTAGAGCGAGGTGTCCATGTCGCCGACGCCGATCGGCGAGTCCCGCGCCACGACGACCGCCTTGCGGTGCTCGGGGTCGAGCAGGGCGTGCGGGTCGAGGACGACGGTGCTGTGGTCGGTGCCGATGAACGCGCCGGCTTCGGTGGCGTACGGGGTGTCGTGGCCGGTGCGCAGCACGTCGCCGGTGAACTGCTCGGCCTGGTCGCTGTAGTCGACGGCATAGGAGCGGATGCGGGCGTCCGGGCCTTCGCGCAGCCGGAGTTCGTCGGCGAGCAGCGCGGTCAGGACGGTGGAGTCGATGCCGCCGGACAGCAGGCTGCACACCGGGACGTCCGCCTCCAGCTGGCTGCGGGCGGCCGAGCCGACCAGCGCACGGATCCGCTCGACGGCGGTGTCCCGGTCGTCGTCGTGGACGTCGGGCTCCAGCTGCCAGTAGCGGCGCCCGCGGATGCCGTCCCGGTCCAGGACGAGCAGACCGCCGGGCTCCACCTCCCGCACCCCGGACCACACCGTCGGCCCGGTGTTGAAGAGCAGGCTGTACGCCTCCCGCAGCCCGTCGGCGTCCACCCGGGGCCGGATCTCCGGGTGGGCGAACAGGGCCTTGGGCTCGGAGGCGAAGGCCAGGCCGCCGTCGACGGTGGCCCAGAACAGCGGTTTGACGCCAAGCCGGTCGCGTACCAGCAGCAGCCGCTGCGCACGCTCGTCCCAGACGGCGAAGGCGAACATGCCCTCCAGGTGGTCGGCTACCGCCTCGCCCCACTCGGCGTAGGCGCGCAGTACCACCTCGGTGTCGCTGCGGGTGCGGAAGTGGTGGCCCCGGCCCCGGAGTTCGGCCCGCAGTTCGTGGTGGTTGTAGACCTCGCCGCTGTAGCTGAGGACGAGGTTCGGCCGGTCGGGGCGGTCGGTCATCGGCTGTACGCCGCCGGCCAGGTCGATGACGGCCAGGCGGCGGTGGCCGATCGCGGCGCGTTCGCCGAGCCAGACGCCGCCCGCGTCCGGGCCGCGCGGGGTGAGGGTGTCGGTCATGGCCTCGATGACCGGGGCCTGGGTGCGGGCGTCGCGGTGAAAGGACGCCCAGCCGGTGATTCCGCACATACGCATGGCTCCTGGGTCAGTTACGGGCGGCGGGCGCCGCGTCGGTCGTCTTCTCGGGGACGGGTGCGGGGCTTCTGCCGGGCAGGGCGATCAGGGGCACGGCGAGACAGGCGGCGGTGGCGGCCAGCGCGAGCCCCGCCCGTACGCCCTGGTCGGGTCCGGCCAGCCCCCAGACGGCGGTGGCCAGGGCGGGCCCGAGAGTGAAGCCGAGCGTGCGGGCGAGCTGCATCGTGGACCCGACGGTCGCGGTCCGGTCCCGTGGCGCGGCGCCCATGACCAGGGCCTGGGTGGGGCCGCCGTTCAGCCCCATGCCGACGCCCGCCAGCGCGAGCCGCCAGGCCACGTCCAGCGGTGACCAGTCGCCGCCCAGCGGGACCAGCAGAAGCAGGCCGGTGGCGGTGACGGCGGCACCGGTGACCGCGACAGGACGGGGACCGTACCGGTCGGCCAGGCGCCCGCCGATCTGCCCGGCCAGGCCCATGCCGAGGGGGAAGGCGAGGACGGTCAGCCCGGTCGTGGTGGCGCTGACACCGTTGTCGCGCTGCAGGTGCAGAGCGATCACGTAGTGCATGGCGGCGAACCCGGCCGCGAGGGACAGCACCGCGCCGTGGGCCCGGAACAACCCCGTGGCCCGCAGGACACCAGCCACCGGCCGACCGCCCGGACCGCGCAGCCACCACCAGAGCGTCGGGACCGCCGCGAGTGCGAGCACCAGCCACGACGGGCGGCCCGATGCCAGGGTCAACGCCAGCAGCAGGACCGCCACGGCCGAGGCCACCAGCAGTGCGTCCGCAACCGACCGCCGGTCGGGCCGGCGCAGCCCGCCGTCCCGAGGCATGACCCTCCAGGCCACGACCAGGGCGAGCACGCAGAAGGGGATCTTCACCAGGAAGACCGCATGCCAGCCGAAGTGGTCCAGCAGCAGCCCGCCCACGGCCGGTCCGGTCACCGCGCCCAGCGGGCCCAGGGTGGCGGGCACGCTCATCGCCCGCCCACGCTTCTCCGGACGTACCGAACGGACCGCGAGGACCGGCATCAGCACGAACAGCACCGCCGCGAACGCACCCTGCGCGAGACGGGCGGCGATCAGCCAGGCCGCCCAGGGTGCGGCGGCGGCCAGAGCGCTGCACAGGCCGAATCCGGCGGTCGCGGACAGTACGGCGGAGCGCAGCCCCACACCGTCGAGCCATCGGCCGACCGGCAACAGCAAGGCCACGACGGGCAGTTGATAGCCCAACTGGGCCCACTGGGCCGTCGCGGTCGACACGTGCAGGCCGTCAGCGATGTCCGCCAGGGCCACGTTGACGATGTTCATGTCGAGCATCGCCACGAACGCCAGCACACCCGCCACGGCGACCAGCGGCCAGCGGTCCTCGCCTACGGGTATGTGACCGGGCCGCTCCGCACCGGGACCGTGGTGTGTCACCCTTCCACCCCTCATCGTCATGACGGGACGCCGAACAGCAGTCCCGTCTGAGGAGTCGCGAGGGATCCGAGGGGAGTTCCCGGATCCGCCCAAGAAAGTGACCGGGGGGCTGGTTATCCGCGCTGACCAGCACGGCGGGTCGGGTTCCGTTAGCGGCGTCGGGTCAGTGAGCGGAACGGCCACGCTCCCCCGACGATCCGCGGAACTCAGTGCCCCGCCCGACCGACTACTGAGGTGAGGGCGTCGCCCTCACCACCCGCACCCGCGGACCCGTACGCAACCGGAAGCCCCCCACGAGACCCAGGAGTTCTCCCATGACTCAGAAGCAGTACAAGCAGTACTACGTCACCGGCATGAGCTGTGAGCACTGCGCGGCGAGCATCAGGGAAGAGGTCTCCGAGGTGCCGGGCGTAAGCGAGGTCGTAGTCGACCTCGCCACGAACGTCGTCACAGTGAGCGGCACCGGCCTCGACGACGAGCGGGTGCGCGCGGCCATCGTCGAGGCCGGTTACGGCGTCGCCGACCCTGTTGCCGCCTGATCAACCGGGACCGCAGGCCGGGCAGGACGCCATCGGCACGGCGCAATCGCCGTCCTGCCCGGCCTCGTTCATCCGCCGGTGCGTACGGTGCGTACCTCCACCGCCGCGTCCGTCTCCGTGCCGGCCGGCGCCTGGTGATCGAAAGCGATCAGCGGATCACCGGTGAGCGGATGGTCGACCACGGCCGCCCGCACACCGAACACCTCGGCCAGCAGGGCGGGAGTGAGGACATCGCGCGGTGGCCCGGAGGCGACCACGGCTCCGGCGCTCAGGACGTGCAGCCGGTCGCACACCGCCGCGGCAGCGTTGAGGTCGTGCAGCGACACCAGCGTCGTACGGCGCTGGGTGCGCAGCAGGGCGAGCAGTTCGACCTGATGGCGGATGTCGAGGTGGTTGGTCGGCTCGTCCAGCACCAGGACGTCCGGGTTCTGGGCGAACGCGCGCGCCAGCAGGACGCGTTGGCGTTCGCCACCCGACAGGGTCGTGAACCGGCGCCCGGCCGCCGCCTCCATCCCGACGTCGGCGAGGGCACGGGCGATGATCTCTCGGTCGACGGCGTCATCGCCCGCGAAAGCCCGCTTGTACGGCGTGCGCCCCATCGCGACCACCTCGCGCACGGTCAGCTCAAAGTCACTGCCCCGCTCCTGCGGCAACGCCGCCACATGCCGCGCCGACTGGACCGCGGACAGCTCACGCAGGTCGGTGCCCGCCAGCAGAACCCGACCCGCGGTGGGCTTCAGGTGCCGGTAGACGGTGCGCAGGAGCGTGGACTTGCCACTCCCGTTCGGCCCGACCAGGCCGGTGATCTCGCCCTCGGCCGCCATCAGACGGGCCCCCGCCACGACCGTACGGCCGGCGTAGGCGACGTGCAGGTCTTCGATCTCGATTCTCAACTGCCGCTCCACAGTCGCCGGTCCAGCAAATACAGCAGGGCCGGAGCCCCGATGAGTGAGGTGACCACGCCGACCGGCAGCTCCTGCGAGGCCATCGCCGTACGGCAGACGATGTCGACCACCACCAGCAGCAGCGCCCCGAACAGGGCCGAGAGCGGCAGCAGGCGGCGGTGGTCGCCGCCGACGACCAGGCGGCAGGCGTGCGGCACCATCAGACCGACGAAGGCGATCGCGCCGGACACCGCCACCAGGACACCGGTCACCACGCTGGTCACCGCGAACAACTCCCGGCGCAGCCGGGTGACGTTGACGCCGAGCCCGGCCGCCGTCTCGTCACCCATCAGCAGGGCGTTCAGCCCCCGGGCGCGCGCCTGCAGCCACAGCAAGGCGGCCGGAACCACGACCGCGGGCACCGCCAGCAGCGGCCAACTCGCCCCGCTCAGGCTCCCCATGAGCCAGAACAGCACGCTGCGCGTCTGCTGCTCGTCCCCGGCCTGCAACACCAGATAGCTGGTGAAACCAGACAGGAACTGGCCGATCGCCACCCCTGCCAGCACCAGCCGCAGCGGCGCGAACCCCCCGCCCCGCCGGGCGATGACCCACACCAGGGCGAACGTGGCCAGCGCGCCGACGAAGGCCGCACCGGACAGCCCCAGGCCCAGCGCCCCGCCCGCCCCGAGACCCAGGACGATGGCGGCGACCGCACCCAGCGACGCCCCGTTGCAGATGCCCAGCATGTACGGGTCGGCCAGCGGGTTGCGCACCAGCGCCTGCACCGCCGTACCGACGAGACCGAGCCCGGCACCCACAAGCGCGGCCAGCAACGCACGCGGGACCCTCAGCTGCCACACGATCAGGTCGTCCGTGCCAGGGCGCGGGCCCTCACCGGCCAGCCGCCGCCCCACCACGCTCCACACCTCGCCGGGCGGAATGGACGTCGACCCCCAGGCCACCGCGGCCGTCAGCGCGACGAGGAGTGCCACGCCAAGGACCAGCGCCAGCGGTCCGGCGCGCAGACTGCGCGCGCCCCGGCTCGCGTCGTCCCGGCTCGCGTCCGTGGCCTTGCGGCGGGACGCGGACAGCGTAGAGAGCACGACTAGCCGACCTTGCCCGGGTAGAGGGCCTTGGCGATCGCCTCGACCGTGTAGGCGTTCTCGACACCGGCGATGGTGGTCTGCTCGGAGCCGATGCGCAGGAAGTGACCCTCCTTGACCGCCTTCAGGCCCTTGGTGGCCGGATTGGTCTCCAGCCACTGCTGCGCCTCGTCGAACGCCTTCTTGTTCGCCGCCTCGCTGCCCCGGTTGCGCACCCCGAGCTGGATCCAGTCCGGGTTCTTGGCGATCACGTCCTCCCAACCGACCTGCTTGCGGTCGCCGTCGCAGTCGGCGAAGGCGTTGCGGGCTCCGGCCAGGGTGATCACCGCGTTGGCGACCTGGCGGTTGCAGATGACGGTGGGCTGCTTGGTGCCGGCCTCGTAGTCGAAGAAGAAGTACGTCGGCCGCTTGCCTTCCGCCGTACCGCCGACCGCCTTCTGCACAGCGCCCACCTTCGCCTTCATCCCCGCGACGAGTTCCTTCGCCTTGGCGCTGGTGCCGGTGACCGCGCCGAGCGAGGTGATGTCGGCCTCGACCGCCGACAGGTCCGTCACCGGGCCCTTGCTCCGCGCCGCGCAGGCGGTGGACTTCAGGTAGATGTGCTTGATCCCGGCCGCCTTGAACTCCTCCTCGGTCGGCACATCTCCCATCCCTCCCCCGCCCATGCCGCCCATGGCCGCGAAGGTGTCGATGTACAGGTCGGCGCCGGAGCCGAGGAGCTTCTCCTTCGGGATCACGCTGCGGCCGAGCACGTTGACCTTCTGCGCCTGCGCGTCCAGCGCACCGGGCAGCGTCCCCTTGCCAGGCGGGAAGCCGGTACCGATCACCTTGTCCCCGGCACCGAGGCGGAGCAGAAGCTCCAGACTGGAGGCGTTACTGGTGACGATCTTCTTCGGGCCCTCGGAGAAGGTGGTCTTGGCGCCCATGCAGTCGGTGACGGACACCGGGTAGTCACCGGAGGCGGACTTCCCCGCCTTCCCGCTACCCCCGTCCGACGCATCCTTCACCCCGCCGCCGCAGCCTGCCGCCAGCAGGCCGCCGAGCACGACGACCGCCGTACCACCCCACACACGAGAACGCATTGAACCCTCCAAGATCCACTCGGCAGCGGCGGACGAACCTCCGCCACCCGCTCCAGTAGTCGGGGCAAACCCCTGTGGAGTTCCCGACCACTTGCCACATGGGCTCAGGGCAACCGCTCTCAGCGCTTGAACGGCGAGATGCCCGTCCCGGACGGCATCGCCTCGCGCGCCGCGGCTGCGACTCAGGGACCTGATCAACGGGTCGTCAGGGGTCCTGCTCGCGGCACGCATGAATCAAGCAGGTGGGTGAGGATCACCAGGTCGACAGAGTCCGGGGAGCAACCGGCGGCGGCAGGGCATTCGAGGAAGTCCGTCTGCACGTTGTGCCAGGCGGGGTTGGCTCGCTCCTTGCCGGTGCCGGTGCCGGTGCCGGTGCCGGTGCCGACGAGGATGCGCAGCCCGCCCACGACGAACGCAAAGCTGTGGCTGTCGAGGTGCAGGGTGCCGTTGTGGTCGGCGAAGTCGGGGCGCAGTCAATCGTGTTGGGAAACCACGTCCGTGGTGGCGCCGGGCAGGAGCCAGGGGTCCGGTCGCGGGCGGAAGCGGGACCTCGTCGATACGGTGGACGGTGATGTCGCCCACGGTCCAGGAGGGAGCGGCGGGGATGGCGGGGTCTTCATGGTCTTTTCTCTCCTTCGGTCGTCGTCCCATGGGGAGTGGTCGTCGTTCCGGTTGAGGTGGTCAGCGCGGCCCTGGCCGGAAGCGCCTTCGGCGCCACTTCCCAGCGCCGTCAGGAGCGTGGCCAAGATCGACGCATCGAGGGCGAAGGACGCCGGGGATGCCGCACGCACGGTTCGCGGTACCGGTGCGGGCGGCTTGGCCGGGGCCGTGCGCCGGATGCGCTAACGCGGGACACGGGGCATGAGGAATGCGCCCCCTTCGCGCTAAACGCAATGAATTTGCTTTAAGTTGCCGCAGGTCCTACAGTCGCCTAACACAAACTCTTAGCTTTTGTTGGGCGAGGGCTTGTGCCACTCCAGCTGATCAGGAGACAGATCCGTGTCCGCCGATGAACTCACTCCGCCGGAGGCGGCCCGCTGGGCCGCCCGTGCCGGACTCCCGCTGCCGACCGACCGTCACGACGCGGTCGCGGCCACCGCCAACCACATCCATTCCGTCGTCGCCCTCCTGCGGGAACTCGACTTCGGGGACACCCCACCCGCCTTCGCCTACCGCGCGGGAGAGGAGAAGCACGATGCAGCCGTTCGAACTGTCTCTGACCGCAGCCGCTGACGCGATCCGGGCACGGCAGCTGTCCCCCGTCGAGCTGGTGGACTCCGTGCTCGACCGCATCGAGAAGGTGGAACCGCACCTTCAGGCCTATGTCGCCGTCACGGCCGAGCAGGCCCGCCGGGAAGCCCGCGAGGCCACGGACGAGGCCGCGGGCGGCCGCCTCCGGAGTCCGCTGCACGGCATCCCCATGGGGCTGAAGGACTTGATCAACGTCGCCGGTGTGGCGACGTCAGCCAGCTCCAGGGTTCGCGCGGGCCACCGTGCAGAGGCCGACAGCACCGTCGCCGCGCGCCTGTCGGCAGCCGGTGCGGTCCTGTTGGGCAAGACCCACACCCATGAGTTCGCCTACGGTCTGACCACCCCGCAGACCAACAACGCCTGGAACCCCGACCGGGTCGCGGGCGGCTCCAGTGGCGGGTCCGCCGTCGCCGTCGCCGCGGGCGCCGCGACCTTCAGCCTGGGCACCGACACCGGCGGATCCATCCGGGTGCCCGCCGCGCTCAACGGGGTTGTCGGCCTCAAGCCGACCTACGGCCTCATCCCCCGCCCGGGCATCACGTCACTGTCCTGGTCGCTGGACCACGTCGGCCCGATCACCCGGACCGTGGAGGACGCGGGCCTGGTCCTGTCCGTCCTCGCCGGCCACGACCCCCGCGATCCCGCCTCGCTGGTCGCGCCCCAGGCGGACTACCGGCCGGGGGCGGGTGCGGACCTGGCCGGGCTGCGCGTCGGCGTGCCGCGCAACTACTACTTCGACCACGTCGATGCAGAGGTGGAAGCCGCCGTGCGGCACGCCATCGACCAACTGCAGGCCCTCGGCGCACAGCTCGTCGAGGTGGAGATTCCGATGACGCGCTACATCCAGGCTACCCAGTGGGGCCTGATGGTGCCGGAGGCCACCGCCTACCACGAGCAGACCCTGCGCTCGGTTCCCGAGCTGTACCAGGCGGACGTCCGCATCCTCCTTGAGGCCGGTCAACTCATGCCCGCTGGCGACTACTTGCACGCCCAACGCTCCCGCACCCTCATGCGGCAGTCCTGGGCTCGCCTGCTGGACGAGGTCGACGTCATCGCCGCCCCCACGGTCCCGGCCACCGCGGTGGCGGCCGACGAGGAGGTGATCACCTGGCCCGACGGCACGGTCGAGAACGTCTCCGACGCATACGTACGCCTCTCGGCCCCGGCCAACATCACCGGCGTGCCGTCCCTGTCCGTCCCGGTCGGCCTCGACGCGGCGGGCCTGCCGGTAGGCATGCAACTGCTCGGCCGCCCCCTCGGGGAAAGCGTGCTGCTGCGGGTCGGTCACGCCTATGAGCAGACCCAGCCGGCCCGCGAACTCGCGCCGGTGGCCTGAGCAAGAGCACGGGCCCGGGCGGAGCAATCCGCCCGGGCCTGTTCCCCGGCCCTGTTCGGCTCCGCTCGGGGCCGAATTCCCACAACGCGCCGGCCGCAGGCGGCTCTGAGGCAGGGGACGCGACGGCCCCCGGACTGGCGGGCAGTGAGGCCGCGGCAGCGCGGTCGGCGAGATAACGGCGCCGAAGACGGCTCGCTTCAGAGGCACGCATCCACACCCTCTAGACCCAATGCCGCTGTTTTAAGCGTTGAGTTTGATTGTTCGCCTGGTCGGAGTGGGTTTGGAGGCCGGGACGATG
>NZ_JBNHIN010000089.1:0-18089 GCF_050054615.1 Streptomyces sp. YGL11-2
GCGGTGTGGCGCGGGATCAAGGTCAACCCGACCGTTTCGGGGGAGTGATGTTGCGCCGCCTGTACGCCACCCCCGAGCAACTCGCCGCCTACCTCGGCGAACCTGCCCCGGACGGCGCCGAGCGGCTGCTCACCCGCGCGTCCGAGGACATCGACTCAGCTCTGCTGACCGCGGTGTACGCGGTCGACGAGGACGGCGACGCCCTCGACGCGCGGGTGCGCGCCGCGCTGGCCGATGCCGTGTGCGCGCAGGTCGAGCACTGGCTCGCCACCGGCGACGACGGCACCGGCGCCGGCGGCATCTGGGACTCGGTCAGTATCGGCCCGGTGTCCCTGTCCGGCCGGTCCGGGCAGCCGCCGGCCGCCGGCGGCGTCGAGCTGGCTCCGCGCGCCGCCCGCGCGCTGCGTCGGGCCGGGCTTGAACCGGGGGTGGTGTGGCCGTGGTGACCCAGGTTCCCGCGGTGCTGCTGCGGCATCGGATCTCGGTTGAGCCGTACGCCGGCGAGGGCGCCTACGGGCCGCAGTACCGGCACGCCATCCCCAATGTGCGCGCCCTGGTGGACGAAGCCCCGCGCATGGTGCGCACCGCCGACGGCCGCCAGGTCACGGCAACGGCGACCGTGATTGCCGGGCCGACGCTCGACTGCCCACCCGGGAGTCAGATCACCCTGCCCGACGGGCGCACCACCACCGCGCTCACCGTCGCCCGCCACACGGCCCCCGGCCTGCCCGTTCCGGCCTGTACGGAGGTGAGTTGCGAGTGACCCGTGCCCGCCTGCAATGGAACGGCGCCGCCGCCACGGGCGCGATCCGGGAGGCCGCGGCCCGCGGCGCGCTGCTCGGCGCCGAACACGTCCTACAGGCCAGCCGTCAGCGGGTGCCGATCGCCGAGGGTACCCTCGAACGCTCCGGCGCCGCCAGTGTCGACGAGCAACAGCTCGCCGCCGCCGTCTCCTACGACACCCCGTACGCCCGCCGGGTGCATGAGGATCTCAACGCCCGTCACTCTCCAGGCCGTTCAGCGAAGTATCTGGAATCCGTGCTGCCTGAGTCGGCCGGCACGGTTCAGGCGTTGATCGCCGCGCAGGTTCGGCGGGCGCTGCGCTCGTGAGCTACACCGCCGACCTACTCGACGGCCTCGCCCGCCTCCTCGACTCCGCCGGGGTCGGAACCTACCGGCCCGACGGGCTGTATGGGCCGGGCGATACCGCGATCACCATCGCCGCCATGCCACCGGCGCCGGATCGCGTGATCTGCCTGGCCGCCTACCCGGTGACCGACTCCCCCGTGCTCACTGACACCACCACCGGCCTACAGGTCCGCACCCGCGCCGGCCCGGACCCGCGCGAGGTCGACGCCCTCGACGACGCCGTGTTCGACGTGCTGCACGGTTCCGGCCCCCACACCTGGGGCGCGGCCCGCGTGCAGCTCCTCTACCGCGTCTCGGCCGCGCCGATCGGTGCCGACTCTGCCGGCCGTATGGAGCGCAGCAGCAACTACTACGCCCGCGCCCACCGCGCGGCCCGACACCTCGAATAGGAGGCGCCTCGATGGCTACCCCGACGCCGCCGGCCGAGACCGTGACCGCGCTGGCCCGCCGCTACCGGCTGGAGCTGGACATGGGCAAGGACGGCACCCCCGCATGGACGCTGGTCCCCGGCATTACCGAGTTCACGCCCAAGATCGAACCCACGCAGCAGGACGTCACGACGTACGACGCCGAGGGCTGGTCGGAGCAGGCGGTGACCATGCTGGCGTGGTCGGTCGAGGTCACCCTCGCCCACCGCGCCCACCCGACCACCGGACGGTTCAACGCAGCACAGGAAGCACTGCGCCGGGCGTCTATGTCGTTCGGTGCCGCCTCCTATGTGCGGGTGCGCTACTACGACCGCAACGGCGCCCCGGACGCCCAGGAAGGTTCCGCCCTGGTCACGTGGGAGCCCGAAGGTGGTGGCCCGGACGAGGTCGACACGATCAAGGTGACGCTTACCGGGAGCGGACCGCTTGCGGAGATTCCCAACCCGGTCGCCGACGCCCCCGCGCCGCCGGTGAACAAGAGGGGCGGTGATGCGTAATGGCATTCGAGGCGCTCGACGAGCTGCTCGACGAAACGATTCAGCTCCCCATACAGGGCAACGTCTACACCGTCCCCGCCCCCTCCGCCGAGGTAGGGCTGCGCACGCAGGCGCTCCTCAACGCGGCGGCGGTGGCCGCCGACGGCGGGCACGTCGATGACCAGGTGCTCGGGGACGCCGCCGAGCGGGACCTGTATGCCGAGGTGCTCGGCAGCGCGCACGCGCAGATGGTCGCCGACGCCGTGCCCTGGCCGGCCCTCAAACACGCCGCCCTGACGGCCATGGTGTGGATCACGCAGGACAAGGCCGCGGCCGAGAAGTTCTGGAATGCGGGCGGCGACCCTTCTCGTCTGGCCCCGAACCGGGAGACGCGCCGGGCCCGATCGGGCGCGGCGAAGTCGACCCCGAGTCGGGGCTCTACGAGTGGTACGAGTGGCCCGAAGGCACCCCCCGCCCGCGCCCGGGGCAAGGGCAACCGCCCGCGCTGACCTGGCCCAAGATCCTCGGTCACTGGCCGCTGATCGAGGCCGATCTGCACGAGATTTACGGCGTTGACCTCGGCGACCGGGCGCTGCTGCGCGCCCGGTCCTGGCGCTGGCTGCGCGTGCGCATCCTCGCCCTTCTCTCCGCCGAGTCCCGCCTCGCCCGCGTGCTCACACCCCCGCCCGCCGCCCCCGCATCCCCGGGAGGCACGACCGTCCGGAGGTGATGCGCCGTGGCCCTCCGCGTCGGCGAACTCGCTGCAACCATCACCGTCGACGACTCCGGCGCCCGCACGGGCGTACAGCGGGCCGAGGCCGCGCTGCGCGCCGGCGGGGATCGGATGGCCTCAAGTGCGGACCGGTCCGGGCGGCAGGCCGGTAACCAGCTCGGCGACGGCGTCGAGCAGGGCGCCGAGCGGGGCGGCAACCGCGCCGCCGAGGCCATACAGAAGGGGCTCAAGAAGCTCGCCGCCGCCGCGGTCGGTATCGCCATCGGTACCGCGCTGGTCGGAGGGATCGGCGAGGCCCTCGAACAGGCAAAGATCCCCGGCCAATTGCAGGCGCAGCTCGGCGCCAGCGGACCGGCCGCCGCGAAGTACGGCAAGGCTGCGGGTGCACTGTATTCCGGGGCGATCGTCGACAGCGTCCAAGACGGCGCCGAGGCGATCAAGGGCATTGCGCGGGCTGGTCTGCTGCCGCCGGAGGCGACCGAGCAGCAGATCACCACCATGGGCAAGCGGGTGGCCGACACCGCCTCGGTCATGGGCGAGGACGTATCCGCCGTCACCCGATCCGTGGGCCAGATGATGCGAACCGGCCTGGCCAAGAACGCCGATGAGGCCATGGACGTACTCGTTCGCGGTACGCAGCGCGGCGGGAACGCGGCCGAGGATCTGCTCGACACGTTCACCGAGTACAGCACCCAGTTCCGGAACATGGGCCTGTCCGGGCAGCAGGCGATGGGGCTCATTCAGCAGGGCCTCAAGGGCGGCGCCCGCGATGCGGACGTCGTCGCCGACACCATCAAAGAGTTCTCCATCGAGGCCGTCGCCGGATCGGACAAGGTGAGGGGCGGATTCGAGAAACTCCACCTCAACGCCGACAAGATGTTCGCCGCCATCGGCAAGGGCGGCAGCAGCGCGAACGGCGCCCTCGACAAGACCCTCGACGCCTTGCGGGCCGTCAAAAACCCCACCGAGCAGAACGCCATCGCAACCGAGCTGTTCGGCACCAAGGCCGAAGACCTCGGAAAGGCGCTGTACTCGCTGGATCCGTCCAGCGCCGTCAAGGCGTTGGGGGACGTCAAGGGCGCCGCCGACGGTGCGGGCAACGCCATGCGCGACAACGCCGCGACCAAAGTCGAGGCGTTCAAACGCAAGCTCATGCAGGGAGTTGTCGAGGTACTCGGTACCTACGTCGTCCCGGCGATTGAGAAGCTCGTGAACTGGCTCGGCGACGGTGGCCTCGGCCGCGCGTTCAAGACCGCCAGCAGCTTCATTTCCGAGCACTCCACCGCCCTTGGCATCGCGGCCGGCGTGATCACCACGCTCATGCTCCCCACCCTGATCACCCTTGCCGCCCAGGCAGGCACCACAGGTGCGGCGGTGGTGATGAGCTGGGCCACGCAGACCTCCGCCAGTGTCACCGCTGCTGGTCGGTTCGTGGCCACAAACGCCACAATCCTTGCCGGATGGGTCGCGCAGGGCGGCGCCGCCGTGGCTACCGGTGCACGCGTGGTGGGGGCCTGGGTCCTCATGGGCGCGCAGAGCCTCATTCAGGCCGCGCGGATGGCTGCAGCCTGGGTGATGGCCATGGGCCCCGTCGGCTGGATCATCACCGCCGTTGTCGGCCTGGTCGCGCTGATCGTCGCCAAGTGGGACGCGATCAAGAGCGCCACGGCCGCCGCCTGGGAATGGGTCTGGAACAAGATCAAGTCAGTCGGTCAGTGGCTGCTGGACCTGTTCCTGAACTTCACCCTCGTCGGGATCATCATCCGGCACTGGGACGACATCAAGGCCGGCACCGTCCGGGTCTGGAACGCGATCGTCGACTGGGTCAAGGCACTGCCGCAGCGCATCGCCGACTTCTTCCTGAAATGGACCCTCGTCGGGCTGATCATCCGGCACTGGTCGGAGATCAAGGACGGCACGAAGCGCAAGGCCGGCGAAATGCTCGACTGGGTCCGCGGACTCCCCGGGCGCATCGTCGGATACTTCGGCGACTTCGGATCCATGCTCTACGGCAAGGGAAAAGACCTGATCCTCGGCCTGTGGCACGGGATCCAGAACATGGGCCCCTGGCTGGCCAACACCCTCATGGGCTGGGCGAAGGATCTGATCCCCGGACCGATCGCACGAGCGTTGGGGATCCACTCGCCCTCGCGCGTCATGCGAGATCAGATCGGCCGCTTCATCCCCGCGGGCATCGTCGAGGGCATCAAGGCAGGCGCCCCCGCGGTCGACCGCACCATGCGCTCGCTGGTGTCCGTCCCCACCGCCCCTCAGCTCGCTCCGACCGGCGCCGCACCCGGCAACGCCGGCCCGCAGGGCGGTGGTTGGGGGACGACGCTCCACATTGAGAACTGGCACGCCGGTGGGCAGTCCGCCGACCAACTCGCCGCCGCGCTGGCCTGGCAGATGAAGGGCAGGGGGTGACCATGTCCGCTGGTGATCTGGTCACCCTCCCCGGACACCTCCAGTACGGCGAGCTGCTGCTCGGCCCCGGCACGGCCGTGCGCTGGAAGACGCTCACCGGCTGGGAGGACTCCCCCGGCGTCGACTCCGGCACCGTGCCGCGGGCCGGCGCGCACGGGGCGATCCCCGGCCGGCTGCTGGCGCAGCCCCGCACGATCACGGTCGACGGTGTCGTGCTGCGCACCGCGCCCGGCGCGATGACCGCGGCGGTGCGGGAGTTGGGCGCGCACCTGGCGTTGCTTGACGACGAGCTGCCGCTCGTGGTGCGCCTGGACGACGCGCCGCCGCTATTGGTCTACGCCCGGTGCCTGCGGCACTCCATACCCGTTGACACCGGCTATCGCATCGGCACGGTCACGGGTGGGGCGGTTCAGTTCGAGGCCAGCGACCCCCGCCGTTACAGCCTGATCGAGCAGCGCGCCGAGATCCGGCTGCCGGCCGCCGAGCCGGGCCTCGACTGGCACCTCGCCCCCGGCCCCGAACGGTTGGGCTGGCCGCTGGACTTCGGGGCGCCTGGCTCGACTGGCACCACCACCGCCACCAACGACGGCACCACCGACACCCACCCCCTGATCACGTTCCGGGGGCCGGTCGACCGGCCCAGCCTCACCAACCTCGCGACCGGCGACGTGATCGAGTACGACATCACCCTCGCCGACGGCGACGAGCTGCTCGTCAACACCGCGGCCGGCACGGTCACGCTCAACGGCACCGCCTCGCGACTGAGCGACGCAACCGCCCGCTCGGTCCCCGAGCAGGCCCTCACCCTGCCCCCCGGTGTGACGCCCTGGGCCTTTCGCGCCGCCCCCGGATTCACTAACCCGCGCGCAACCGCCATCCTGCGGTGGCGCTCGGCCTACTGGTAAGGAGAACCACCCGTGACCGTGCGTGCCGCATGGCTACTACCCACCGGGCAGACCAGAGAGGACACCCGCCTCGCGCCGCTGGGTGCCATGGCCCCCACCTCCGAACTCGCCTCCCGCGATGGAGTGATCGCCGGCGGCAACCCCCTCGCCGCGTCCGGCGTCGGCCCCATGCAGCTCCAGATCGGCACCGGCCGCGCCCTGGTCCAAGGCACCACAACACAGGGCGCGTATCCGGTTGTGGTGACCTCGCCCGAGACGCTGACGCTGGCCGACGGCGACGCGCAATACGGCCGCGTCGACGCCGTCGTGCTGCGGGTCCGAGATGGGCTGCATGACACCAGCGAGCAGACCACCGTCGCCGTCGAGGTCATCCAAGGCACCCCCGCGGCAACGCCGGCCGGCCCCGTCCTGCCGCCGGCCGCGTTGCGGCTGTGGGAGGTGACCGTCCCGGCCGGCACGTCCGCCGGCACCGGCGGGATCACCTGGGGTTCCACGCTGGCCGATCGGCGGCGGTACACCGCCGCGTACGGCGGGATCATCCCGCGCGGCTGGGGCCTTTCCTTCGCCGGCGCCTATGACGGGCAGTACCGCGACACCGGCATCGGCCTTGAACGCTGGTCCGCCTTGGCCGGGGCGTGGCAGCCCTACCCGGCCGACACCGGTTGGGTCGACCTACCCCTGCCCACCGGCTATCAGCGGTTCTCCAGCAACGCCTACCCGTTCCAGATCCGCAAGACCGGCGCACAGGTGCACCTGCGCGGGCGCATCACTCGCACCGCCGGCCCTATCCCCGCCGACGGGCAACCCCTTCCGGGCCTGACCCTCCCGGCCATGTATCGGCCGTCTCAGTCACCCACCTCGTACGCCGAGGTGCTGTTCGGCTGCGACGTCTCCAGCACCTACCCGGTCGGAATCGTCCGCGGAGAGATCAGCGGCCGAGGCACGATCAACGCCGCATTTCAACGACCTGTCTCCACATGGCTGGCCTTCGGCTGCTCCTGGTGGACCGACTGACTCCTGGTTGAGATGCAGATGGCTCCGCACTGTGCCGCGGATCGAAGGTGGAGACAGCCTGTTAGCTGGGGGGATCCTGAGCAGCCTTACCGAAGCGGCCTAGCCACGTCGGCTTCACGGGCGCCCCATTGGGGATTCCCTTGGCCTCGCGTGCATCCGGCGGATTCACCGGTGCGTGTGGGTCCTCTAGCAGCTCCGCAACTGTGAATCGGCTGCCCAAGGACCGCCCTCTGCGATTGATGATCAACAGGAAGTCGTCCCCGTTGCGGAAGATCCGTCGGCAATGCCGCTTCTTGGGCTGGTCGTCCATCAAGCGCCGAACATGCCTCTCAAGCTCTGCCAGAGCCTCTTCGCGAGTCCCCTCCACCCGCGCCAACACGTGCATCTCCGTGGTGAAGCCCTCATGGCCTATGCGCGGTTCGGTTGCCTCGCGGATCAGGCCCCAGGTCGCCACGATCGCCCCTCTCGTTGGGATCAATGCACAGTCTAGGAAGGCGCGACAGCATCCGTGCCTGATTCGGCGAACTGCTTGCCCGCGAGATCCGACTTGCGGCCACAGCGATAGCCCAGCAACCGGATTGGGGGGAGTGCGCATGTTCGCTGCCTACCGGGCATTGTTCTGTGACCTGCGGACCGACCAGCTGCTCGACGTGCTGCCCCTGCAAGGCGTCAGCTTCGACGACTACCTCGGCAAGACTGGCACCGCCCAGGGCACCATACCCATTCCGAACAGCGGTGTTGCTACCCGTGTGCGCGCCGCTGTCACCCCGGGTCGCACCTCCCTGTGGATTGAGCGGGGGCGGGAAATCTGGTGGGGCGGGATCGTGTGGACCGCTGCGGTGCAGTCCACCGACCGCGGCTTTCTGTCCATGCAGGTCCAGGCCGGCACCTTCGACAGCTACCTCGATCACCGCCGCCTGCTCGACACCTTCGAGGCCCGGCAGGTCGAGCAGTTCGACATCGTGCGGCAGCTGATCGACTACGCGCAGCAGGCCGCCGGCGGGGATATCGGCATCGAGTACGGCACCGAGTCCTCCGGCATGGCGCGTGATCGCGTCTACAGCCGGTACGACGTGCCCTCGCTCCGTGACCTGATCGACCAACTTGGCAAAGTTCAGGGCGGATTCGAGTGGCGCATAGCCGCCTTCCGGGATCCCGAAAGCGGCCGGCGCATCAAGCGGCTTCAGCTTGGGTCACCGGTGATCCGGACCGGTGCGAGCGACGTCGTCCTCGACCATCCGGGCCCCGTCATGTCCTACGCCTGGCCCGTGGACGCCACCGGGCAGGCGAACGTCTGGCAGTCCCGCGGCGCCAGCGACAACACCAACCAGGCGTCCGAATCGGTTCCGTTGCTGTCTGATCTGCTCGTGGACGAGGGCGCCCTCGCAGCCGGCTGGCCGCGCCTGGATGGCACCTCGGACTACTCCACCGTGATCGAGAAACCCACCCTGGACGCCCACGCGCGGGCCGACTGGGACACCGCCCGCGCCCCGCGCACCATTCCCGAGATCACCGTGCACATGGGCCGCGCCCCCCTCTCCCCCGCCATGCTCGGCACCACCATCCGACTGCGCATACGCGATCTGTGGTGGCCCGATGGCCTCGACGAGCGGTACCGCGTCGTCGGCATGGCCATCACACCGCCCGAGCGCGGCCGACCCGAAACCGCGAAACTTCTCCTGGAGGCGCCCTAAATGGCCGCTGTCCCCCTCGACCTCCTCGACCGCATCCGCGCCCTTGAACGGCAGGTGCGTGAACTTGCCGGCCGCGCCCAGACCCGGCCCGCCCTGAACCGGATCACGCACGGGGCCGTAGTGATCGGCGAGGGCGGCAGCCTCGACGTCCGCGCCCCCGGCGGCGCGCAGGTGCTCGGGGTCGGCCAGTTCGCCACCGGCCGGTACGGCGTGAGCATGGCCCGCGAGGACGGGACCGGCGTCGCCCTGGAGGTCGGCGGCAACGACAACACCGCATCCCAAATGGTCCGGCTATTCGCCCGCGGCGGGTACCCGTCCCCGATCGTGATGGATGACGGGTACGCCGACGGGTACCTCGGCCGACCGTGGGTGCCCATCCCCCTCACGCCCAGCGCCACCGTCACCGCCTCCGACTGGACCACCACCCACGCCGGCACCATCTGGACACAACACGCCGTACTCGCCGCGTACTGGTCGATCTTCGCGCCGGTCGGCACCACCGCCGAGGCTCGCCTCATGCTCAACCGCGGTGGCA
Organism: Streptomyces sp. YGL11-2; assembly: GCF_050054615.1. Lineage (NCBI taxonomy): Bacteria > Bacillati > Actinomycetota > Actinomycetes > Kitasatosporales > Streptomycetaceae > Streptomyces > Streptomyces sp. YGL11-2. Next base: position 9,359 of record NZ_JBNHIN010000089.1, read on the forward strand.
CCCTCACGCAGCTTGGCGACACGATCACCACCGCCGGCAAAGAGGTCTTCACCTCGCAGCGCATCACCCCCAGTGCGCACGGCCTATCCCGTGGCGACACCGCCGCCCTACTCATCCAGGCCCGACGCACCGCCGGAGCCGGCACCGCGGTTGCGTGGTGTCAGGGCATGTGGGGCTCCAACACCGCCAATCCCAGCGAAGCCAACCACTAGGAACCGCATGCTTCCTGACTCCATCCCCACCGTCACCGTCACCGGGCGTTTCCTCTCGCCCGACGGCCGGCCCCTGTCCGGCGCGGTCGTCTTCCGTGCCCCGGCGCAGCTCACATTCCCGGCCGCCGACGTCATCCTCGGCGGGCCGGTCACCGCGCAGCTCGACGCGCAGGGGCAGATCAGCGCGACCCTGCCCGCCACCGACGCGCCCGGCATGATCCCCGACGGCTGGTCGTACACCGTGACCGAGTCGCTGTCGGGCATCCCGGCCGGCCGCTCGTATCAAGTCCTGCTGCCCGCCGAGGCGCCCGAGGTCGACCTCGCCGACATCGCCCCCACCGACCCGACCAAGCCCAACTACGTGGCGGTTCGCGGCGCTTCCGCGTACGAGGTGGCCGTCGCCGACGGATTCGAGGGCACCCGGACCGACTGGCTCGCCTCCCTGACCGGCCCCAGCGGTCCGGAGGGCCAGCGGGGGCGGACCGGGCCCCAGGGCGAGCCGGGCCCTCAGGGTGAGCGCGGCGTGCAGGGCGCTCCGGGGGCCGTCGGCCGGGTGCACTCTGTCAACGGCCATTCGGCCGCCGAGGTCACGCTCACCGCGGCCGACGTCGGAGCGGTCCCCACCGCCGCGGCTGGCGCCCCGGGCGGCATCGCCCAGCTCGACGACACCGGCCGCGTCCCCACCGCCCAACTCCCGCCCACCGCCGGGGTGGTCGCGTCAGTCAACGGCATGACTGGCGCCGTGCAGCTCGCCGCGGCCGACGTCGGCGCGCTGGCCACCAGCGCCCGCGGCGCCGCCGGCGGGATCGCCAGCCTCGACGCCAGCGGGCAGATACCCGCCGCACAACTCCCGCCGGCCACCGGCGCCCGCAACGTCTGGACGCCGCAGGCTCTCGGTTTCCAGACATGGACGTGTGACCCGTACACGGTCGCCAACCCCGTGGCCAAGTTCCTTTCACCGCAGCGGCTTTACGTGTGCGGCATCAACATCACGGAGCCGACCCAGGCCAACAGAGTGACCATGTTCGCCCGTGGTTATGGAGGCGTGCCAGCCAACCGGTATGCCGCGGGCATCTATCGCGAGGACGGGACGAAGGTCACCAGCACAGCGGCGCCGGTCAGTCTCGACATGGCCGGGCAGACGGCCGGCAGCCCACCGCAGATGATCAACAACCACATCGGCGCAACGCCGATCGCCATGCCGTTGACAGTCACCCTCATGCCCGGCCGGTACTGGCTGACGTGGGTCCTGGCCACGGGCGGAGGGTCGGATTATGCGTTCTACCACGTACAGAACGAGGCGCCCGTCGCCGCGGCGAACTTCTTCTTCGGTACCCCGTTCGCCCGCGCCTGGTACCTCAACGCCCAGTCCAACACCCCCGCCCGACTGAACCAAGCCGACGCGGGAGTGTTCACCGACCACGACATTCCGATCATGGCCCTCGCCCTGGTCTGACCACACACCCAGCAGACCACCTGATCAACCACACACCGCACGCCCGAGCGCACCGCGCCGGGCGTTTTCTCATGCCAGGAAGGAAGGCACACATGACCGTAAGAGGCGTCGACGTCTCCTCGTACCAGCCGAGCGCCTACTCGACCAAGGGTCTGGACTTCGCGTTCATCAAGGCCACCGAGGGCACGTCGTACATCAACCCTCGCCAGTCCGCCCAGGCCGCCCACGCCCGCCGCAATGGGCTGATCACCGGCTTCTACCACTTCCTGTGGCCGGGGAACATCGAAGCGCAGGCCCGGTACTTCGTCGACAAGTGCGCCAGCGTCGAGGGCGACGTCCTGGCCGTCGACTGGGAAACCACCGGTTCAGGAACCCACGCGACGTGCGCGGAGAAGGACGCGTTCATTCGCGCGGTGAAGCGGCTCCGCCCGACTCACCGGGTGATCTTGTACGTCAACCGCGACTTCTGGCTCAACCGCGACACCACCTCCTACGCCGGCGACGGCCTGTGGATCGCGGACTACGTCACCGCCGGCCGCCCCCGGATCAAGGCGAAGTGGCTGTTCCACCAGCACACCGACCAGCCCCTCGACACCAACGTCGGCGCCTTCCGCGACCGGGCCGCACTGCGGGCATGGGCAACCGGCACCACGGCACCGCCGAACCACCCCTCGCCGCCGCAGACCGCCACGTACACGGTGCGATCCGGCGACACCCTCTCGGGCATTGCGGCCCGGTACGGGACGACCGTCGCCAAACTCTCCGCCGCGAACCGCATCAGCAACCCCGACCGGATCTACGCCGGCCAGACCCTCAAGATCGTGAAGTGAGGCACCCATGACCGACGCCACCCGGCGCACGATCCGCACCATCGTGCAGACCACCGTCGCCCTCGCCGTTCTCCTCCCCGCCATCGTCGACGCCTCCGGCATCCCCGCGTCCCTGCCGTGGGTCGCCGGCTCCCTCGCCGTCGCCGGCGGCCTGGCTCGCGTGATGGCCCTGCCCGGCGTGCAGGCACTGCTCCCCGGCTGGCTGCGCACCGGCCCGCCGGCTGACGTCGAGCTGCGCGCCCTCGCTCGCAAGGACAGTGGAGGCGGCGCGTGATCGATCGCGACCCTGGCGACGTCGCCCTCGAACTGGAACGCCTGAGAGGCTCCGTCGACAAGGGGTTCGCCCGCGTCGACGGCTCCCTCGCACTCCTCGTCCAGCGTTCCGACCAGACCGACAGGCAACTCGCCGACCACGAACAGCGCCTCGACACCATCGAACGGCGCCGCTGGCCCCTGCCCAGCATCGCCGCCCTGGTCGGTGTCGTCGGCTTGTTCGTGACCGTCTGGCAAGCCACCGCTGCCCGGTAGAAGCACCACAATGCCCCCGCACAGCCGTAAGCGGCCGTGCGGGGGCATTTGTGATTTTTAGGCCGAGGCAGGGCGATCTCAGTCCTTGAACGCCTTGGCGAATCTCACGAAACCGGCCCAGGGGGCCGGCGAGAAGGTCAGTGTTCCGCCGTCCCGGTCCTTGGTGTCCCGAACCATGATCTTGCTGGGGTCGACATCGGCTACTTCGATGCAACTTTCGTACTTGGTATAGGTGCTGGTGCGCCAATTCGGTGTCTCAGCCACGATTTCCCCTTCCCAGACGATCGAAATGATCGATGGCGGTCAAGATCAGGTCTCTAGCGGCCTGGCCATAGACGGCGGACTGGCGATGAAGGTCAAACTCCTTGCGATAAAGCTCGATTTCCCTCGGCTGCGTCACAGAGATCTCTGCGGAGCACGTCTCCACCTTGACAAGCTTGTCGTCAAACATCACGAAACCGTGCCCGAGCCAGATGGCGAGGGGAGCGGACCGTGGGACGATCCCCAGACTGAGCCGTGGCAGCGCCAATACTGCTATGAGCCGGTCGAGTTGTGCCCTCATGACCTCCGAGCCACCGTGATTCGAGTAGAGGGCCTGCTCTCCGAGGAGCACGTTGAAGATCCGGTCCCCCTCATAGAGGTACTTCTGCCGTTCGAGGCGCTTCGCCACGGCCGCCTCCATGTCGGGCGGGCTCTCGTGGAAGTTCGATACCTGCTCGAAGATGACCTCGGCGTAGTCCGCAGTCTGGATGGTGCCCCAGATGACGTTGGGCTCCCAGATCCTGAAGACCTTGGTCTTTCGGTAGAGCGGCAGAGACTTCTTCTGAAGATTCTCGGCCCCGTCCTGGATCTGCCGACGCCACTCCATCCACATCTCGTCGATATGACGAACTGTGGCGATCAGGTCCGCGAGGTCGGCCTCGCGCCCGGTCGTCTGGCACCAGACGCGGATGTCGTCCTCGCTCGCGTTCTGCTTGCCGTTCTCGATACGAGAGACCTTGGATTCCTGCCATCCGGTGGCAGCGGCGAAGGCCCGGCCGCTGCTGAACCCCGCGTCCTTGCGGAATCCACGCAGCCGGGCGCCCAACGCCTCCCGTGTCTCTTGTGCTTGGTCGCTCACGGAACAGTCAGGGCTTGTACTCGTTGTGTGGGATGGCCATGTCCCAGAGCAGATCCCGGACGCGGATGCACTCGGCGACAACGGCAGGGGACTCTATGACCTCAGAGCCCAGAACACACCCTGTGTCATCGAAATGCCCTACGGCCAACAGCTTGTCGTCGAAGAGCCACCAATCATTTCCCTCCGCAGGGAACACGAGGCCCTCTGGCAACTTGTTCCGGGGCAGCCAGCGGATGGACTCGCCAGCCTCTTCATTGACGTGAGTGGTGGCGTACTCCCACTGGATGTACGGGCTGTGCGGCTCGCTGACGACCCGGACCCGGCGCACGGTCATCCCTGAGTCGGTGACGCGCTTCACGAGCTGTGTCCACGGCGCCATGAACGAATCATCGGCTACCCCGCGGAGCCAGCTCTCATACGGGCCCTCCTCGTTTGAGACTGAGTAGTCGTCCCTCAGCTCCAAGTGGAAAGCGTCGTGCACGAAGCGCTCAAAGAGCTGGTTGCGCTCGGCGCTGGAGATCAGCTCCACGCGGTTCCTCCAGTAGCGCTGTGATCGCGGCCTTGGGGACCTCGACCACAGTCTCGTAGTCCGGAATCTCCATCTGTCCCAGGGCCTCAGGGTCGGTCACCTCCAGCCCCCGGACAACGTACGTTCCCCCTGGCGTCAGGATCATGAGGGGATCCTCAAGACGCCTGAACTCGCCGGAGGGGAGCCCATCCTTCTCCAGGTACTCGAACAGCTCGGTCGGCACCTCCACAGCCGTCTCGCCCTCGGAGATGGTGAGCTGCATCAGCAGATCGTTGGCGAAGATCTTCCACCCCTGGACGAGGTACGTGTCACGGTCAGTGGCGTAGAGGGTCGGGCAGTCACCCTGGCGGGAGTTCTTACCAAGGAACCGTAGCTTCATGGTCGTTCTCCTGTCTGCCGTCTTGCGCGAATTTGCGCGCCGTCACGAGGGTCGGTGACGCGTTCGACGGCGTCAATCAGCTTGCTGCAAACTCGCGCAATTTCCTTGGAGGTTGGCTTGCGGCGGCTCTACGTTCGTTCTCGAACCGAGCCGCCAAGGCAGCCGTATGCGAGCGGCACCGAGGGGAGACGCGTGGTGTTCACCGTGACTGGCAAGCCCATGGGCGCAGGCATCGACGATCTGCCGATCGATGTCGAGCTTGTTGAGGACAGCACTGATTCCACACTGACGATGGAGTTGGCCACCTCGACCCGTGAGCAGATCGAGAGTAAGACGCCGATTCTCGTCGGACACCTGGAACTGCTCCTCCGAGAGGAGTTGGGAGCTGATGAGGACTCACAGGTGCGGGAGATGTTCTCCAAGGCGTACAAGCTCCTCGACCTGAAGGACCGGCCCACCAAGGAGATGACGGCTTTCAGCATCTTCTTCTTCAACCGTGACGTGGCGCTCCTCGCTCGGCAACTCCTGTGGGTCTACCGCCAGAGGAGAGAGACCGGTGGCTCGTGAGCCCCTGACCACAAATGCGGAAGAGCCACACACGGACTCCCGTGACGGCTGGTGGACGGATTACGACGGACGGCTGGACATCGCCTCTGGAGTCGTATTCATCCCCCAAGGACCGAAGTCACCGTCCTGCCCCTTCCCGTGCCTCAGCTGCCGGGACAAGGGGCGTCAGTGACGCGGAGTAGAGACTCCCACCCCGGCGGCGGAAACCTGGACAGTCGAACAGCCGGGGCGGGGGACCCAACCGCAGGAAGCCTGCGGACCTTGGGGCCATGCCCTTGACGGTACGGCGGCGCGGCCCCCCACGGAAGAGGAGGTTGAGAGATGAACGCTGTAGCGGTCGAGACATTCGAGACGCGCACGCCTGATGCCGAGGGCTGGCGTGGTGTCCCGTTCCGGCACCCCCGGGACCTGGTGGTCGTGGCCAAGGCGGACGGCGGGAAGCACGACGGCGGGCCCATGCCCCCGGAGGCTCCACACGACCCGCAACCGCAGGGCGGAGACAGAAAGTAAACCGATCTCCCGTGACTCCCGCCCCTCCGGTGATGGCGGCGGAGCCAGACGGTAGGGGCGGGCTTCTGAATCGGGGCCGGCTCTTGAAAGTTCGGCAGTCGGCCCCTCGCCGGAGCAGAGGAAGCATGAGTAACGAAAACCCCGTCCGACCGCGCGAAGAGCGCGGCAGCGGACCGCCACGCCGCAAGTGCCGGTTCCCCTGCGCTCTGTGCGGCACTGCCCCCAAGGAAGCTTGATGGACGGCATGGACGGCTTAGAGCACAAGATAACGGGCTGCCCTGGATGCGATTCCGCAGCTCATGAAAATGCCGTGCAGGCTCGCGACAACGAGCAGCGAGAGACACAGTCCCTATCCGTTGGCCTCGTTATGACAGCGGCCCTCGCCCTACTGGTCATCCTCGGTCTTTGGGCTGGCGTGATGGCGCTCCTGTCGCACATCGCTGGCGCCTGGAAGTAAGGCGCCAGCGGGGCAATGCCCCCGCCGGCTCACCAGGAACGAGCGTCAAGCCACCATCCGACACCGCGGAAGGTACGAGCCATGACACCAGCAGCGCCCGGTCACCCCATGACCACCGCCCTCCTGATCACCAATCCGCGTGACGCCCTCCTCATCGTCCACCCCGCCAAGGACGACTCTCCATGGCAGTTGCCCGGCGGAATCATCGAAGAGCACGAGTCCCCCCTCGACGCCGCGCGACGGGAAGTGCGCGAAGAACTCGACCTCGACCTCGACGTACAGGAACGCGACCTACTCGCCGTCGAATGGCTGCAAGCCACACGCCCCGGCCGCCGCAACCGCCTCGCGTTCCTGTTCGCCGGCCCCACGCTGCGGCAGGCCGACACCGACCGAATCACCTTGCAGCACAACGAACTCGACGCCTGGCGGTGGGCCACTCGCACCGAGGCCGCGTCGCTGCTGCATCCCGCCATCTCCGCACGAATCATCGGGCCGCTCCAACTGCCCGGCGGCGCGGTCTACCGTGAAACCAGAAACGAAGGGACGTTATGAACGCCACCAACTTCCCCGCCCGCAAGCTGCGCATCGGCACCCGCAGTTCGCCGCTAGCCATCGCCCAGGTAGAGCAAGTGTCCGGTCTCCTTCGCAAATTCGAGCCTGAACTCGATATCGAGGTCGTGCCGGTGACCACCGAGGCCGACAAATGGCAGGGCGACCTCGCGCAGCTCGGCGGGAAAGGCTTGTTCGTCCGCGAAATCGATCAGATGTTGCAGCGCCATGAAGTCGACATGGCCGTCCACTGCATGAAGGACGTGCCCGGCGACGTCCCCATGCCCAAGGGGCTCATCTTCGCCGCGTACCTCCCTCGTGACGACGTGCACGATGTGCTGCTCGTGCCCAAAGGATCCGAGGTGCAGACTCTCGCGGACCTGCCGTCCGGCGCCTCCGTCGCCACGTCCGCCGTGCGCCGGAAGGCCCAGATCAACCGCGTCCGCCCCGATCTCAACGTCGTACGGGTCCGCGGCCTGGTCGGCACACGTATCGACAAGCTCGACGGACGCAAGCCCATCGACCACAACCTCGACGCGATGGTTCTCGCCCGAGCAGGACTGGAACGCCTCGGCATCACGGACCGGGCCCGGCAGGTATTCGAAGTCGACGAGATGCTGCCGGCCGTCGGCGCGGGCGCCCTCGGCCTCGAATGCCGCCGAGATGACGACCCGGTCGCCTACCTGCTCCAGCAGCTCAACCACGAACGCACCATGACCGAGATCACCGCCGAGCGCGTCATGCTGCACGGCCTACGGGGGCACTGCAACAGCCCCATCGCGGGCCACTGCATCACGGAGCCCGACGGACAGCTCAGCCTGCGCGGCATGGTGTTCTCACGCGACGGCAGCAAGTTCGTTCACGCCCATTTCTGGGGCGAGTCAATGAACGACCCCGCCGTACTCGGCTCCCGCGTCTGCGCTGAACTGCTGCGGCAGGGCGCCCGCGACATCATCGAAGGCATTCCGCACTGACGGTCGCGGTAGCACGGCGACCCAGCAGCTCAGGCATGGACGGACGCCACGAAGCGACCTGGCCAGTTCAGGTGTAGACCACCAAGATCCGGGCAGGCGGCGGTGAAGAACGGACCACGAACTACGGGGTGAACACCATGCACGGCGGCGGAGGATTCAGCGGGGGCGGCCACCACGGGGGCGGGTTTGGCGGCCACCACCACAGCGGGGGACTGGGCCACCACGGCAGCCACCACCATCACACCGGGGACTCGCAGGGCCTCGTCTGGATTCCCTCGTTCCGGCGCCGTGGGGCATCAGCCGAAGCCACCGGAGTGGCTCCCCTGCCCGTGGCCTTGGGCCTGCTTCTGGCCGGGCTCATCATCGGGGCACTGCTGGCGGCCCACTAGGGGCTACCCCACCTGATCGCACGTCAACTCCGTCCGCCGGAGACCCCTTGCCCAGACGAAAACGTTAGACGCACGCGACCCCGGCACCCATGTTCCAAGGTGCCGGGGTCGCGCCGCGTTGCCACTACTCCGCGTTTCCGCAGGTCAGCCCTCGAGTGTTTCACCCGCACTGCTGCAGATCACAGAGCCGGACGGGGCTTTCGCGTATCTGGCTATGGTGGGGCGCGTGAT
>NZ_JBNHIN010000090.1:0-17872 GCF_050054615.1 Streptomyces sp. YGL11-2
AACAACAACTCACCACATCACATACGCTGTCACTCGTCGCATGAAACCCGGTGTCCACTCCCGGGGATCAGCCTCACCCCGGCCCGACCCCCACTTACGCCGGCGCGTTGATCTGGCTCCGGAGCCTGCGCCCCGCAACGTGATCCGAACCAGGAGCACTCCCTAGCAGCGGTACTTTGCGCCGCTCGGGGTGCTGAGGCGGCCGAGGGCTATCCACCCCGAGGTGTATTCACCGTCCACGTGCACCCACTCCCAGGTGCTGCCGTTGGCGTTGACCACGTAGCAGCCGAACCAGACCTTCCGGCCCTCGTTGACGGCTGCCACGTCTGCGCACTCTGGGTAGGGGGCCGCCTTGAGGTTGTAGTTGCCGGTCAGGTACGCGTACGTGCCCGGGTGGGGGTCCTGGTGCTTCCATTCACCGCAGTTGGGCGCGGGGGTGGTGACCGTCACGGAGGGGGCCGGTTGCGGCACTGTGCCCCCGTTGCCGCCGCCCGAGGTCCCCGGTCCGGGGGTCCTGGCACCAGGCGCCCCTGGTGGGGTGACGGTCCCGCCCGGGTTGCGCGGGGGATGGTCGGACGCGCTCGGGGACGTGGACGGGCCCGGTGTCGGCTTGGCTGACGTGACGCCGGCAGAAGCGCTGGCGGACACGGACCGCTTCGGCGACGTGGACGGTGTGGCATGGGACGCTGCCGAGGCGGTCCGGTCCGTCCCCTGATGTCGTGTCAGCAGCGTCGCGGCGACACCTCCGGCCGCGACGAGTACGACGGCCAGCGCGGCGGCGAGGAAGACCTTCCCACGGCGCCTACCCGTCGGGGCGGCAGCCTCCCGGCGTGGCAGACCTCCCGTCGTGCCTCCCGCAGCGGTTACCGGGCCGGTGCTGGAACCCGGTTCGACGAGTGACGTCCTGGCCGCCATCGCCGTACGCGGCTCGATCAGGTTCCTCAGCGGTTCGGGCCAGTGCGGCACGGTATGGCCGTCCCTGACGGCGGCGGCTACCGCTGCGGCGGTCGGGCGTTGTTCGGGGTCCTTGTGCAGACACCTGCTCACCAGGTCGTGCAGTTCCGGGTCGTAGTCCCGGAGCCCTGTCAGGTCGGGTGGTTGGTGCACCACGCGGTAGAGCACTTCTGTGGGGCTGCCACCGCCGAAGGGTGGTCGGCCTGTCGCTGCGAACATCAGGAGGCCGCCGAGGGCGAAAACGTCGGAAGCGGCTCCCACCACACCGGTTGTGGCCTGCTCGGGCGCCATGTAGGACGGTGTGCCGACGTGCTGGCCGGTCACCGTCACCTGACTCAGATCGCTGGCGTGTGCCACGCCGAAGTCGATGACCTTGGGACCGTCGGACGCCAGGATCACATTGGACGGCTTCAGGTCGCGGTGAATGATGCCTGCCTGGTGGATCGCCTGCAACGCGTTGGCCGCTCCGAACGCCAACCGCCAGACCGCCGCTCGTGGCAGCGAGCCCTGCGGGCCCACCGCGTCGTCCAAGGGGATTCCGGGTACGTATTCCGTCGCCATCCACGGCCGTGTCGCATCCGCTTCCGCGTCGATCAGGCGGGCGGTCGAACCGGTGTTGAGCCTCCGGACAGCCTCCAGTTCGTGTCCGAAGCGCCGTCGGAACTGCGGGCTGTCGGCCAACTCAGGGCGTATCACCTTCACCGCTGTCAGGCGGCCGTCGGACCAGCCGAGGTACACCCGTCCCATGCCACCGGCGCCCAGCACCCCGAGTAACCGGAACCGTCCCACCCGCTCCGGGTCGTCCGGTGTCAACGGGCGGGCGCCCAGCACCGCCAACTCGGCTTCAGTCATTCCTGAGTTCATGGCCATCCCTTTCGCGCTGCCAGGTGGAAAACCGTATCCAGCCGTGGGCAGGCGGGCCGAATCCGTGCAGGTTCCAGCCGACACCAGCCCGCGGCCCTCTCCCCGGAGATGGCCGGGGAGAGGGCCGCGGGCTGAAGGGTCGAGATATCAGCCGCTGAAGGTGCCCGCGCCGCTCTGGTCGCTGTGGTCGATGTTGTCGATGGAGCTCTTCGCGTTCCTCCCCATGGTTTCGAGGCGCTGGTTCAGCGAGTGGGCCTGCTTGAGGAACGCATCGAAGNTGGTCGCTGTGGTCGATGTTGTCGATGGAGCTCTTCGCGTTCCTCCCCATGGTTTCGAGGCGCTGGTTCAGCGAGTGGGCCTGCTTGAGGAACGCATCGAAGTCGGAGTTGAACTTCTGCGCAGCCGCGCCCCTCCAATCGTTCGGGTCGCCGAGCTGCTTGCCGGCCGCCTGAACCTCCTGCAGTTGGTGCTGGTAGGCCACTACGGCCTGGTTGAAACGGTCCGCGTTGCTCTGGGCGTTCGCACCGGCGAGAACCTGAACAGCCATGGTCATAAGCCTTCCTGTGCCCCCCGGCCTTGCCATTGCGTACCGGGCTTCTGAGGTGACTTGAGCTTAGGGCGAGGCAGGCACCGGGAGTAGCGTTCACCGTGTCGGGCATTGGCAGGACACGTTCTTGTGGTGCGCGCACCACATCGGCGCCGTTCACGACCGTTCCTCCGGCAGCGCGGCTTCCGGTACGGCGCCCTGGATGGCGTTGAACGAACCGTCGGTGACGAGGTATCCGCGTCCCGGCCGCATGGCCAGTGCGGGGCGCCGCGGCAGGTTGGTGCCGAGGAGTTCGCCATCGAGCATGTCGGGCATGAGCAGCACGCCGGACCGACTGCGGCGTACATTCGCCAGCCAGTGCATGCCACTGCGCACTTCGCCCTCGTTGCGTGCGACGGCGATGACGTGGATGCCCGGGTCCTGATGTGTCGTCAATGCCACGAACAGGCCGCTGAAGTCCTCGAACGCGTCGGCGTCGTCGATCAGGACGGCCGGGGGCCGCTCGTTCTCCTCGACGAGAGCAGCAAGTTCGGAGATGTCCGCCACGAGGCGTACAGGTGGCGGTAGTTGGCGTATCGGCGAGTTGCGGGGTGCGTAGGCGAAGATCGGGGCGTCCACGGCCTTCAGCAGGCCGGTGGCCACCGTGGCCAGAAGTGTGCTGCGTCCGGAACGGCGCGGTCCGGCGATCAGGACGTGGTCGTGTTCATGGATGGCGAGGTGGACCGGGGCGAGGGTCTCCTGCGCAACGCCGATGGGGATGGTCCAGGGGTGTGTGGTGGCGCGTGGTGTGGCCTCCAGTGTCGCGAGGGGCACTATCGGTGGCAGCGCGCCGATGGTGGGGACTTCGTACGTCCCAGGCCAGGCGTGGCATATCTCGGCGACGTCCCGGGCCAGGTCGGCCCCGGGGGCCGCCACCTGCACGACCTGTCGGGTGGCGGCCACCAGGCCGCATCCTGGGCTGCCGGCGGGAACTTCCCGTACGGGTATGTTGAAGGCGGAGTAATCGGACGGGTCGGCGAGCCGCAGTACCAGCTTCTGTGCGGTGCGAGCGAGCCAGTTTCCCGGGATTCCGCCCGCGCGGTCCACCGTGCCGACGAGCGCTATGCCGACAGCGGGTCCTTCGGCGTAGACCTGGGCCAGGCGCGTCATCAGACCGTCCAGCACCTGGTCGTCACCGCCGGTCAGCAGCGCGCCGAGTCCGTCGACGACGACGAGCCAGCGGGGGAAGCCCGTACCGCCGCCCGCCTTGCGGTGCTCCAGCTCCTTGGTGAGCAGGCCGATGAGGCGGATCATCCGCTCCCGGTCCGAGCTGCGGACGTATCCGCCGGTGTGAGGGAGCTGGGACAGAGGTGCCAGGTCGCCGGCGCCGTGGTCGAGGACATGCACATGGAGCCGGTCGGGTGACAGAACGCGCGTCCAGGCCAGAACCAGCGTGGCCAGGGTGGTCGTGGTGCCGGAGCCGACAGCGCCGAAGACCAGGAGGTTGCCCGCGTCCGGGTCCCAGCCCAGGGGGAGCTGGCGCTGGTGGTCGGGGTCGTCGGCCAGGACGAAGGCGGGCAGCGCCGTCGTGAGCGTCTGCAGGCCGGTCTCGGCGTGCACCGGCAGTTCGCCGAGGGGTAGACGGTGCGGCAGCGGGTCCGGCCACGGCGTGCGCGGTACGGCGTGACCGCCCGCGGCAAACGTGTCGCAGGCGAGATCCACCAGGCGCTGCAGGTCGGTGCGGTCGGTTTCGGCGAGCGGCTTCTCGGCCCGTGGTTGGTCCGGCACACCGCGCCCGAAACCGAACGGCGCCAGTCGCAGCCGTTCGTGGACGGCCCCGGTGGCGGTCACCGTGGTGGCAAGCGCGGTCTGGACGGCCTCGACCTCCCCGTTGGAGACTCGGCGGAACGCCCGGCCCCACTGCCGGGGTCCGATCGTCGCCGCGGCCGGGGAGTCGAGCACGTCCCTGGAGTCCTCCGCGGTCTCCAGGCGCAGCGCGATGCGCAACTTGACGTTGGCCTTGATGGCATCGCTCACCGAACCGGCCGGCCGCTGTGTCGCCATCACCAGGTGAACGCCCAGCGTGCGGCCCCGCTGGGCGACGTCGACGAGCGCGTCCACGAACGTTGGCAGCGCCTTGACCAGGGTGGCGAACTCGTCGATCACCACCACCATGCGCGGCATGGCCTCCAGATCGGGCCGTGTGTTGTCCCGCAACTGCTGGTAGGAGCGGAAGTCGGAGAGCCCTGCCGCGCGCAGCATCCGCTCCCGGTGCCGCAGTTCGGCCTCCAGACACCGCAGGGCGCGCATGCTCAGCTGCTCGTCGAGGTCGGTGACAAGCCCCACGACATGGGGCAGCCGCGCACACTCGTCCAGCGCGCCGCCGCCCTTGTAGTCGATGAGGACGAAGACCAGGTGGTCGGGGTCGTTGCCGGTCGCCAGAGCCGCGATGAGAGTGCGCAGAAGTTCGCTCTTGCCCGAGCCGGTGGTGCCGGCGATCAGCGCGTGCGGCCCGTCGTCGTCGAGATCGACCTCGTAGCGGCCCCCGTCGGTGACGCCGAGAACAGCCCGGGCCCGCAGAGTGCGGGCGCCCGCCCGCCAACGCTCAGCCAGCGCCTCGGTCTTGAGATCCGGTAGGTCGAGCAGCGGTAGCAACGGGGTCTGCTCGGGGAGCCCCGCACCGGCCAGCGCGATCTCCGGATCTTCGAACCTGGCCAGCGCCCGCGCCGTGGCACGGGCACGCTCCTCGCTCACCCCGGCCACCAGCATGTTTCCGTGGCGCTCACCGGACGCGGCGTAGCGCAGCTCACCGGAGCCCGAAGCCTTGACCGTCAACGCGACTTGGCACAACGCAGGAAGCGGATCGGCGAGGATGATCGCCCGAGTGGCTCCGGTACGTTGGGTGAGCAGGTCGCGCAGCGGGCAGTTGCGTCCTTCGAGCAGGCCGGCGCCGTCGACGACGACCAGCAAAACGCCCTGCTCCGCTTCCGGGAACGGGTGGTTGGCAAGGAACTCGGCGGCCAGTGTGTCGGATTCCGCACGGCCTACCGCGACCATCCGGGTCGTGCCCTGGGCCCGGTCGAACAGGTGCGGCAACCATTTCGCCCACTCCCAGCGTGCCGACCAGGCGGAGTTGCTGAAGACCGCCACCGCCATATCGGCCGGGCCGGCCGCCACCGCGGCCTGACACAGAAGCATGCGCACCGCCGCGAGCGCGGCATCGCGCTGTCCCTCGACGCCAAGCACCCGGTGGGCCCCCAGATCCACCACGACCGGCACGCGCGGCAACTCCCCGAACCGCGCGAGCACTTCGGCCGCTTCGTCGGGCATGGCGTCCTGGCGGCTCCGATCGCCGGAGAGCTGCGGCTGCCAGGGCTGGTCCCCCATGCCGACCGCAAGTTTCAAGAAGTCGTCGGAAGTCGCGCGCCTTTCCCACAGGCACGCCCCGGGCATCTGGGCACGGAAGGCGACCTCGGCTGGGTCCAGCCCCTCGGTCCGGCGGCGCACCAGCTCCGCACGATGCTCACGCTCCACCGCCGCCTCGAACGCCTGAAGCGCCGTCCGGTAACCCAGCTTGCCCGTACGGCGGCCACCCCTACCACGTAACCGCTCCTCCAGCGTGGACGCGAGATACGCGATCGGTGTCAGCACCGCGAAAGCGGCGAACCGCGGATCCCGGAAGAGCCAGACCGTCACGACGGCGAGCCCGATCGGCGCCAGCAAGGAGGTGAAGAGGAACGGCGACCGGCCCGGGCGCTCCGGCGGTGTTGGCGGTTCCAATGGCACTGGAGCCGGAAGCGCCTCCCGTGCCTGGCGCGGGAACGGCACAAGCCAACCGTGCCGCACCCCGTGCACGGTGTCGACCCTCGCCCGCCGACGATCGTCGGGCGGGGTGACGACACGCACCAACGCACCGCCGCCCACGCCGATCACATCGTGCTCGGCGACCGTGGTCGCCTTCGTGATCAGTACGCCATTGACGTCGACACCGTTACGGGACCCCGCGTCCGCCACGGTGGCCGGGCCCGCTTCCGGCACGGTGACGACGCCGTGCTGGCGTGAGACCGACGGGTGGTCGATGCGTATGCCATGAGGCACGGTCTCCCGCCCGATGGACGTTTCGCCTTGCAGGAGCGGCACTCGCGCGCCGGCGTCGAGCCCCGCGACCACGCGCGCCTCCAGAGGTGGCCGCTCGGGCCGGGTGTGCGCCACCGCCGGCGCGGGCTCGACGGTGGAGCCGGTCACCAGCCCGGACGCCTGCAGCCCCACCGAGCCCGCGACCAGGCGCCCGTCGATCACGAGAGCCGCCGGGTTCTGCCCGAGCGCCTCTGCCAGGTCGCTGATCTGCGCTGTGGGGTCGGTGACGGTGAGGACGTGCTCGGTTTCGCGAGCGCCGTCGTGAAAGAGGAATTCCATGTCACCTCAAGGAATGGGGAGCCGAAGCTCCACGGAAGTGCCTTCGCCTTCGGCGCTCTCGATCAGCACGGCGCCGCCGACCTCGGTGATGCGGCCGATGATCGATCGCCGTAGTCCCGTGCCGCTCTCCGGCTCGCCCTCGAATCCACGGCCCGCGTCCACGACCGTGAGCACCAGACCGTCCCGTCCGTGGTTGACACGTATGGTGGCGACGTCGGTGCCGGCATGTTTGACGACGTTGGTCAGTGCCTCGCGGGATGCCTCCACCAGGGCCGCCACATGGGACCGTGGAAGCCGGTCGTGTGGATTCCCGGCTGCGGCGAGGCCGGCGGTGTTGACCTCGACCCGCAGGTGCTGCAGGGCGTAAGCCCGTGCCAGGGCCTCTAATTCCGCTACCAGATTGCCCGGTTCCCGCTCCCTACCGGTCTCCACCAGGTCGCGCAGCCATGCCGCCTCGTGCGCGACCTGGCTGCGAACCCCTGTGTCGAACCGCCGGTCGCCCCGGGCCAGCATCTCCATGATCTGCAAAACCCGGTCGTGCAGGATCCGTTGATGCCTCTCACGCTCCTCGGAACGCGCCGCCTCCTGCGCGACATGGATCGCCTCCGCCGCCTCCCGGTCGAGCTCACGCCCGGCCGCTCGCGCAGATCTGACGCCCAGGACTGTCAGAATCACTGCCACCGAGGCGGTCACACCTGCGGCGAGAACACCACGGTTGCCGGCACCCGCGGCCCACCACACCATCGGGCACGCAACGACGACCGTTCCCACCGAAGTACGGATCCATCGAGCCGCAAGCCGCTCCACCCCCGTCGGCCCCACTCTGGGCATCCCCCGCTACCCCGCTCCGCCCTAAGTTCGTCGCGCTGCCAGTGCGATCCTGGTCAACTCGGCTTTGTTTCGCGCCTGGAGCTTAACGCGGATGCGCTCCACATATGTATCGACCGTCGCCTTCGTGACGTTCATACGCCGGGCGGCCTGCGCATGGGTGAACCCGGCGGCGATCAGATCCAACGCCTCGCGCTCCCGCGGAGAGAGGAGCTCCGACGGGTCTTCGGGCACAGTCGGCGGGGGCGTGAGCGCGGCGGTGAGCACGTCCGCCAGCTGCGGCGAGAGCGAGAACCCCCCGGAAGCCACCGTGGTCAGCACCGCGAGCAGCGTCGCCTTGGCCGTGTCCTTGGTAACGTAGCCGCTCGCTCCGGCCCGCACAACCGCCAGCACGTCGGCGGGCGCCCGCGACGCGGACATCACCAAGACCCTTGTATGTGTGGCGAGTTCAGCAACAGCGGGCGTCGACGGTTTGCCATCGGCCAGGTAGAGATCGAGCACCACGACATCGACCGAGTCATCGCGGGGCAAGGCGGCCGGGTCATCGACGGAGGCCACCACTTCGAACCGCGGGTCGGCGGCGACCAACGCCGCAACGCCCTCTCGTGTCACAGGATGGTCGTCAACGATCGCCACCCGCACAGTTGTCACCATGCAATCGTTGCAGTGAGGTTGATTGGGTGTCAATCTGAATGCCCCATCACGTCAACCTGCCTGGCGCTCCGGAGCGACTGAGACCCGTGCATAGGGCCGGATCGTGTTCTTGGGGCCGGCGTGGCGCTGAAGCAGAGCCAAAGGGTATCGATCAGAGCCATCAGCCCAACTTGCGCCACCGCGAGCCGTGTTCACACCTTCGGGCATAGATCAGCCACGAGACGTGCTCAACCAGCTCGTGCGGGACATCGACCATGGCACGATACGGGACCGAGCGAGGCTCCTCGGACGATGCATGCTGCCTAGGAACACCACCGCAGTGACCAGGAGTCTCGTCTCGTTACACCACCCTGCTGTCCTGCAGCTTCCCCCGCAGGACAGGAGAAAACAGTTCATTGACTATGGATGTCAGCCGCGACAATGGCACCGTCGCGCACTGTGTATGTTCCTGCAAAGTGACGGTGGGTTCCGTCCGTCTGGGTGGCGTCCAGCTCGACCTCCACTGTCTCACCATTGACGGAGTTTATGGTGACCGATTCATTGGCTGTGCCTTCGAAGGATTTCTCGAGGGACTCATAGGGTCCCCCCTGAATGTTCTTGCCGCCGAGTTCCCAAGCCTGCCTATAATCAGCAGCGTTGATAGCGTCGAAATACGACTTCACGGTGCTGTCTGGGCTCTTCACAGCCGGTGGCGGAGACGCCGTGGAACTCATCGACGACGGTGAAGAACTTGCCGTCGTCGATGGGGAGTTGCCGGTAGTCGGTGGGGGGTTCTTAGACGTCGATGTGACGTTCGGGGGCTGTTCCGTATGCTGCTGCGGGGGAGTCTGGGTGACGGTTGGCGACGTGGACTTCGACCCCGGCGTTGTTCCGTTCTCGGTGGTAAGTGCCCACACCAGGCCGCCGATCAGGATTGTCGCCATTACAGCAGCGAGTACGACCAGCAGCCTCCTGCGGCGACCGCGACTGGTGCCTGGGGCTTCCGGAGGGGCGAGCCCCTGGCCGTCGGAGCGGTGCCCGGCGGAGGGGCACCCGGTCCCTGGTCTTCTGGAACCCTGCCGCCGTACGACGGCACGGGTATTGATTGTGCCGACCTTGTGGACTGGTCGGCGGGCGCTTCACCTGCGGATTCCGCCCCATTGGGACGAACCACTTGGGTGGCGGAATGTGTCTCTTCTGGGGCTGCCACTCCGGCCGCCACGTCCTCCAGCATGCGCTGCGCCTGGCTTGCCGTGGGCCGCGCATCCGGGTCCTTGCGCAGCAGCGCCTCGATGACCGGGCAAGAGGGCCGGCGTGACGCGGTTCGGGCAACGGGTCTGAGATCACGGCTTGCAGCGTGCTCAGGGTCGAGGTGCGCCAGAAAGGCGACTGGCCCTCGACTGCGGCATACAAGGTCGCGCCCAGGGACCACAGGTCTGAGGGCGGACCCGGTCGGTGGCCCGCAGCGCGCTCTGGGGCGAGATAGTCGGGAGAACCCACGATGTCTCCAGTACGGGTGAGCCCGGAGGAACCTCCGAAGAGCGCGATGCCGAAGTCGGTGAGGACGGCCCTGCCGCTTCGCTCCAGCAGGACGTTGGCCGGTTTGACATCTCGATGCAGAATCCCGAGCTGAGGCGTTATTCGCCGTGACACAGTAGTTCGTCCGGGATGGAGGTCCCTATGCTCGCCCGTTCGTCGGAAGTGAATTCGCGGTAGCCGATCTGGCGGCACAGGTCGTGCATCCAGTCGTCCGGGTTGAGTCGGATGATGTGGTAAGGAGATGAGAGTTCGTTGTCGCGAAACAGAATGGTTCGTCCGTCGGCTGATGCGCTGACGTACGAATATCCTGCGCTGTCCAAATTTTTGGATGTGCCGAAGGTGTAGGCATCTTGCGCCTGTCCGGCTTCGATGTCATAGAAGCGTACCGATGTGCCTGCGGCGGTCAAGAATTGGCCAGAGGGGAGGAACCCGGTAGTGAATTCCTGATCATCCTTATCGCTAGTGAACAGCGGCCCAATCCGCTTGCTGGGCGGGTTGCTCTGCCAGAGTTCTATGTTCTTTCCCCGGCGGAGTAGGGCGAAGTGCTCTCCGGTTCGGTCGAACTGTACGTTCGCGGTGTCCGGTCCAGTTCTGATCTTGCGTGTCTCGCGTCTGGCCGCGATGTCGATGATGTGGACATAAGGGTCTCCCCACACCACAACGGCAATGTCGTCGGGTTGTGGGTAGGGCGCGAACTCGATGTCAGGGTGGGGAGGAAGATCGTGAATCACCTGCCTCAGGTCCAACTGTGCCGTCTTGTCAGCGGTGTTCCGGTCCCACCTTTGCACTACGGTGCCGGACCGGGTCACCACACTGTCGCCGTCGAAGGAGAAGCGGAAGTCCGGCTCCCCCTCGCTGTCCGTCGGCGGGTCCGCAGCAGTGATAGTGCGGACCGGTTCAAGGTCTGAGGACCGGCGGAGCACGACGGTCCGTTTCCCGGTCTGGTCGGCGACCGTCTTCCCGTCCGCGCTGAAACCGAGCTTCGATTTCTGGCTTTCGAAGTCCTCTTGTTTGCGCTGTGCTTTGGCGAGTACCGATCCCTGATCGTCCGCTGTGCGGCGCTCGATGTACTTTCCATCATTCGAGAGGCCCACGACCGATGTACCGTTCGGAGAGAGCTTCGGCTGTGGAAGGGGATTGAGGGGTGGGCTCTGCGGAAGGGGCGGCACGTAGAAGACGCGTTTTTGGGTGGAGGCCAGGATGGCGGGTTTTCCGTGGGGCAGAACGATTTTGTTGATTGTTTCGTCGTAGTGTCCCCCGGGTTCGGTGAAGGGGCACCGGTTGTTCTGCAGATCGAGCAGGGACACGCTCTCTTTCTGCGTGACCGCCCACCTGCCGTTGTCGTCGATCGCCCGCAGTCCGCAGTCCTCGTCGTCCGCCAGGCCGCTGCTTGTGTACCGGCCAATGATGGTGGGGTGACTGGTACTGCGGATGACGAGGGTGTGCTTTCCCTTTGCGGTCGCCGACTCGCAACTGGCGACAGCGCCTCCCGCGTCGGAGACAGTGAAGTGCGCACCCGCCGGCATGAGGGTTTGTGTGTGGTGTACCTCCCGGTCGATGGCCAGAAGTGAACTCTTCTTCGTCTCCGAGTCGAAGACGGCGGCCAGCAGCGTCCGGCCGTCCGGCGCGATGCGCACGGCGTCGAAACTGGTGGTCGCCGAGAGTCCCGACGGGAGCGGAACCTTGCCCCACCCCCCGCGTTCGAGGTCCCACCACACAACGGAAGTAGATCCCGCACCGGTAAGGACGACGATACGGCCGTCACGGGAGATCGCGGCGTCGCCACTGATGTTGCTGAGTCCGGACGGTGGGCCAAGTCGGGCCGGAAGATGATGTGCCGGGCCGATCAAGTGCCCCGATGGGCCATCGCGCTGGACATCGAACCAGACCACGTCCCGGTTTTCGGTGAAGAACCCGGCTCGGTGGCCGTCTTGGGAAACGAAGTCGATTGCGGCTTGGTACGGCAGGTCGAGCCGCTGTCCGCGCACCGTTCCCGTCGCCGCGTGGACGTAAAGTGTGGGCTTGCCCGCCTGCGAATGTACGAGGACCACTTCGCCGTCCTCGCTGGCGGCGAGGCCGCGCACGGAGCCGTCCGACCCGGAGAGCATGCGCTGATCTGCAGGATAGGCGAGCTGAGCCCGCAACA
This sequence comes from Streptomyces sp. YGL11-2, assembly GCF_050054615.1. Lineage (NCBI taxonomy): Bacteria > Bacillati > Actinomycetota > Actinomycetes > Kitasatosporales > Streptomycetaceae > Streptomyces > Streptomyces sp. YGL11-2. Next base: position 11,907 of record NZ_JBNHIN010000090.1, read on the forward strand.
GGGCGTCACGTGCCTGGTCGGTCGGGGATGTGCGGTAGGAGGCCAGGGCCGTCATGACGGAGAGAACCGGATCCGACGGGCTGATGTCGGCCGATCGCTGTGCAAGTGCACGTGAGGTCGACTCAGCCGCGCGCTGGCCGCTTACGTACCGGTAGTAGGCAAACAGCGAGCCGAGCAGGAGGGCCAGCACGGTGAGGAAGGTCAGCGTGGTCACAAGGGCACGCCGCTGTCGCTTGCGTGCGTGTCGGTGCTCCTTGCCGCGGCGCAGGTAGTCCTTCTCGGTTTGGGTCAAGAACGTACCGCGGTCCTGCAACCAGCGCTCGGCGGATTCCAGCGCCGTCCGCGTCGGCAACAGGTCCGGCGTCCTGCCGTTGCTGTCCCAGCGTTCATGGTCGTGGCGCAGCGTTTCCCGCCAGGCGAGGAAGGCGCGGTCCTCCTCCACCCAGTCGGCCAGCCGTCGCCATCCGCTGATGAGGGCCTCATGAGCCGCCTCGACCGTCTCGACGCCTTCTGGGGAGCGATTGGTGACCAGAAGGCGTGCGTCGGTGAAGGCTTGTGCGATGTCCCAGGATTCTGCGTTCAGTTCGCTGCGCAGGGCCGTACGCCGGGTGACTGCGCTCGCGGTGAGGGGGACACGTACCAGCGAGGCGAACAGATGGTGGGCGGCCGGTACCGCAGGCTCAGGGACGTGGGCGTTCCACAGCCGTTCGGCGTGGTGCCCCACAGCGCCCGCGACGCCTCCCAGGGCCTGGTATGCCTCGTGGGTGAGGAATCCGCTGCGCTGGCTGTGCCACAGCCGGTCCAAAGTGAAGCCGAGGAGGGGCAGGGCGCCGGGTTCCTCTCCGGCGTCGGACAGGACGCGCTCGACGAGACCGGGCTCGTAGGCGATTCCGGGAAGGGTGGACACCGGCGCGGTGACGATCGCCCGCAGTTGCTGCGGGCTGGGAGCGCTGAGGGCATAGAGCCGATTGCGGAGGATGGCGCCCACCTGCTGATGGGCCAATGCGGCTTCCAGGAAGTCGGCGCGGAGGGTGGTGAGGACGTGCAGGGTCGGCGGGAGATCTGCCGTGTAGAGGGCATCGGCCAGTTCGCCGACCTTGTCGGGTGCGAGGACGAGCAGTTCCTCGAACTGGTCGACTACGAGCAGCAGCCCCCGTGTGCCGTGCCGTTCCCCGATGGCGGCGACACTGTCCGCGACGCCGTGCCGGGACAGGACGCGGACCATGGACGGAAGCTTGTCCAGCCGCTCGACGGCCGTCAGGTCGGGCTCCAGCAGGGGCAGGAGTGTGGCCGCCAGCGCTGACAGCGGTCGGTTTCCGGAGGCGGGACGCAGTACGCCTACGGAGAAGCCCTGAGCACGCAGACGTGGCACGACGCCGGCCAGGGCGAGCGAGGACTTACCGGATCCGGACGGGCCGACCAGACACACCTGGCGTTCGGCGGCGATCCTGGCGGTCAGCTCGTCGCTCTCCTCCTCCCGGCCGTGGAAGGAGGCTGCATCCGCCTCTTGGAAGGGGGCGAGGCCGCGGAAGGGGGACACCGGTTGGGTCAAGGCTCGCAGTGGTTCCCAGCTGCGCAGGAGCACGTCGGTGGGGATGAGGTAACTCGCTGAGGGTTCCCCCGACTCGGCCACCGCTACCATGCCGATGACGGCGGCCAGGTCTTCGTCCCAGACTGGACTGCCGCTGAATCCTCCGGAGACCCGGTAACCATCGGATGCCAGGTCCGTCTGGATCCGCCCCTCGGATTGACGCGACCGCAGCACACCGGCGTGCCAGACACCGGCCGGGCGCCCTTGGGGGAAGCCGAATATGCGGGCAGGGTGCCCCCACACGTCTGCGGCGTCGACCAATGTGACCGGACGCCCGTGCGGGATCGCCTCCTCAAGCTGCAGCACCGCGACGTCGTCGTCCGCCGCGAAGTGCACGATCCGCGCCGGCACCCCGTCCCCGCCGATCACGGGGCCACTCGACAGTGGCACTGACACCAGCAGCCGTGCGGCGTCGTCCGGCGGTTGTTCCTCGGGTGTTCCTAGGGCAGCGCTGACCACATGGGCGCAGGTGACGGCCGTCCGATCCGCTACCAGGAAGCCGGCACCCCAGCAGATTCCCCGTTGATCCGCAATGCGCAGGACGGCGAAGTCGAGGATGCCAGCGCCGCCCATGTTCAACGGCTCACGGGCTTTCGGCACCCTCACTGCTCCCGCTGATCAGCCCGGGAGCCCTTGTCCTCCCGGTCGCTCGGCCGGTCCCATTTCAGGGCCACTTTGAAGTGCGCCTGCGCCGTGCTGCTGCTGATCACGATGTCGGCTTCAGCCGAGAGCGACAGGCCGAACTCGACGGTGATTTCTTGCGGCCCTTGCGTCATCTCGGAGAAGCTGCCCACCAGTTCCTGGGCCACTGGGCGGACACTGGACAGCATGTCGCCCATCGAGCGCGTCGCCCTGGCCATCACCTGTCCCGGCCGCGACACCTTCACCAGCCCGTCGGCCGGCTTCTCCTGGAGCTCAACCTTGACGACTTGCGCTGCATCGCTGTCATCAAGTGGCAACTCGACCAGATACGCCATCATGTTCCCCCGTCACGCCGTCATGTTCCCCTCGTGTCCTGCTGGGCACGAGCGCGAACACCACTTCACCGTTGCCGATCGCAGAAGATCTACAGGGATTTTGGCCAACTTCGGGTGCGAACACCCCGCCGCGTCACCGAGTAGACGCATTGCCAAGTTCCTGTGGACTCTGCGCTAACGACATCGGCCGCGGCGGACCGGCATCCTGTCGCATGTCAGAAGACCGGGGGCAGTGCGTGGCACTCTGACGGCTGTGCTTCCCGGTGCGTTCATTTCCATCTGGGAGGCGATCCACGATGAATCGCAGGCGTCTTGCAATCGTCGCCGCAGGCGCAGCTCTGGTCAGCGCACTCTTCGCCGGACAAGCTTGGGCCAGCGGAAGCTTCGAATGGCAGGCGAACGGTCTTTACTCGGGCGGTGGTTTCGAGTCCCGTACGTGGTTCTCCAACGGAGAGAACAACCTCGCGCTCCATACGTGCAACGACTACATCGACCGCTGGTCCGGAGATGTGCACCTTTCGGTCTACCACGAGCACGACGTACTCCCCGATGTGAAGGTGGGAGAGCTCGCGTGGAAGTGCGACAACAGCTACACCTGGCAGTCGTACCCCGACGGTGGGCCCGGTGACTACCACTGGACTTTCAACGGTGAGCTGGGCCCCGACGGCGACGTGACGAACACGGTTGTCGACATGACGGGCTCCAACTCGTACAACTGACCTCTTGGGGAAGCCACAGACCTCATGAACACGCAAGACACCAGCGTGCGCCCGGCCGTCCTGGTCGGGCGCACAGTGCGCAAGAGCTACGGCGATCAGCACGTCGTCAACGGTGTCGACCTGCAAGTCCACGCCGGTGAAGTCGTGGGCCTTCTGGGGCTCAACGGCGCCGGCAAGACCACGTTGATGCGGATGCTGGTCGGACTCCTGCCACCCTCCGAAGGCATGGTGGAGGCATTCGGCGCGGCGGCACCGTTCAAACCGGATACCGCACGTCGGATCGGTGCCTCGCTGGATGTCCCTGCCTTCTATCGGTGGATGAGCGGGCGCACCATGCTACGCACGCTCCTTCACACAGGCGGTGACCGGGACGAGGGGCAGGTACAGCGCGCCCTGGAGCTGGTGCAGCTCACGGACAAGGCCGACAAGCGGATCCGGACGTACTCTCAGGGAATGCGCCAGCGCCTTGCACTGGCGAGCGCGCTGCTGCGCTCGCCGGATCTGTTGGTGCTGGACGAGCCGAACAACGGGCTCGACCCCCAGGCCGTGCGGCTGGTCCGGAGCATCGTCGAGCAGCAGCGTGCCCGCGGCACGGCCGTGCTGGTCTCCAGCCATCAACTGGACGAGGTACAGCGGGTCTGCGACCGGGTGATCGTGGTCCGCGAAGGATCAGTCGTGGCCGAGGGGCCCTTGGACGCGCTGCCGTTCGGCGGACCGGGCCAACCTCAGAGCCTGGAGGAGTGGTTCTTCGAGCTGCACGACGAGGAGCCGACCCGATGATGCGCCTGCTGATCGGCAGCGAGCTGCGTAAGCTCCTCACTCGACCGATCGTCTTCGTCCTCCTGACGGTGTTCCTGATCGGCATTGCCGACATCACCTGGACCGGGCAGAAATTCGGCCGAGAGCAGTGGCAGGCTTCGGTCAACGACTACAACATGCTGCATGACCAGGTGAGGACCTTCGCCAACTGCGCGGGCAGGTCCGGCCAGGATCTTGCGGACTGCCACCGGATCGCCCTGATCGAATGGCATGACGCTCAATCCTTCCTCGCCTGGGGCAAGTCCATCGGTGCAGCCGGTGCCGCAAGCCAACACCCACTAGGAGCCCCCGGCTGGGTGGCCGGACTACTCGGCTCGGCACCGGGCATAGTCGCGGCCTTCCTTCTCGCCGCCATGGCCGTCGCCGCCGAGTGGGAGAAGGGGACCGCCACCGTGCTGCTGCTTGCGGAGCGTCGCCTGGACCGGATCCTGCTGGCCAAAGGGATCGCCCTCTGGTCCCTGCTGATGGGCATGCTCGCCATCGGCACACTTCTTGTTCTCGGGCTCGACTACTGGTACTTCGCACACGCCTACCCGCTGACCGAGCTGATACCCAGCAACAATGCACTGATCTGGTACTCGATCCGACGCGTCGCCACCGCCGCCGTCGTTACGGCCGTCGCGGTGGGACTCGGCGTCCTCGCCGCCGCGCGCTGGCGGACCCGGGGGGCGGTGATCAGCTTCGGTGCGGTCCTCGCTGCCACCGCATTCCTCGGTGCGCCGTGGCCAGTGATCTGGCAGTGGACGCCGGCCGGAGTTGTCGCGTCACTGGCGCACTACACCAGCAACCACGGGATCTGGGACCACGCCTGGCCGGCAGCAGTGACACACCCCGCTCCGTTACTCCTACGCGCCGCCGTTGCGGCGACCCTGGTAGGCGGCCTCGGATGGTGGTTGCGCTCCGGCCACCCAAGGCGTGGGCTGCTGTGATGCTGTGGCGATACGCCGCCGAGGCTCGGCGGCTGTTGACCCCCACATTCCTGCTCACAGCTGCCGGGGTGCTACTGCTCGAAGCAGCGATGACGGTCCTGGGCACACAACAGGCCGCGATCCGGGCCGGCGGCCGCGCCACGATCGCAGCGGCGGGCACGCTCGGTGGCGCGCTGCGGACCAGTGCCATGCAAAGTGGATCGCTGGCCGGCCTCGTCGTCGCTACCGCGCTGGCGATCGTGCTTGTCTCGGCCGACTTCGAAGCCGGCGTTTTCGTCTCCTGCCTGCTCGTCGAGCCGCGACGCGCGGTCTTGATGGCACGCAAGTTCCTGATCGCTGCGGCCGGTTCCGTCGGCTTCACGCTGATCGGTGCCCTGGTCGTGCTGGGAAGTGCGCATCTCGCTCAATGGCACTACGGCGCAGTCAGGTTGAACGCGGGATCACCGCCCTGGAGCCTGGTTCTGGAGACGGCGGGACGCGCAGTGCTGGTACAGGTACTCTTCCTCGCGACAGCAATGAGCGCGGCCACGCTCCTGCGCGGAGCCGTGCCCATGGGCTCCGCCGTACTCGGCGCCGTCCTTGCGCTCGCACCCGTATGCCGCACCCCTGCCGCCCCCTGGATTCCGCACTACTGGATCAGCGCGTGGATGGGCTTCACAGCAGACGACCAACTTCAGACATACCTCTGGAATAGTTCTTCCTCAGCGGCATCCATCCCCGCGTGCCTCACGGCAGTCATCGCCTCCCTCTGCGCCACGCTGTCGGGGATCCTCCTGGGCATGCGTGGCGATCGCTTCCTCACAACCACCGATTTCTAGCGGTAGTTTGTTAATCAGGGCGGTAGATGTTGATGGGTGAGGCTGATCCCCGGGAGTGGACACCGGGTTTCATGCGACGAGTGACAGCGTATGTGATGTGGTGAGTTGTTGTT
>NZ_JBNHIN010000091.1:0-16946 GCF_050054615.1 Streptomyces sp. YGL11-2
GATCGACCGTCTCGCCTTCCATGAGACAGCGAACGCCCTCGACCCCGCCCACGCCACCCCAACCACCTGCGCCTCTTAGCGATCATGGCCTGTCCCCGCGGGCGCCGACATCCCAAGTTCCGGGGGCATGGCCGGGCGGGCACGCTCGGGGGCGGCGCTCCCATGCTCCGGTCCGTCACATCACCCCGCTCCATGCCCTCATCAACGCGTCGAGTACGAGACGCGGTCGCACGATCGCCCGAACAAGTCCCAGAGCCTGCCTTGTGGAACTGCGTTGGGTTTCTCCGCTCACCGGAATGATTCACAAGACCGGCCCTGAAGGTGCGTTCCCACTGAGGTGTCGCTCTCGGCCGGCGGCTTTACCGGGCCGTTTCCATCCAGGTGACGGGCAGTTCGTGGACGCCGTAGATGTTCATGTCGGTCCTGAGTTTCACCTCGCGAGTGGGGATGGCGAGTTCGAGGGTCGGGAAGCGGCGTAGCAGTGCGGTGGGTCCGGCGCGCGTTTCGACGCGGGCGAGTTGCCGGCCGAGGCACTGGTGGATGCCGTGGCCGAAGGACAGGTGGCCGCGGGCCTTGCGGTGGACGTCCAGGGTGCCGGGGGGGCGAAGCGCTCAGGGGCGTGGTTGGCGGCCAGCAGCGTGACCCGCGAGCAGCAGGAACGCGATGCCGACCAGTTCCTCGATGGTGAGGTCGTCATGGCGGGCCAGGAGAGCCTGCTCGGTGGAGATGAGCGCTGCGGCCGCGGCGCCCGAGCCGGCCGGCCCTGCCGGTGCACCCGGCACCTCCACAGACAACCCACAAGATGGCTGGCTATGTTCTCCCTGTGAGGGTGCGGAAGGCGCGGGGAGGCCGTCCGCACCACAGGAACAGGGAGGCACCGTGCGTGATCTGCCACGGCCCATGGGGTCGAGAACGGCAGACGTCCCGCGGTCGGTGCCAAGACGCACAGGGGAAAGGCAGGAGTGATCGTGTTCGCGCGTGTGGGGGGTAACCGGCGGCGAGTGGTCTGGGGCCTGGTCGGCGTGGCGTTGGTGCTGGCCGTCTGGATGGTGATCCTTGGACTGACCCTGAAAAGCCATGCCAGGGTCCGCAACTGGGACACCGCCTGGATCGGGCTGGACGCCATGGAAGTGGCTGGCTTGCTGCTCACCGGTGTTCTGATCTGGTACCGGCGCACCGCAGCCGGTCCCATTGCTTCGGCCACCGCCACGCTCTTCGCACTGGATGCCTGGTTCGATGTGACCACCGCAGCTAAGGGCACCGACCATCTGGAAGCAGTGGCCATGGCCGCCTTGTGCGAAGTCCCTCTTGCGATCGGTCTGGCAACCATCGCCGTCCTCGCCCCTCGCTGGAAGGACCCTCACCGCCGGCCATCGACGTCGCCGGCGGCATCCACCGGGAAGGGCTTCAACCGGTGGGCGGAGAACCGTAGGCCGGAGAACGGGTGGGCGGAGAGCCGTAGGTCGGAGGAGACGGAGACGGAGACGACGGCGTCCAGGACCGCTCCGCCGAAGTAGCTGCGGTCGCGTACCGGTACGGCAACAGCGCGGTGTCCGCACGAACGGCCCTGGCCGCGCTGCGCGAACACCTGGTCCGTCTCGACGAACCCGACCCGGTCCGCCAACTCGTCGGCTTCGTTGGCGACCCGGCGCCCCGGCCACCGCGCGTGCTCGCCGCGCTGGAACCGCGCGCCCTCGAACTGGCCCGGGCCGGTCAGACGGCGCGTTCTCCTACCTCGTCACGCCGGAGCACACGGCCGGAGCCCGCGCGGCGCTCGGGCGCGACCGGGTCCTGATCGTCGAACAGGCCGTGGTGACCGGGCTCGGTGCCGACACGGCACGGGACAGGGCACGCACCCACGTCGCCGGGTACCTGCCCGCGGTGCCGTACCGGGCCAGCCGGCGACGGCTCGGGTGGGACGAGGGCGACTTCGCCGACGGCGGCAGCGACCGTCTGGTCGAGGCGCTCGTCGCGTTCGGCGAAGAGAAGAGGAGATCGCGCAGCGGGTGCATGCCCATCTGCAGGCGGGTGGTGCCGACCATGTGTGCCTCCGGGCACTGCCCGCGCACCCGGCCACCCCCCCCTGGACCGGTGGCGAAGCCTCGCCCACCTCACGCGGTGGTCCGGCCGGGCCGGTCGCCTGACCGGTCGGGTGCCGCCAGTCGGCCAGGGCAGATGACGGTGTGCCACCCGGGCTGCACGGCGCCGGGGTGTCACACCTCCGTCTCGGCCTGTTCGGCCAGTTCCCGGAGCGTCTGCTCCAGCCAGGCCCGCTCGGCTCGTTGTGTCGCCCGGGCCATGAGGAGCATGCCCTTGCGGTAGCGGTCGTCCACGTCCTTGATACGTGCCGGTGCCCCCGCATGGTGGAAGAAACCGGCCGGCTGGGTGAGGAAATCCAGACGACGCCGCAGGACGGCCATCTGCTGTGCCGTTTCCGGCAGTTGGCCGAGGAACGCGAGCAGGGTGAAGAAGGAGCCGCTGTCGGTGATCTCGGTGGTCTTCGGTTCGGACAGCCGACGCAGCAACTCCGCCCGCCCGTTGTCGGTGATGCGCAACACCTGGCGGGTGGGTGCCCTCGTACCGGGTTCGGCCTGCCGCTCCACGTGCCCCGCCTGCCGGAGGCGGTTGAGCGCCGGGTACAGGGCGCCATCGCTCACCGGTCGGTTGTGCCCGATCAGGGTGGAGATGACCTGTCGGAGCTCATAGGCATGCATAGGGCGCTCTGCCAGAAATCCGAGGATCGAAAGCGTCAGCACCAGCTCTCCTTCCGTGGCCTGTTGTCAGACTACCTCTTTTAGAGTCACACGAATCGAGGTACGTTGATCGACGTCACAACGGTGCGTGTACCGGGGGAGAGGTGGCGTGAGCGTGCGCGCGATGACGCCGCAGAGCCCAGGCGGGCCGGAGTTGTTGCCTTGCGGGGAAGGCCACCGCGCCATCGGAAAGGTCGTGGCCGTTGTCCACCGCTCCTGACACCGGGGTGATCCCAGAAGGCGCGGCCACCCCCACTCCCGTGGCGACCCGCCGGTCACTGCTGTCCCTCGGAATCCCGGTCTACCTGGAACTGCTTTCCGGAGTGATCGCCGGAATCATCGACACGGTCTGGGTCTCCCGTCTGGACGAAGCGGCGGTCGGCGCGGTCGCGATCGCCACGACTCTGGAAAATGTGCTCCTCGGCATCATCCTCATGGCCAACGTCGGAGCGACGGTCCTGATAGCCGATGCCCTCGGTGGTGGCAGGCGGGCCGAAGTGCCGGTGATCACGAGGGCGGTGAGAGTGCTGTGGCTGGTGATCACTCCGATCGTCGCGCTCGGAGGTTTCCTCTTCCGTGACGACATCGCGCGCCTGCTCGTCGGAGACGGGAACGAGGTGCTCCGTACCACGGAGGGGTTCTTCGCCATCTCGTTCCCCGGGACAGCGGTGTTCTTCGCGCAGAACGTGGTCGACGGCATCTTCAAGGGCACCGGAGACACGCGGACCCCGATGCGGACAGCGATCCTCGCCAACGCCCTCATCCTCGTCCTCGACCCGCTGCTCATCTACGGTGTCGGCCCCCTCCCGCACATGGGGGTGCAGGGCGCCGCCCTCGGCATGCTCCTCGGCCGCGGACTCGCCCTCTGCGTAAGCCTGGTGATGCTGCGCCGCATGCGGCTTGCCGATGTGGGCGGCTCCGAGCCGACGACTCTGCGGTGGCCCGCAGCGCTCCGGCGGTTGCTCGCCGTCGGACTGCCGGCCTCCGGCGACTTCGTCCTGCGCATGGGGATCAGCATGACCCTGGTCGGGATCATCGCGCGTTTCGGCGAGGACCCGCTGGCGGCCTACGGCATCGGGATCAAGATCCTGTTCGTCGTCACCATGGCCTTTTACGCCGTACGCCAGGCCGCAAGCGTCCTCACAGCACGCGCCCGGGGAGCCGGTGAGCCCGCGGAGTTCATGATCGGACGGCAGAGCGCCCTGCTGGCCACGCTGGTCGCCGCGGCAGCCGGCACGGTGCTCGCGCTGGGAGGGCGACCGCTCATGGGGCTCTTCAGCGATTCCTCGGGAGTCGTGGACTCCGGTGGAACACTCCTCCGGTACCTCCTTCCGTACCTGCTGCTCCTGGCCGGTGTGGTGGGGCTCGGCGGGGTCTTCACCGGAGGCGGTCACACGCGGTCGCTGTTCTGGGTGACCCTGCTGGGAGCGCTGGTGCAGCTCCCGCTCGCTTTCGGACTGAGCTCGGTGCCCGCCCTGGGTGTCGAAGGCGTCTGGCTGTCCATGAGCATGGGTGTCGGTGCCCAGTACGTGATGTCGTACGTACTCTTCCGGCGGTACTTCGCGGTACCCCGGGGAGGCCCTCGGCGGTGTAGGTGAAGGTGCGCGGCACTGCGGCATCCCGTGGCCGCGGCAAGGGTGTTGGCCTTGATGACGAAGGAGTTGCCCTACGGGGCGGGGGAGTTGACGAGGTGTTCGCTGCCGTGCGCGCTCGACTCGTCGAGCGGGGAGCCGCGCCGCTCCGAGGCGCGCCTGGTGGTCACATGCGGCCTGCGCTCAGCGCCGTGGTGATCCGGGCCCGGGTCGCTCTGGTGGCCGGGACAACCGAGACGCAGGCGGCCACCGCCACCGCGACGGCACCCGCGATCAGCAGCGTCTCCGGTGCGGGAATCCGCGCGATGCCCGCACCGACGCCGCTGGCCTGGCCCTCCATATTGATCAGGCGGTCCGACAGCAGCACCCCGAGCCCGGTGCCCACCAGCACCGCCACCATGGCGAGCACCCCGGTGCTGGTCACGATGATGGCGGTGACCTGCCGTGGCGTCAGGCCCATGGCCCGCAGGACACCGAGGTCGCGGACGTGGTCGCGCAGGCCGGAGGCGGTCGCGGTGACCAGTTCGGCGAGGCCGATCAGCGTCAGCACCCCGATCAGTCCGACGACCACCACGCGGACCATGCCCAGCCGGTCCGCCGGGTTGGCCACCGACCGTACGTCGAGGCGGCCGCGGGACGCCGCGATCAGATCCGCCCGCACCGCCTTCGGATCCGCCCCGGGGCGCAGCACCAGCGCCTCGTACTGCGTCCTGGGCGGTCCGCCGGGTCCGGCCAGCGCACCCAGCTCCACCGAGAGCATCTCCCCGTTGTGATCGGGCTCGATGTCCCGACCGACGATGTGCAGGATGTGTGGGGTCCCCCCAGCCATGACCCGCACCCACTCGCCCACCTTGGCATGCAGCAGGTCGAGCGCCCCCTGCCCGGCCACCGCCTCGTCCTCGTCGCGGATGAGGTGGCCTGCGGCGAGGGCGAACGGATAGGGATGGTCGGCGGTGCCCAACGCGCGAACGGTGATCGTCGTGGTCTCTCCGGGCACAAGTGCCGGCGTCTCCACCCCCGGATACGCGGCGGCCACTTCGGGCTGCCGGGCGAGCAGGCGGCGCGCCTCCGCGTCGCCCATGCCACTGGGCCGCGCGGTCAGGCTCGCCGCCAGTCCCAACTGCCGGGGATGGTCCTGGAAGCCGTCCAGCGTGGCCCAACTGCCCAGCGCCACAGTGATCATCATGATCGGGATGGCCAGCCGGGCAACGGTGAGGCCGGCGCGCAGGGGGCGGTGGAACGCCGCCCGGCTGCCCAGTGCCAGCGCCGGAGGCAGCTTCAGCAGCAGCGCGAGGCGGGCCAGCCGGGAGATCCCGCTCGCCGGGTGGTTGGCGCGGACCGTGGGCACGGCCGGGATCCGTCCCGCTCGCCAGGCCGGGAGGACGGTGGCCAGGGCGACGCTGAGCACCACCCCCGCACCCGTCGCCGCCAGCGCTCCGGCGTGGGAGGGTTCGGCCTGCCACAGGCCCATGGCCTCCCCGAGCGCCCCCGGCAGCAGCGGGCCGAAGACGCTGGCCGCGCCCGCCCCCAGGACCATCCCGGCCAGTGCCAGGGCGGTGTGCTCGTACAGGAAGAGCCGCACCACCTGCGCCGGGGTGAAGCCGATGGCCTTGAGCATGGCGATGTCCCGTACCTGCGCCAGCACCCGGCTGCCCGCGGCGCCCGCGGTGGCCAGTGCCGCCGCCACCAGGGCGACCAGGCCGAACACCCCGAGCAGCAGTCCGAGGAGCCGGTTGTCCTGGCCCATGGCGGAACGCACCTGCTGCCAGGTGGTGACCTGCGTCACCTGGCCGCTGCCCAGTGTGGTGACGACCTGCTGGGCGGCGAAGTCGGCAGCACCCGGATCGCGCAGCCGCAGCCCGATCACCTGCTGGGTGTGGACGGGCTCGGGCACGACACGGTCCAGGGCGGAGGGCAGCACCCAGCCGAGGCCGGGCGTCCAGTCCGGGTACGAGCCCTGGTCCGCGCTGTCGGCGATGCCGAGCACCCGCATCGGCAGCGTCCCGTCATCCCGGCCGCGGACGGTGACCGTGCCGCCCACACCCACGTGCATCGCGTGGGCGAGCGAGCGCTCCAGGACGATGCCGTCGGGGCGGGCCGGGTCCAGCCACCGGCCGGAGCGCACCAGCGGGCGGGCCACCGACGGAGGCTCGACGCCTGCCGCCCGCAGTTCGAGGGACACCTTCTCGGTGCCGCGTACCAGGTCGGCGGGGGCGGTCCGGTACGGTCCGGCGACCCCGGTGACCCCGTCGAGGTGGCTGAGCGGTGCGGTGTCCACGCCGGGACGCAGGTGGATCCACACATGGGCTCCGCGGGACTGCAGGAAGACGCGCTGCCAGGGGTTGGCGGCGTCCTGCAACAGCGCGTTCGCCAGGATCAACGAGACCGCGATCACCGCGGTGACCAGGACCATCAGCGCGGCCTGGCCGCGGTGGGCGCGCAGGTCGGCCCGTACCCAGCGAAGCAGCGCGCGCATCGGCTCAGCCCTTCAGCCGCAGCACGTCGGCGACGGTGGTCGTGCTGTCGGAGGGGGCGTGCAGGGCGGAGTCGTCGGCTATCTCGCCGTCGTAGAGGCTGATCACCCGGTCCGCGCTGCTGGCGACCCGGGCGTCATGGGTGACCAGCAGGATCGTCTGGCCGCTGGCGTGGTAGCGGGCCAGCAGGCGGAGCACGTCGCGGGTGTTGCGGCTGTCGAGGTTGCCGGTCGGCTCGTCGGCGAGCAGCAGACCCGGCTCGTTGACCAGGGCTCTGGCCAGCGCGACGCGCTGCTGTTCACCGCCGGAGAGCGCGGCGGGGGTGCTGCGGGCCCTGTCCGCGAGGTCGAGTTCGGCGAACAGCTCCTCGCGGCGCGTCCGGGCCTGCTTCGGGGACATCCCGGCCAGCAGGGCCGGCAGTTCCACGTTGTCGGCCGCGGTCATGTTGGTGACCAGGTTGAAGAACTGGAAGACGATTCCGACGGTGCGGCGGCGCAACAGCGACCAGCGGGCCTCGGTCAGACCGTCCACCCGCTGCCCGTCCAGCCATATCCGGCCGCTGTCGGGGCGGTCCAGCCCGCCGAGCAGGTGGAGCAGCGTGGACTTGCCCGCGCCGGAGGGCCCCATGATCGCGACGAACTCGCCGCGGTCGACGCGGAGATCCACATGGCGTACGGCATGGGTGGCGGTCTCCGCACCGTGGTGGACCTTGACCAGGTCCCGTGCGCAGAGCATGGCTTCGGCGGGCGGGAGGACGTGGTCGGGGTCCGTGGCAGCGGCGCCCGCGGGGTCGGGGCCCGAGCGGCTCAATCCAGTTCCTCCTGACAGCGCTCCAGCCAGTCGAGGTCGGCCTGCAGGTGGAGCATGGCGCCCTCGATGAGCAGTTGTGCGACGCGGTTGTCCCGGTCCTCCGCGGCAAGCCGCGAAAGACCCCGCATGACGTTCAGATAGTGGCGGCGCTGCGTGTTGATCAGCGCGAGCCGGTCGCTGCCACCGGCCCCGGGCGCCAGGACCAGCTTCATGAAGAACTCGTCCCGTACCCGAGGGCCCTCGGTCGCCTCGGCGAACCATGCGGCGAGTTCCTCACGGCCGGCGTCGGTGATCTCGTAGACCCGCTTGTTCGGCCGGTTGGACTGGTCGACGTCCTGGCCCTTGATCAGCCCATTCTTCTCAAGTCGCCCCAAAGTGACATAGACCTGTCCGATGTTTGGCTGAGGGTACGCCGCGCCGAAGGTTTGCTCAAGGGCTTGCTTGAGCTCGTAACCGTGGGCGGGTTCCTTGGCGAGAAGCGCCAGCAGTGGCAGGCGCACGGGCTTCGACTCCTCCTCACGTGCCGGTCGGACACGATCTCTGCTCGGTCAACGCGCGACCCATGACAGGGCCCGGCGCGGGCGTTATGGTTCCGCCCAGCACCCCGGCCTCTTCCCCGGTTCGCGCGCGTGCTCCCGGTATCGCCGCCGTAGTCGGGTGCGGGTTCGCCGCAACTGCTCCGAGACGGCCGCGCGGACCGATGCCCTGTTCCCTGTCATAGATGCGAGATATACATAACCGAATACTACCCTTCCGCAGGGCGGTGGTGAGCTGGAGGAACGCATGCGGTGGCTCAGAGTGACGCACTGGCTGATGGCCGGGTTGCTGCTGCTCTCCGGGTGCTCCCTGCCCGCGAGCTGGGCTCGCGACGGCGGCGCCGACGGAACGGGTCCGGTGACGTTGGTCACCGGGCGGGACCTCACCGGCTATATGCAGGGCCGGCTGGCGGTGTGGAACGCCGCCCACCCCGACCAGAAGGCCACGTTGATCCAACTGCCCCCCGCCGCCGACGACGTGCGGGCGCAGATGATCAGCAACCTCCGGGCGAAGAGCGACCGCTACGACGTCCTCAACATGGACGTGGCCTGGACCGCGGAGTTCGCCTCCGCCGGGTGGATCGCCCCGCTGGACGCACAGGGCTTTCCGCTGGACAAGTTCCTCAAACCGGTGGTCGACACGGCCACCTACCGCGGGCGGCTCTACGCGGTCCCCTACGTGACCAACGCCGGAATGCTCTACTACCGCAAGGACGTCCTCGACCGGGCTCACCTGCCGCCGCCGCGGACCTGGGCCGAGCTGGCGAACGACGCGCGGACGGTGGCACCCGGGTACGGGTTGAAGGGCTACGCCGGCCAGTTGCTGCCGTACGAGGGGCTCACCGTCAACTACGCGGAGGCGGTGCAGTCGGCGGGCGGGGCGATCCTCTCCGACGAGGGCCGGAAGGTCGCCGTCGACTCACCCGCGGCCGTGCGGGCGCTGGACTTCATGGTCAACGGGGTGCGCCAGGGCTGGATACCGCGCGAGACGCTCACCTTCACGGAGGAGGAGTCGCGGCGAGCCTTCGAAGACGGCCACTACCTGTTCATGCGCAACTGGCCGTACGCGTACGGCCTGGCCGAGGCGAAGGGCTCGAAGGTCGCCGGGAAGATCGGCGTGGCCCCGCTGCCCGGTGCCGACGGCCCGGGGTCGAGTTCGCTGGGCGGTTCCAACCTCTCGGTCAGCAGCTACTCACGGCACCAGAAGACCGCCCGCGCGCTGATCCGGTACCTGACCGGGCTCGACAACGAGCGGCAGGTGCTGGAGCAGGGCTCGCTGCCGCCGGTGTGGGCGCAGCTGTACACCGATACCGCGCTGATCAAGCGGTTCCCGTATCTGCCGGTGCTGCGGCAGAGCATCCTGTCGGCCAGGACCCGCCCCAAGAGCGCGGAGTACGACCAGGTGAGCCTGGCGGTGGCCGGAGAGGTGCACGCCGCCCTCACGCAGCGGCGGTCACCGGCCGCGGCGACGGCGGCGCTGGCACAGGACCTGAAGGCGATCCTGCGAGGTCCCTGACGGCGAGCACCGCCCACCGAATCCGTCTGGCGCTCAGGGCCGGCAGTCCCGCGGGACTGCCGGCCCTCGGCATGCCCGGACGCCGTGCGTCGCCGCGCGAAGAACACCACCGCAACGCCCCGGACACCTGCCCGTCATGCATCCCCGCGGGCCGAGCCCGATGACCTGGGCCGCCACCGGGCCTGGAAATTTCTGTTTTCACCGTTGACATCTACTCGACCGCTATACATAACATGCATGCACCTCGCGGCGGTCGGACGAAAAACCGGCCCCAGGGACGACGCGCATACCGCGCGGCAGCCCGACTCACGCGTCGTCCCCGCTGAACGGAACGGCGCCCGGGCTGGGCAACCAGAACAACCGACGGCTCCTGCGCGAGCCGTACGACGGGCCAGGATGGTGACGGATGATCGGCGCACCGGTTGAAAACAACCCGCCGAGAGCGACAGCACGGCTCGGGGCGGTGGACACCCCGAACACCGAGAACACACCCGCGTTGCCGCCCCACCGGTGGTGGCGCGACGCGGTGATCTACCAGATCTACATCCGCAGCTTCCTGGACAGCACCGGCGACGGCATCGGCGACCTGGCAGGCGTCGCGGCCGGACTGCCCTACCTCAAGCGCCTTGGCGTGGACGGCATTTGGCTCACCCCGTTCTACCCCTCACCGCAGCACGACCACGGCTACGACGTCGCGGACTACTGCGACGTGGACCCGGTCTACGGCGACCTGGCCGCATTCGACCGCCTGATCGCCGACGCGCACCGGCTCGGCCTGCGGTGCCTGGTCGACATCGTGCCCAACCACTGCTCGCTCCAGCACCCCTGGTTCCAGCAGGCACTCGCCGACGCGCCGGGCGGCGCGGCACGCGGCCGGTTCCACTTCGCCCCGGGCCGCGGCACGGACGGTGAGCTGCCACCCAACAACTGGCGCGCGATGTTCGGCGGCCCCGCATGGACCCGTGTCGTCGAGCCCGACGGCACCCCGGGCGAGTGGTACCTGCACATGTTCACGCCCGAGCAGCCGGACCTCAACTGGCGCCACCCCGACGTGGCGCAGCACTTCGAGCGGGTGCTGCGGTTCTGGCTGGACCGCGGCGTCGACGGCTTCCGCATCGACGTCGCGGCCGGGCTGTACAAGCACCCGGACCTGCCGGACTCCGAAGACCCGGGCGCGGACGAGCGCTCCCGTGACTCGGTCAACCCGCTGGCCTGGAACCAGCCCGAGGTCCACCAGGTGTGGCGCAGCTGGCGGGCGATCTGCGAGCAGTACACCGCGCGGGACGGACGCGAACGCCTGCTGGTCGGCGAGGTGTCGGTGCCGACCGCCGCCGAGCACGCCCGCTACGTACGGCCCGACGAGCTGCACCAGGCATTCTTCTTCCACCTGTTGACCGCGCCCTGGGACGCGGAGGCGTTCCAACAGGTCATCTCCGACGCCCTGCGCGACATCGCCGGGACCGGATCGACCATCACCTGGGTCCTCAACAACCACGACCAGATCAGGTCGGTCACCCGCTACGCCGCACCGGCCCCCGCCGACAGCACCGACCTGTCCGGCCTCGGCCCCGCTCGGGCCCGGGCCGCCGCCCTGCTGATGCTGGCGCTGCCCGGCGCCGCCTACGTCTACCAGGGCGAGGAGCTGGGCCTGCCCGAGGTGGACGACCTGCCGGACGAGGTGCTGACCGACCCGATATTCCGGCGCACGGGGAGCCGGGCCAAGGTCCGCGACGGCTGCCGGGTCCCGCTGCCGTGGTCCGGACACGCCTCCCCGTTCGGCTTCACCGCAGGCGACGCCCCGGCGCGGCCGTGGCTGCCCCAGCCGGACTGGTTCGCCGACCACACCACCGAGCGGGCACTGGTCGACACCACGTCCTTCTGGCACCTCTACCGGGACGCGCTCCACCTGCGCCACAGCCTGCCCCAGCTCGGCGAGGGGCCGGTGCGCTGGCTCGACTCCCCGCCGCAGGTACTCGCCTTCGAACGAGGGGAGGGACTGGTGTGCGCCGTCAACTTCGGCGCCCAGCCGGTGCCCGCCCCGGCCGGCGGCACCCCACTGCTCGCCAGTCGCCCCTGCCCACCGGGCTCCCTACCGGGCAACACGGCCGCCTGGTGGGTCACCGCAACTCCCTGATCCCGTACCCGTCCCAAATCAGGAGAACCCCATGAAAAGAATCGTCGCACTGGCCGCCACCACCTGCGCCCTGGGCCTGCTGACCACCGCCTGCGGCGGCAGCGGCTCCAGCTCCTCCGCTGCTCCCAGCGGCGCCACCGCTTCCGACCTCCACCTGCCCGACCTGCACGGCCAGCACCTTGAGGTGGCCGCGGTGTGGACCGGGCCGGAACAGAAGAACTTCATGAAGGTCATCGAGCGGTTCGACCAACTGACCGGCGCCAAGACCGACTTCGTCCCCACCGGCGACAACGTCTCGACCTTCCTCGGCACCAAGATCCAGGGCGGTGGAGCGCCGGACGTCGCGTTCCTCCCGCAGCCTGGTGTGCTGGCCCAGTTCGCCAAGTCCGGGTGGCTCAAGCCGGCCGAAGCGGCCGTCGAGAAGCAGCTGAAGAGCAACTACAGCACCGGCTGGCAGAACCTGGGCGCCTACCAGGGCAAGCAGTACGGGGTGTACTTCAAGGCCGCCGACAAGTCCACGGTCTGGTACAACACCAAGGCATTCTCCACCGCCGGAATCTCCAGCCCCCCGGCCACCTGGTCGGAGTTCCTCAAGGACGCCCAGACCATCTCCGACTCCGGCACTCCGCCAGTCTCCGTCGGCGGCGCGGACGGCTGGACGCTGACCGACTGGTTCGAGAACATCTACCTCAGCCAGGCCGGCCCGGCCAAGTACGACCAGCTGACCAAGCACCAGATCAAGTGGACCGACCCCTCGGTCGGCAAGGCCCTGACCACCCTCGGCCAGCTCTTCGGCAAGCCCACCCTGCTCGCCGGTGGCACCCGCGGCGCCGTGGCCACCGAGTTCCCCGCCTCCGTGGACCAGACCTTCGCCGATCCCGCGAAGGCCGCCATGGTCTACGAAGGCGACTTCGTCGCCACCAACATCACCAGTGACACCAAGGCCAAGATCGGCACCGACGCCAAGGTGTTCCCGTTCCCGAAGGCGGACGGTGGCCAGGCACCCATGGTCGTCGGCGGCGACGTCGCCGTGGCGCTGAAGAGCAGCAAGGGCGCCCAGGCGCTTCTGACCTACCTCGCCTCAACGGACGCCGCACGAACCGAGGTCAAGCAGGGCGGCTTCATCTCGCCCAACAAGTCCCTGGACCTCTCCGCCTACCCCGACGCGACCGAGCAGTCCCTCGCCAAGTCCTTGACGGCCGCCGGCGACAACTTCCGCTTCGACATGTCCGATCAGGCCCCGGCGGCGTTCGGCGGTACCAAGGGCCAAGGCGAGTGGAAGGACCTCCAGGACTTCCTGGCCGCCCCCTCGGACGTGGCCGGCGCACAGAGCAAGTTGGAAACGGACGCCGCCGCGGCGTTCGCCAACGCGGGCTGAGGTGACGGGTGATGGCAGCACAGACCGCGCCCTCCGCCCCCTACCAGGCACCACCGTCCCCGTCCGGCACCGCCGGTCCCCGACGCGGCGGACGGCACACCGTCCGCCGCGCGCGCTCGGCGATCGGCGCCCACCCCTGGGCCGCCGCCTGCTTCCTGCTTCCGGCGCTGGCGGTGCTCGGGGCGCTGGTGGTGTACCCCATCAGCTGGACGGCGGTGCGCAGCCTGTTCGGCGCGGACGGCTTCGCCCACTTCGTGGGCCTGGGCAACTACACCAGCGTCTTCCATGACCCCAGGACGCTGACCGCGCTGCGCAACAACGCCCTGTGGGTGGTGGTCGCGCCCAGCGTGGCCACCGGGCTCGGGCTGATCTTCGCGGTGCTGACCGAACGGATCCGCTGGGGAACCGCCTTCAAACTGGTGGTCTTCATGCCGATGGCCATCTCGATGCTGGCGGCCGGAATCATCTTCCGCCTGGTGTACGACCAGGACCCCGGCAAGGGCGTGGCCAACGCGGTGGCGGTCGGCGTACACGACACCTTCGCCAAGGCGTCCTCCTACCCGGGAGCCAAGCCGCGCGTCGGCGGCGGCCTGGCCCCCTCCGGGGGCGGCTACCTCACCACCTCCACAGTGCCCCCGGGCACCGGGGGGGGGGGGGGGGGGGGGGGGGGGGGGGGGGGGGGGGGGGGGGGGGGGGGGGGGNCTCACCACCTCCACAGTGCCCCCGGGCACCGGCGCGGCGGCGCTGCCGCTGGTCGGCGTCTCGCCCGCCACCCTCTCCGGGGCGCAGCAGGCCGCCGCGCCGACCCACTGCCCCGCGGGCGCCGTCTGCGGCACCGTCTGGCTGGACTTCACCCCGGGCGGCGGTGGGGTCCCCGGCCGGATCGACCCGGGGGAGAAGGCCCTGGCCGGGGTCCAGGTGCAGGCGGTACGTGACGGCCGCACCGTCGCCTCCGCCACCTCCGGCCGCAACGGCACCTTCGTCCTGCCGGCCGACAAGCTCGGCACGGGCCAGGTGCGGCTGAGCCTGCCCGCCGCCAACTTCACCGCCCAGTTCCAGGGCGTCACCTGGCTCGGACCAACCCTGGTCACCTGGTCCATCATCGGCGCCTACGTGTGGATGTGGACCGGCTTCGCGATGGTGCTGATCGCGGCCGGACTGGCCGGAGTGCCGCGCGAACTGCTGGAGGCGGCCCGGATGGACGGCGCGAACGAGTGGCAGGTCTTCCGCCGGGTCACCGTCCCGCTGCTGGCCCCGACGCTCGTCGTGGTGCTGGTGACACTGGTCATCAACGTGCTGAAGGTCTTCGACCTGGTCTATGTCATCGCACCGGGCTCGACCCAGCAGGACGCCAACGTCCTCGCCCTCCAGCTGTATCTCGCCTCCTTCGGCGGCGGCAACGACCAGGGCGTCGGCAGCGCGCTCGGAGTACTGCTGCTGCTGTTGGTACTGCCCGCCGTCTTCTTCAACATCCGCCGCTTCCGGAAGGAGCGCACCCGGTGACCGTCATCGACACCCCCACCCGGCGCGGCCCTGGCGCGGCCGCCCGCCTGGCCGCCCGGGCCGGAGGCGGCGCGGTCCGTCTCGGCCTGCTGCTGACCGCCCTCTTCTGGCTGGTCCCCACCGTCGGGCTGCTGATCTCCTCGCTGCGCGGCCCGTCCGACATCAGCACCTCCGGCTGGTGGCGGGCCTTCACCGACCCGGCCCAGCTGACCCTGCACAACTACGCGGCACTGATGGGCAACGGCACCATCACCCATGCCCTGCTCAACAGTGTGCTGATCACCGTCCCCGTCACCGTGCTGGTCATCGTCATCGGCGCGATGGCCGGATACGCCTTCGCCTGGCTGGAGTTCCCCGGCCGGGACTGGCTCTTCCTGCTGCTGATCGGGCTGCTGGTGGTCCCCATCCAGGTCGCCCTGATCCCGGTCACCAAGCTGTACGCCGCATTCGGCATCTTCGGCAGCCTGCTGGGCGTCATCCTCTTCCACACGGCCTTCGGCCTGCCGTTCGCCATCTTCCTGCTGCGCAACTTCTTCGCCGAGATTCCGCGTGAGCTGCTGGAGGCGGGGCGCCTCGACGGAGCGGGCGAACTGCGGCTGTTCGCCCGGGTGGTGGTACCACTCGGCGGCCCGGCCATCGCCTCACTCGCCATCTTCCAGTTCCTCTGGGTCTGGAACGACATGCTGGTGGCGCTGATCTTCGCCAACAGCGGCTCCGCGCCGCTCACCGTCGCGCTCCAGGAGCAGACCCGCCAGTTCGGCGACAACATCGACGTGCTCTCCTCCGGGGCGTTCCTGTCGATGGTGATCCCCCTCGCGGTCTTCTTCGCCTTCCAACGCCAGTTCGTCAGCGGCATCACGGCGGGCGCGGTGAAGTAGCGGCAGCCGTCGACCAGACCAACTCGCCCTCCCCACACGGGGACCCACCGCCAACCCCCACTCGGATCGTCCGGCACGTTCCTGCCGGTGAAGGGATCACTACACCATGGCCACAGTCACGTTCGACAAGGCGACCCGTACCTATCCCGGAGCGGAGCGGGCGGCCGTCGACAAGTTGGAGATCGCCATCGAGGACGGCGAGTTCCTCGTCCTCGTAGGGCCCTCCGGATGCGGCAAGTCCACCTCGCTGCGGATGCTCGCGGGGCTGGAGGACGTCAACGACGGCGCGATCCGGATCGGCGACCGGGATGTCACGCAGCTGCCTCCGAAGGACCGGGACATCGCCATGGTGTTCCAGAACTACGCGCTCTACCCGCACATGACGGTCGCCGACAACATGGGGTTCGCGCTCAAGATCGCCGGTGTGCCGAAGGCCGAGATCCGGCAGAAGGTCGAGGAGGCGGCGAAGATCCTGGACCTGACGGAGTACCTGGGGCGCAAGCCGAAGGCGCTGTCCGGCGGTCAGCGGCAGCGGGTCGCGATGGGCCGGGCGATCGTCCGGGAGCCGCAGGTGTTCCTGATGGACGAGCCGCTGTCCAACCTGGACGCCAAACTGCGGGTGCAGACCCGCACCCAGATCGCCGGGCTCCAACGGCGGCTGGGGACCACCACGGTCTACGTCACCCACGACCAGGTCGAGGCCATGACCATGGGCGACCGGGTCGCCGTCCTCAAGGACGGGCTGCTCCAGCAGGTCGACTCGCCCCGGAACATGTACGACCGCCCCGCGAACCTCTTCGTGGCGGGCTTCATCGGCTCGCCGGCCATGAACCTCGTCGAAGTGCCGCTCACCGACGGCGGCGTGCAGTTCGGCAATAGCATCGTCCCGGTCAGCCGCGAGGCCGTCGCCGCGGCCGCCGACAAGGGCGACCGCACGGTGACGGTCGGGGTACGCCCCGAGCACTTCGACATCGCGGGCGGCCAGGCGACCTCCCTCGCCAACCACGCACCCGCGGGCCTTGCCGTCACCGTGAACGTGGTCGAGGAACTCGGCGCCGACGGATACGTCTACGGCACCGCCCAGATCGGCGGGGAGCGGAAGGACATCGTGGTCCGGGTCGGCGGTCGTCAGGTTCCGGGGAAGGGCGACGTGCTGCACGTCGTACCGCGCGCGGGCGAGACGCACGTGTTCTCGACCTCGTCCGGTGAGCGACTGAGCGACTGATCCGCCCCGGCGGACCCACCGCGACCACGCTTCACGGGTGGGGCTGACGCGCAGGTGGTGAGCGGACGTGGCCACTGGTGCGTACGGCTATCGAGCCGTAACCACTTGGGGTTCGTCACGTTGGCCTTTGTG
Organism: Streptomyces sp. YGL11-2; assembly: GCF_050054615.1. Classification (NCBI taxonomy): domain Bacteria; kingdom Bacillati; phylum Actinomycetota; class Actinomycetes; order Kitasatosporales; family Streptomycetaceae; genus Streptomyces; species Streptomyces sp. YGL11-2. Next base: position 16,932 of record NZ_JBNHIN010000091.1, read on the forward strand.
GTCGGTGTCGCGTGT
>NZ_JBNHIN010000092.1:0-16552 GCF_050054615.1 Streptomyces sp. YGL11-2
GGCGGATGCGTGTGTGCTGGTGGCGGCGCGGGCGCGGCTGATGCAGGCGTTGCCTGTGGGCGGTGCGATGGTGGCTGTCCAGGCAGGCGAGAGCGAGGTCGGGCCGCGGCTGTCGGATGGTGTGTCGATCGCTGCGGTCAACGGTCCGGAGGCGGTGGTGATCGCCGGTGGTGAGGCTGAAGTTCTCTGCATTGCCGAGGAGTTGGCGGCTGAGGGGCGCAAGACGCAGCGGCTGTCGGTGAGCCATGCGTTCCATTCGGCGTCGATGGATCCGATGCTGGAGGACTTCCGGCGGGTGGTGGCCGGGCTGTCGTTCAGGGCGCCGCAGATTCCCCTGGTCTCCAACGTGACCGGTGAGCTGGCTGCCGAGGAACTGGTGTGCTCTGCGGAGTACTGGGTCCGGCACGTGCGGGAGACCGTACGGTTCGCCGACGGCGTGCGCGCCCTGGAGACCGAAGGTGCCCGGGTCTTCCTGGAGTTGGGCCCGGACGGCGTGTTGACCGCGATGGCTCAGCACACTCTGGACACCGATGACAGCGTGGCCGTATCGGCCCTGCGCAAGGACCGGTCCGAGGAGTCTGCCCTGCTGACCGCGCTGGCGCGGCTGCACGTGGGGGGCGTGGCGGTGGACTGGTCCGGGATCTTCGCCGGCACTGGCGCCCGCCGCGTCGACCTGCCCACCTATCCCTTCCAGCACGAGCGGTACTGGCCCCGGCCGGCTTTGGTGTCCGGTGACGTGGCCGGTGCGGGCCTGTCGGCCGCGGAGCACCCGCTGTTGGGCGCGATGGTCACCGTCGCGGATTCCGGCGGGATGGTGTTGACGGGCCGGCTGTCGCTGGGGACGCATCCCTGGCTGGTCGACCACGTCATGGGCGGCAGCGTCCTCTTCCCGGGAGCCGGTTTCGTCGAGTTGGCGATGCGCGCTGCCGATCAGGTCGGTTGTGACCGGGTCGAGGACCTTGTCCTGATGACACCGCTGGCGCTGTCCGAGGACCGCGCCGTGCAGGTCCAGGTGGTGGTCGGCGCCCCGAATGACGCGGGGTCTCGCGGGGTCTCGGTGTATTCGCGCCCGGATGACGGTGACCCGGATGGGCCGTGGACCCAGCACGCGGGCGGCACGCTGACCAGCGGTGAGCGGGTCGTCGACTTCGGTTCCCGGGTCTGGCCGCCGCGGGACGCGGAGGAGGTGGACCTGGCGGGCTTCTACGACGGGACCGGCTACGGCCCCGCGTTCCAGGGGCTGCGTTCGGTGTGGAAGAGCGAGGACGGCGCCTACGTGGAGGTGGCGCTGCCCGACCAGGTCACCGGGGAGGCCGGGGCGTTCGGGCTCCACCCGGTCCTGCTGGATGCGGTGTTGCAGTCGCGCAGGATGGCCGGGGTCGGTACCGCGGGGGACCAGCTCCTGCCGTTCGCCTGGCGTGGGGTGTCGCTGCACGCCGGTGGAGCGTCGGTCCTGCGGGCCCGGGTGACGAAGACCGGTGAGGACTCGGTGTCCGTCGCCGCCGTCGACGTCGAGGGCTCGCCTGTCCTGTCCGTTGAGGAACTCGTCCTGCGCGGCGGTCTACCGTCCGATGCGGACCCGCAGGCCGCGGCGAGGCGCGCGGAGCGCGAGGGACTGTTGTCGTTGGAGTGGGTGGCGGCTCCTGAGGTGGAGTCCGGTGAGGTCCGGTGTGTGTCCCTGGGCGCGGACGTGCTCGGCCTGGGTGCGTCGGTCGCTTCTCTGGCGGACCTCACCGGGGATGAGGACCTCGTGGTCGTGCCCGTGTCGGGCGCGGATGGTGATGTGCCCGGTGCGGCCCATGAGTTGGCGGCTCGGGTTCTGGGTGTGTTGCAGGAGTGGTTGGGTCGGGAGAGGGCGGGCGGCTCGCGTTTGGTGTTCGTCACCCATGGTGCGGTTTGTGCCGATGTGGGTGAGTCCGTGGTGGATGTGGCTGGTGCTGCGGCGTGGGGGTTGGTGCGTTCGGCGCAGTCGGAGCATCCGGGGCGGGTTGCCCTGCTGGACCTTCAAGTTGGTTCCATGGACCGTGGGTTGGCGTGGGTGTTTGGGGTGGTTCCTGGGCTGGTGGCTGCCGGGGACGGGCAGTTCGTTGTGCGGGATGGTGTGTTGCGGGTGGGTCGGTTGGCCGAGCTGGGTGGTGGTGTCGGGGTGGCGTCGCGTGCCTGGGACCCGGAGGGGACGGTGTTGGTCACGGGTGGCACCGGGGGGCTGGGTCGTGAGGTGGCTCGGCATTTGGTGGGTGAGCGTGGGGTGCGGCATCTGTTGTTGGTCAGCCGCAGTGGACCTGGGGCGCCTGGTGTGGAGGAGTTGCGGGAGGAACTGACGGCGTGCGGTGCCGAGGTGACGGTCCGTGCGTGTGATGTGGCGGATCGGGAGGCGGTGGATGCCGTTGTCGGGTCGGTTTCTGTTGCGCATCCGTTGACGGCTGTGGTGCATACGGCTGGTGTTCTCGATGACGGTGTGATCGCGTCGTTGTCGCGGGAGCGGTTGTCGGCTGTGTTGCGTCCGAAGGTGGATGCTGCCTGGCACCTGCATGAAGCGACCAAGGGTCTGGATCTGGCTGCGTTCGTGTTGTTCTCGTCGATCGCGGGTGTGTTGGGTGGTCCGGGTCAGGGGAATTATGCGGCGGGCAATGTGTTTTTGGATGCGCTTGCCTGGCATCGTGTGGGGCTGGGATTGCCTGCGCAGTCGTTGGCGTGGGGTGCCTGGGAGCAGGGTGGTGGGATGACCGCCTCGCTCTCGGATGCGGACATGCAGCGGATGGCTTCGTATGGGACGGCGCCGTTGAGTCCGGAGCGGGGTTTGGCGTTGTTCGACGCTGCCACCGCGACGGATGCGCCCCACCTCGTCCCGGTCGGCCGGGTTTCGGGGCCGGTACGGATACAAGGGCCGGTGCCGTCGCTGCTGCGCGGGCTGATCAGGGGAACCCGGCGGACGGCCGCGAGTTCCACGGGCGGCTCCGGTGCGGACGGAGCCGTGGGGTTCGTCGATCGGTTGCGGGCGGCCCGCCCGGAGGAGCGTACGCGGCTGATGACCGATGCCGTCTGCACCGAGGCCGCCGCCGTGCTCGGACACGTCTCGGCCAAGAGCATCGACGCGGGCCGGGAGTTCTACGAGCTCGGCTTCGACTCGCTGACCTCCGTCGAACTGCGCAACCGCCTCTCCACGATCACCGGACTGCACCTGTCGGCGACCGTGGTCTTCGACAGCAAGACCCCCGGCGATCTCGCAGCCCGCCTCTACGGTGACCTGGCCGCGCAGGAGTCCCTGGACGGCGCCGGGGCCGAAGCGGGCCTCCGCCAGGTCGCCGCGCCGGAGAGCGACTCGCTGGAGCGACTGTTCCTCGACGCCCTGGAGAGCGGCAAGATCCCGGAAGCACAGTGCATGCTCTCCGCCCTGAGCGCGCTCCGCCCAAGCTTCGAGAACACCGCCGAGTTGGAGGATCTGCCGCTGCCGGCCACCCTCGCCGAGGGCCCCGGCCGGCCGCGGCTGATCTGCATCAGCACGCCCACCGCCAACGGCGGCGTGCACGAATACGTCAGACTGGCCGCGCCGTTCCGGGGTGAGCGGCACGTCAGCGCGCTGCCGCTGGTCGGCTTCGCCACGGGGGAGCGGCTGCCGGCCACTGCCGAGACCGCGGTGCGGGCCGTCGCGGAGAGTGCGTTGCGGGCGAGTGACGGTGAGCCGTTCGTACTGGTCGGGCACTCCTCCGCGGGAGCCTTCGCGTACCTGGCCGCGGCTCTGCTGGAGGACACCTGGGGCATCAGGCCGGAGGCCGTGGTGCTGCTGGACACCATCAGCATCCGGCACCAGAAGAGCGATGGCCTTGACTACCGGGGACTGATGCGACGCCACTTCATGGTCGACGAGGTCTCCCCGGTGCGGATGACCAACTCCAGGCTGTCCGCCATGGCGCGCTGGCTGGGCATGCTGAGCCAACTCGAACTGCGGCACACCACCGCGCCCGTGCTGCTCGTCCGCGCCGGCAAGGAGACGTTGGGCATCGAGACGGACACCTCCCTCGGTGCCGAACGGCACGGCGGCGCGCCGACCGTCGTCCACAGCGTGGACGCGGACCACTTCTCCATGGTGCGCGACGACGCGCCGGAGACCGCGCGGATCGTCAAGGAATGGCTGGACTCCCTCGGCAACGCGTAACGACGGCACACGGGCAACCGGGTAACAACGACACGGGAACACAAGCCAGGCGGGCGGTCCTCGGACCGCCCGCCTGAGGCGTTCCCCGGTCGCGACCAGGGAGCCGTGCGCCGCCGGGGAAGCCGTACGCGTCAGCGGAACCGGACCGCGCAAAGTCGGCGTCGGAGGTTGACGTGGGAACAGGCCGGTTGTGGCGCTCGGCCGTTCTTACGGTGACAAGGCAAGCGCCTCCGCCAACGAGTGGGCGGAGGCGCCGAGTTGCCCGGTCCGCTGCCCCGGACCGTCGTGTTGTCGATCTTCGCGCTCCGCCGTGCCGGTGTGCCGGCGCCGGGAAGCGGCCCGGGCGGGTGTGCCCGGGGGCCCCTACGCCAGGGCCGGGTGCGCCAGAACCATGCCGGCGGCGGTCTCGCGCCCGCCGGCCGAGCGCATCAGGGCGGCCCGCCGCTGCGCCTTCTCGTGGAAGGAGGGGGTGCTGAGGACCCTCGTGAGCTTGTCGACGACATCGTTGACGTCGATGGTCTGCGGCTGGTCGAGGGTGAGGCTGATGCCGAAGTCCCGGCCGCGGACCGCCTGGTCGTAGCAGTCCACCCAGAGCGGTCGCACCACGAGCGGCTTGCCGAAGTACATGCCTTCGTTGAATCCGTTGCCACCGCCGTGGGTGAAGAACACCTTCACGTTGGGGTGGGCAAGCACGTCCATCTGCGAAGGCACCCAGCTCTCGACACGGAGGTTGCCCGGCAGCGATTCCTCGGGCGGCAGCAGGTGCTGCTGTTCCGAGGGCAGCTTCCACAGCATCTGATGCCGGCCCTCCAGACGACGGGCCACCTCCACCATGGAGCCGACCTGTTCCCGCGTCAGCCGGGTGATCGTCCCGAGCCCCACGTAGACCACGGAGGACTGGGCGTCCAGCCACTGTGAGAGGTCCTTGTCGTCCGGCGCTTCGGGGAGCGGCGGCACCATCGCACCCACCAGCAGCATCTTCTTCGGGACGGTGAAGGGGTAGTCCAGCTCGGCGATGGAGTTGCACAGCACCAGGTCGGCGTGCTCGATCCTGGCCATGGTGCTGGGCGCCGGCAGCCCGACCTCCTTGCGCCGCCGGGCGTCCTCCTTGAGGACCTTGCTCATCTCGGGGTTGAGGAACATCGCCAGGGTCCGCCACCTGAACAGCTCGTTGCTGACGCGCTGGGTGAGCGTCATCCGCCGCGAGAACCCCGTGTGCGGGACGGGGAAGCCCCGCGGGGTGTAGCTCTTCGTGAAGGGCGTGTGCGCGGTCAGCACATTGCTCGGCAGGAACGGAACGCTCAGTACGTACGGGATCTTTCGGGCGATGGCCACGTCGACGGCGAAGCTGCTGATGCAGTCGATGACCATGAGTGCCGGCTGGACCTCGTCGACGACGGCCTGGAGGCGGCGGGACTTCTCCCTCTGGAGCTCGGGCCGGTAGGTGTGCCGCACGACCGCGCGGTGCGCCCTGAACCGCGAGGACTGGGTGACCTCACGGTAGATGTCGTCGGTCCATGTCACGGCCGACATCTCGGAGTCGACGCCGCCCAGGGAGGCGAACTCCACCGGGGAGCCCTCCGCGATCCCTTTCACATCGTTGCGGCGCGGCTCGTCGGTGGCGAACCAGAGGTCCGCCACGCCTTGGCGTGAGAGTTCACCCGCCAGTACGAGCAGCGGATTGAGCAGACCGCTCTCCGGAAGGCTGACGAAGAGGATCGGCCGTCGGGCGGATTCCATGGATTCCCTTTCACCGGTGGCAGGCTGGACTCGGCGAGCACGCCTGGGTGCGGGGCGATTGACCGCACCGTGCCTTTGATCTCACGCCGGGTGCCGGGAAATCCTTAGACTCGGCCACCGCGCCGAGGGCCTGGCCACGGCGAACGCGCGGCCGGGTCGGACGCCTTCGCGCCGGCCTGGCCGCGGCGCACGCGCGCTCCGGCCAGGCCAGGTCGTGGCGCGGCAGGCGCTGCTGCCGGGACGGCACCTACCAGGTGATCCGGAGCTCGGCGAAGCCGCCCGACAGTTGGCCCTCCTTCAGGCGCAGTTCCTCCACGGGGTGTTCCAGGCGCAGTTCCGGCAGCCGCGTGAACAGCTTGGTGAACATCGTCTTGAGCTCCAGGCGCGCGAGGGGGGCGCCGATGCAGTGCCAGATGCCGTGGCCGAACGACAGATGCGGGTTGGGTGCCCGGTCGACGTCGAACTCCTCCGGCCCCGTGAACGCCCGCTCGTCGAAGTTGGGCAGGCCGAGGTCGAACAGGACCAGATCGCCGGTCCGGATCGTCACCCCGCCGAACTCCATGTCCTCGCTGGCGTAGCGCGGGGGCAGCACCGACCCACCGGCCCGGGCCGACCGCAGCACCTCCTCCACGGCGCGCCCCATCACCTCGGGGTCGGCCAGCGCCGCCGCGCGCTGGTCGGGGTGTGTGGCCAACAGCACCACGCCGTTGTCCAGGATGCTCGCGACGCTGTCCAGCCCGGCGAACAGCAGCCCCGAGGCCAGGTGCGTCACGCGGTCCTCGGGCAACTCGCCGTCGACCAGCCGGGAGATGATGTCGGGGCCGGGCTCGGCCCGCTTCAACTCGACCAGCCGCGCCACGAACGCGGACAGGTCGCGCTGTGCCCGCAGGGCCCCGTCACGGTCGTCCAGCCGGGCGATGCCGGACAGCAGAGTGATCAACTCCGCCCGGCGTTGCGGCGGTACGCCGATGACCTCGCAGAGCACGGTGAGCGCGAACGGGGAGGAGAGCTCGCCGTGCAGGTCGCCCGGAGACCCCTGGGCGATGAACGCGTCCAGCAGGGCCTCCGCGGCCTCCTCCACCTTCGGCTGCATCTCCCTCACGCGCCGGGCCGAGAACAACGGTGTGAGCAGGCGACGGGTCTCGGCGTGCTGCCGACGCCCGGTCTCGGCGTCGGCGTCGCTGATCAGCAGGTTCAGGAACGGGCTGCGTACGTACTGCGCGGCGGAGTCCGGGTCGGGGTGCGTGCGGCCGATGCGCTCGTCGTGCAGCAGCAGCTTGAGCTCGGCGTGGCGGGTCACCAGCCACGCCTCGTCCCCGGCGGGCGTGCGCACCCGGTGGATCGGCCCCCGGTCCTGCAACCTCTGCAGGAGCGGGCTCAGCTGAAGCATCTTGGGCGGTTCGAGGTTGAGGCAGGGCAGGTCTTGGGAGGCAGCGGACATGGGGAGGCCCCTTACGTGTGCTTCGTGACGTGACGCGTGCGGCGTGACGTTAGCGATCTGGGGACCGGAAAAACCCTACAAACGTCTCGGCGGGCAGGAGCACGGAGCGCGCCGTGAGCATCCCTCCGCTCGGAAAGCGGGCGTCATCTAGGGAAACCCGCAGTCGACCTTGACGAAGATGGCAGGGAAACGGTCGGACGTGCATGTCGGCGCTCTGTGCCCCAAGTCCGGCATTCCCCCGAACGATTGGCGTCCTGAATGTCGAACGAGGAGAAGCTGCGCGAGTACCTCAAGCGCGCGATCGCAGACCTTCACGAGACTCGTCAGCAGTTGGACGAGACGGAGGCGAAGCAGCGGGAGCCCATCGCGATCGTCTCGATGGCCTGCCGTCTCCCCGGCGGCGTCCGCTCGCCGGAAGAGCTGTGGGAACTGCTGAGCGGCGGCGTCGACGCGATCTCCTCCTTCCCCCGCAACCGCGGCTGGGACCTGGAGTCGCTCTACCACCCCGACCCGGCCCACCAGGGCACCGCCTACGCGCGCGAGGGCGGATTCCTGCACGACGGGGGCGAGTTCGACCCCGGCTTCTTCGGGATCTCCCCGCGCGAGGCGCTCGCCATGGACCCCCAGCAGCGGCTGCTGCTGGAGACCGCGTGGGAAGCCGTCGAACGCGCCGGCATCGACCCGGAATCCCTCGCCGGCAGCCGCACCGGCGTCTTCGTCGGCACCGGCCACGGCGGGTACGACGCCGAGGGGCACAAACGCGCCGACGAGGTCGGCGGACACCTGCTGACCGGCAACCACATCAGCATCGCCTCCGGCCGGATCTCCTACGTCCTGGGCCTGGAAGGCCCCGCACTGACCGTGGACACGGCCTGCTCCTCGTCGCTGGTCGCCCTCCACCTGGCCGCGCACGCGCTGCGGCGCGGCGAGTGCACCATGGCCCTGGTCGGCGGCGCGACCGTGATGTCCACGCCGCAGATGTTCGTGGAGTTCTCCCGGCAGCGCGGCCTGGCGCCCGACGGCCGCTGCAAGCCGTTCGCGGCCGCCGCCGACGGCACCGGCTGGAGCGAGGGCGTCGGGCTGCTGCTCGTCGAGCGGCTCAGCGACGCCGTGCGCAACGGCCACCCCGTACTCGCCGTGCTGCGGGGCTCCGCCGTCAACCAGGACGGCGCGTCCAACGGCCTGACCGCCCCCAACGGCCCCTCGCAGCAACGCGTCATCCGCCAGGCACTGACCGGCGCGGGCCTGGCCGCCGCGGACATCGACGCGGTGGAGGCGCACGGCACCGGCACCACCCTCGGCGACCCCGTCGAGGCACACGCCCTGCTGGCCACGTACGGGCAGCAGCGCCCCGCGGACCAACCCGTCCTCATCGGCGCCATGAAGTCCAACATCGGGCACACCCAGGCCGCCGCCGGTATCGCGGGCGTGATGAAGATGGTCCTGGCGATGCGGCACGGGCAACTGCCCAAGACCCTGCACCTGGACGCACCCACCGGGCACGTCGACTGGAGCGAGGGCAACGCCAGGCTTCTCGCGGAGCCCGAGCCCTGGCCGAGCACCGGCCGGCCCCGCCGCGCCGCGGTCTCCTCCTTCGGCATCAGCGGTACCAACGCCCACGCCATCCTCGAAGAGGCACCCGCCCCCGAGGCCGAGCCGGCCCCCGAGCCGGCCACCCGGTCCGGCGCGCTGCCCTGGATCCTGTCCGCCCGCACCGAAGGAGCCCTGCGCGCCCAGGCCGAACGCCTCGGCCACCACATACGGGACCGGGCCGATCTCGAACCGGCCGCCGTCGCCCACGCCCTCGTGGACACCCGGACCCTCATGGACCACCGCGCCGTGGTCGTCGCCGACGACCGGGCGGCCTTCCTACGCGGCCTGGACGCCTTGGCCGCGGGCCGCGACACCACCGGGCTGGTCAGCGGCGTCGCCACCAAGACCACCACCGCGTTCCTCTTCGCCGGGCAGGGCTCCCAGCGCCTGGGGGCGGGACGCGAACTGCACGCCGCACACCCCGCGTTCGCCGCCGCCTTCGACGCGGTGTGCGCCGAGATCGACCCGCACCTCGACCGGCCGCTGCGCGACGTCGTCTTCGCCGAGCAAGGCAGCGCCGAGGCCGCCCTGCTCGACCGGACCGCCTACACCCAGGCCGCCCTGTTCGCCCTGGAGACCGCCCTGTTCCGGCTCGCCGAATCCTGGGGCGTGGTGCCCCGGTTCGTCGCCGGACACTCCATCGGTGAGATCACCGCCGCCCACGTCAGCGGCGTCCTCACCCTCCAGGACGCCGCCCGGCTGGTCGCCGCGCGCGGCACCCTCATGCAGGCGCTGCCCGAAGGTGGAGCCATGGTCGCGATCCAGGCCACCGAGGAGGAGATCCGCGAAAGCCTCGCGGGCCACGAGGACCGCGTCGCCCTCGCGGCCGCCAACGGGCCCGACTCCACCGTCGTTTCCGGCGACGAACAGGCCGTCATCGAGATGGCGGCCCACTGGGAGGCGCAGGGCCGCCGCACCAAGCGACTCCGGGTCAGCCACGCCTTCCACTCCCCGCACATGGACGGCATGCTGGAGGACTTCCGGCGCGTCGCCCGCGGCCTGACCTTCCATGCCCCCCGCATCCCCGTGGTGTCCACGGTGACCGGCGCGCTCGCCACCGAAGCGGAACTGCGCTCGCCCGACTACTGGGTCAGGCAGGTCCGCGAAGCGGTCCGCTTCTGCGCCGCCGTGCGCACCCTCGAAGCCGAGGGCGTCACTGCCTTCGTCGAGATCGGCCCCGGCGGCGTCCTCACCCCCATGGTGCAGGACTGCCTGACCACCCTCGACGCGACCGTCCCCCCTGGCTCCCCTGTTCTCGTATCCCTCCTGCGCACCGGCCGCCCCGAAGTCCCCACCCTCACCGAGGGCATCGCCACCGCCTTCGTGCACGGCGTCCCCGTCGACTGGTCCGCCTGCCTGGACACGCCCGACGCCCCCCGCGTGGAACTGCCCACCTACGCCTTCCAACGCCAGTGGTACTGGCTGGACCCCGCCGACCACGACGCGGCCCAGGCGGCCGTCGCGGAGGCGGGCGAGGACGGGTTCTGGGCGGCCGTCGAACGCGAGGACCTCCAGGAACTGTCGGCCGTCCTGGCCATCGACGGCAGCGAAGCGGACTCCCTCGGCAGCCTCCTGCCCACCCTCTCCTCGTGGCGCAGGCAGCGCCGGACCCAGGCCGCCGCGGACCGCTTCGGCTACCGCACCCACTGGACCCCGCGCACCACCTCCAACGGCCCCGCCGCCACCGGGCACTGGCTCGTCGTCCTGCCCGACGGCGCCGCCGACGACCCGTGGACCACCCGCCTGCTCGACGCTCTGCGCGACCACGGCCTGCACACCGACGTACGCGTACTGCCCGGCACCGACGACCCCGGCGACGCCCTCGTCCGGCCCGACACCCCCGTCGACGGCGTGCTCTGCCTGCTGGCCCTCGACGAGCGGCCCCACCCGCGGCTGCCCTCCGTCCCGCGCGGCCTGGCCGCCACCACCACGCTGCTGCGCGCCCTGGAGGCCGCGGACATCCAGGCACCGTTGTGGAGCGTGACCCGTCGCGCCGTCGCCGTCGACCGGCACGACGCGCTCAACAGCCCTGCCCAAGCCCAGACATGGGGACTGGGCCGGGTGGCCGCGCTGGAGTTCCCGCAGACCTGGGGCGGACTCGTCGACCTCCCCGAGGACCTGGACGGGCGGACCGTCGCCGCGCTGCTGAGCGCCCTCACCTCGGACGAGGACCAGGTCGCGATCCGCCCGGCCGGGACCTTCGCCCGCCGGCTGGAACGGACCGCACCCGGCGGCGAGGCCGAAACCCCATGGAGCACCCACGGCACCGTGCTGGTCACCGGCGGCACCGGTGCCCTCGGCACCCACCTCGCCCACTGGCTGGCCGACGCCGGAGCCGAACACCTCGTGCTCACCAGTCGCCGCGGCCCCCAGGCCCCCGGCGCACCCGAACTCGCGGCCGCACTCACCGAGCGCGGCGTCAAGGTGACCCTCGCCGCCTGCGACGCCGCCGACCGCGAAGCGCTGGCGGCCGTCCTCGCGGACATCCCGCCGCACCTGCCGTTGACCGGCGTCGTGCACGCCGCCGGCGTGCTGGACGACGGCGTGCTGGAAGCACTCACCCCCGAGCGCTTCGAGACCGTACTGCGCCCCAAAGCGACCGCCGCACAGAATCTGCACGAACTCACCCAGGACCTCGGCCTGGACCACTTCGTGCTGTTCTCCTCGATCGTCGGCGTCCTGGGCAACGCCGGTCAGGGCAACTACGCCGCCGCCAATGCCTACTTGGACGCCCTCGCCGAACAGCGCCACCGGCAGGGCCTCCCGGCCACCTCCGTGTCCTGGGGCCCCTGGGCGGGCGACGGCATGGCCGTCGACAGCGATGCCGCCGTCCGGATGAGCCGCGACGGACTGCTGCCCATGGCCGCGGCCCCCGCCCTCGCCGCGCTGCGCCAGGCCCTCACCCAGGGCATGACGCACGTGACCGTGGCCGACATCGACTGGAGCGCCTACGCCCCCGCGCTCACCGCCGTCCGCCCCAGCCCCCTCATCGGCGACCTGCCCGAGGCCCGCCGCGCGATCCGCCCCGCGGACGGCCCGCGCCGCGCAGGCTCCCCCCTGCGCGACCGGATCGGCGCACTGCCGGCCGCCGAACAGGAACAGGCGCTCCTGACCATGGTCAGGGAAGAGGCCGCGAAGGCCCTCGGCCATCCCTCGCCGGACACCGTCGACGCCCAACGCGCCTTCCGCGAGCAGGGATTCGACTCGCTGATGGCGGTCGACCTGCGCAACCGGCTCTCCGCCGCGACGGGCCTGCGGCTGCCCGCCACCCTGCTCTTCGACCACCCCAGCGCCGTCGCGGTCGCCGCGCACCTGCGCACCGAGGTGCTGGGCGCCGCGAGCCCCGCCACGGTCGTGCAGGCGTCGGCCGCCGCCCTCGACGAGCCGGTGGCGATCGTCGGCATGGCCTGCCGCTTCCCCGGCGGGGTGGACTCGCCCGGGGCCCTGTGGCGGCTGCTGGCCGAGGGCGGCGACGCCATCACCGCCATGCCCACCGACCGCGGCTGGGACCTGGACCGGCTCTACCACCCCGACCCCGACCACCAGGGCACCAGTTACGCCCGCGACGGCGGATTCCTGTCCGACGCGGCCGGCTTCGACGCCGACTTCTTCGGCATCTCGCCGCGCGAGGCCCTCGCCATGGACCCCCAGCAGCGACTGCTCCTGGAGACCACCTGGGAGGTGCTCGAACAGGCCGGCATCGACCCGGAGTCCCTCCGGGGCAGCAGCACCGGCGTCTTCGCGGGAACCAACACCCAGGACTACGGCGCGGTCCTGGACACCGCACAGGACGAGGCGGGCGGGCACCGGCTCACCGGCAACGCCATGAGCGTCGTCTCCGGCCGGGTCTCCTACACCTTCGGCTTCGAAGGACCCGCCGTCACCGTGGACACCGCCTGCTCCTCCTCACTGGTGGCCCTGCACATGGCGGCGCAGGCGCTACGGGCGGGCGAGTGCTCGCTGGCGGTCGCCGGCGGCGTGACAGTGATGTCCACCCCGTCCTTCTTCGTGGAGTTCGCCCGGCAACGCGGCCTGGCCCCCGACGGCCGCTGCAAGCCGTTCGCGGCCGCCGCCGACGGCACCGGCTGGAGCGAGGGCGTCGGCCTGCTGCTGGTGGAGCGGCTCAGCGACGCCGTACGCAAAGGCCACCAGGTGCTCGCCGTCGTACGCGGCTCGGCCGTCAACCAGGACGGCGCATCCAACGGCCTGAGCGCACCCAGCGGTCCGTCGCAGCAGCGGGTGATCCGCCAGGCCCTGGCCAACGCCCAACTGACCCCTGCCGACGTCGACGCCCTGGAGGCGCATGGCACCGGTACCACGCTCGGTGACCCGATCGAGGCCCAGGCGCTGCTGGCCACCTATGGCCAGGAGCGTCCGGAGGATCGGCCGCTGCTGCTGGGCGCGGTGAAGTCCAACCTCGGGCACACCCAGGCCGCCGCCGGTGTGGCGGGCGTGATCAAGATGGTGCTGGCGATGCGGCACGGAGTGCTGCCGCGCACCCTGCACGTCGACGAGCCCACCGGGCACGTCGACTGGACCGCGGGCGCGGTCGAACTGCTCACCGAGAACACCGACTGGCCCGAGACCGACCGTCCCCGACGCGCCGCCGTCTCCGCGTTCGGCATCAGCGGAACCAACGCGCACGTGGTCCTGGAACTGCCCCCGGTCACCCAACCCGAACCGCCCACCACCGCCCCCGACGGGACGGCACCGCTGCTGCTCTCCGCCAGGAGCGAGCGCGCCCTGCGTGCCCAGGCGGCCCGGCTGCGCTCCCACCTCGACCGCGAACCCACGCCCCGGCTCACCGACGCCGCCTACACGCTGACGACCCGCCGCACGGCCTTCACCCACCGCGCGGCCGTCCGCGCCGACGACCACGGCGACGCGCTACGCGCCCTGACCGCACTGGCCACGGGCCAGGCCGACCCCGCCGTGGACACCGGCACCGCCCACACCGGCCGGGACGCCGTTCTCTTCTCCGGCCAGGGTTCGCAACGCCTTGGCATGGGCCGGGAGTTGTACGACCGCTATCCGGTGTTCGCGGAGGCGTTCGACGCGGTGTGCGCCGCGCTGGATGAGCATCTGGACCGGCCCCTGCGCGAGGTCGTCTGGGGTACCGACGCGGAGCTGCTGAACCAGACCGCCTACGCCCAGGCAGGGCTGTTCGCCATCGAGGTGGCCTTGTTCCGGCTCGTGGAATCCTGGGGTATCAGGCCGCAGTACGTGGCCGGGCACTCCGTCGGGGAGATTGCTGCCGCTCACGTCGCCGGGGTGTTCTCGCTGGCTGATGCGTGTGCGTTGGTGGCGGCGCGGGGTCGGTTGATGCAGGCGTTGCCGGTCGGTGGTGCGATGGTTGCGGTGCGGGCGTCGGAGGAGGAGGTGCGTGCGCGCCTGATCGAGGGTGTCGCGATCGCGGCGGTCAACGGTCCGTCGTCGGTTGTCGTCTCCGGTGTGCAGGAGGCGGTGCTTGCCGTTGCTGCGCGTTTCGAGGGTGAGGGTCGCAAGACCAGTCGGCTGCGGGTCTCGCATGCCTTCCACTCGCCGCTCATGGAACCGATGCTGGCCGACTTCCGGGCCGTCGCCGCGGAACTGTCCTACGGCGAGCCGCAGCTGGCCGTGGTCTCGAACGTCACCGGCGAACTCGCCACCGCGGAACAGCTGTGCACCCCCGAATACTGGGTGACCCACGTCCGCGAGGCCGTGCGGTTCGCCGACGGGATCGGCGCCCTCTCCGCCCAGGGCGTGACGCGGTTCCTCGAACTCGGCCCGGACGGTGCGCTCTCGGCGATGGCTCGGGAGTCGCTCTCCGACGGCGGTGACGCCACCGACCGGGAGGCGCCCGACGAGACCGTCCTCGTCCCCGCCCTGCGCCGGGATCGCCCCGAGGAGGCAACCCTCCTCGCGGCCCTGACCCGCCTGCACGTGCACGGCGCCGAGATCGACTGGGCCGCATACCTCGTCGGCCGGCACGCGCACGCCGTCGACCTGCCGACGTACGCCTTCCAGCACCAGCGGTACTGGCCGACCCCCGACCACACCCGTACCGGGGACATCGGCGCCGTCGGCCTCGAAGCTGCCGGACACCCGCTGCTGAGCGCCGCCGTGGAGCTGCCCGACGGCGACGGCGTGCTGTTCACCACGCGGCTGTCGCTCGCCTCCCACCCGTGGCTGGCCGGGCACGTCGTGATGGGCTCGGTCCTGCTGCCGGGCACCGCGTTCGCCGAACTCGCGATCCGCGCCGCCGACGAGGTGGGCTGCGGCCGCATCGACGAACTGACCCTGGCCGCCCCGCTCGTCCTGCCCGAACGGGGCGGCGTGCACCTCCAACTGCACGTGGGCCCGGCCGACGAGGCGGGCCGCCGCTCCTTCAGCGCCCGCTCCAGGACGGACGGCGACGGCGACCGCCCATGGACGCAGCACGCCACCGGCGTACTCGCCACCGGCCCGCAACCGGCCGCGGAGGACGTCGACTTCACCTCGGCGTCCTGGCCGCCCGCCGACGCCGAACCCGTCGACCTGACCGACTTCTACCCCCGCCTGGCCGACCGCGGATTCGACTACGGCCCGCACTTCCAGGGCCTGCACACCGCATGGCGCCGAGGCGACGCGGTCTTCGCCGAAGTCGCCCTGCCCGCCGTGGCCGAAGGCGACGCGCCCGCCTACGGCCTGCACCCGGCGCTGCTCGACGCGGCCCTGCACGTCGTCACCTTCAACGGAATCGACCAGCAGGTCGTGCCCTTCTCCTGGGAGGGCGTCTCACTGCACGCCTCCGGCGCCGCGACGGTCCGCGTCCGGGTCACCCGGCACGGCAACGACACGGTGTCCGTCGACGTCGCCGACACCGCGGGCGAACCCGTAGCCACCATCGGCGCCCTCGTCCTGCGGACGGTCTCCGCCGACCAGTGGCACAGCGACCCCAACCCGGTCGCCCGCGACGCGCTGTTCCGACTCCAGTGGAACCCCGTACGCCTGCCCCAGGCCGGCGCGGAGACCGTCGCCGCGATCGGCTTCCCCACGGGCCCGAGCGTCAAGTGGCCGGCGGACGGGGTCGAGCACCACACGGACTTGGACGCCCTGGCCGCATCCGGCCGTACGCCCGGTGCGGTACTGATGCCGGTGACTGCCGATACCGACTCCACCGGCATGGTGGAGTCCGTTCACGCGGCCACGGTGTGGGCGTTGGGGGTGATGCAGTCGTGGTTGGCCGAGGATCGGTTTGCTGCGTCGCGTCTGGTGTTCGTGACGCGTGGTGCGGTGTCTGGTGTGGATCTTGCGGGTGCTGCGGTGTGGGGTCTGGTGCGGTCGGCTCAGTCGGAGCACCCGGGTCGCTTCGGTCTGGTGGATCTGGACGGTGAGGCCGAAGTGGGTCTTCTGTCTCGTGCGTTGGTGTCGGATGAGCCGCAGTTGTCGCTGTGTGGTGGTGAGGTGCTGGCGCCGCGGTTGGTCCGTGCCGAGGTGCATGGGGCTCATGCTTGGGATGGTTCTGGCACGGTGTTGATCACGGGTGGTACGGGTGGTCTGGGGCGTGTGGTGGCTCGGCATCTGGTGGCTGAGCATGGGGTGCGGAGTCTGTTGTTGGTGAGCCGTCGTGGTGCGGCCGCGGAGGGGGTTGGGGAGCTGGT
>NZ_JBNHIN010000093.1:0-8415 GCF_050054615.1 Streptomyces sp. YGL11-2
ATGGAGTCGTTCTGGTCCTCGATGCAGATCGAGTTGCTCAACCGCAAGCGGTGGAAGACCCGGGTCGAACTGGCCAACGCGATCTTCGAGTTCATCGAGATCTTCTACAACCGCAAGAGACGACATTCAGCACTGGGCTACCGCACCCCCATCGAGTACGAACTACTCTCCGCACAAGACACCATCCACGCCGCCAGTTAGCCACCGCAGCTGGAACCCAAACCGTGGGGCAGGTCAACCCGTCACCCAAACCTGCAGCAGACCCTCACGATCGCGAACGCCGCAGAACGGAACAGCGCGGGGGCGGCCACGGCCGGTTCCCTCCGGGGGCCTTCTTCAGACTTCAGGCGGCGGACCTGGAGTCGGCCGTGCGCCGCCGGAGCACCGGCGTGGTGAGCGACGGCGGGGCCCAGACGCCGTCCGGGGGATAGACGTCGGTTCCGGGCGGCACGATGCCGTCGATCCGGTCGAGGACGTCGTCGCCTAGTACCACGGAAGTGCCCTTGAGCGTGCTGCGCAGTTGCTCCATCGTGCGTGGGCCGATGATCACCGACGTGACGGCCGGATGCACGAGGGGGAAGGCGATGGCCAACTCCGGCAGCGAGCACCCCACTTCCTCGGCCACCGCCACCAGCTGCTCGACGACCTCCAGCTTCGCGGTGGTGAGCGGCGCCGACGGATCGAAGCGGTTCGGGTGCAGAGTGGGGCGTCCGCTGCTCAGATCGAGAGCCCGGCCCTTGCGGTAGCGCCCGGTCAGGAACCCCGAGCCCAGCGGGCTCCAGGTCAGCACGCCCATTCCCAGGCGCTGCGCCACCGGCAGCACATGCCTCTCGACGCCGCGGGCCAGCAGCGAGTAGGGCGGCTGCTCGGTGCGGAACCGCTGGAGCCCGCGGCGGTCGGCCACGTGGTACGCCTCGACGATCTCGTCCGCAGGGAACGTGGAGCACCCGAACGCTCTGATCTTGCCCTGGCGTACGAGATCGGTCAGGGCGGAGAGCGTCTCCTCGATGTCCGTCGTGTGGTCCGGCCGGTGCACCTGGTACAGGTCGATCCAGTCCGTTCCCAGCCGCCGCAGGCTGTCCTCCACCTCCCGGACGATCCAGCGCCGGGAGTTGCCGCCCCGGTTGGGGCCGTCCCCCATGGGGAAGTGGACCTTGCTGGCGAGTACCACGTCGTCGCGACGGCCCTTCAGCGCCTTGCCGACGATCGTCTCCGACTCGCCGGCCGAGTACATGTCGGCGGTGTCGACGAAGTTGATCCCCTCGTCCAGCGCGGCGTGGATGATCCGGACGCACTCGCCGTGGTCGGCATTGCCGACGAAGCCGAACATCATGGTGCCGAGGCAGTAGGGGCTGACCTCGATGCCGGTTCCGCCGAGAACGCGGTGGCGCATGAACTCTCCTTGGACGTCGTCACGTTGGGTGCCGCGACCTTACGACTTGGAGTCCGTTCTAGGGTAAGTACCGACCGCGGCCCCCTTTCGCAGACCATCGCGTGCGACGTGTTCGACGGCTCCGGCGGACAGACCGCGGAGATGCGATCACGCGCCCGGCGGCCCGGTTGCCGGGCGGTGACGGAACCCGTCGGCATGGACGACCCGTTCGTGGCGGCGGCTGCGATGGGCGGTCGGGGTGCGGCGGAGTGCGATGAGAGCGGCGTCGTCGTCGAGACGTCCGCCGGCGTGGGCCAGCAGGTCGCTGCGGATGTGCTGGAGCAGGGAGGCGGGGCTGGCCTCGGTCCACTGGGAGACCCGTTGCTCGACCGGGTAGAAGCCGCCGCTGGCGTTGCGCGCTTCGATGACGCCGTCGGTGTAGAGCAGGAGGGTGTCGCCGGGTTCGAGGGAGAACACGTCGAGTGTGTAGTTCTCGATCCCCAGGCCGCCGACCCCCAGCGGCGGTGCGGGGTGCAGGCTCGGGACCGTGACGATGTGGCCGGGGCTGAGCAGCAGCGGCGGGGGATGCCCGCAACTGGTCATCCGGGAGATCGGGTCGCCGTCGGGGATCTCCAGCAGCAGGGCGGTGGCGAAGCGCTCGCCGATCTCCTCGGCCGGCTCGAAGTCGGCCAGGTAGCGCGTCACGCTCGTCTCCAGGGCGGTGGCCAGCGCGGGCAGCGAGGTGTGCTGGTGGGCGGCCTCGCGAAAGGCGCCGAGCAGCAGAGCGGCCTCACCGATGGCACCGAGGCCCTTGCCGCGTACGTCGCCGATCATCACCCGCACGCCGCTGTCGGTACGGGTGGCCGCATACAGGTCGCCGCCGATCTGGGCCTCGTCCTCCGCGGCCAGATACAGGCAGGCGATCTTCAGCGGCCCGATCTGCTCCGGCAGTGGCCACAACAAGACGTGCTGCGCGGCCTCGGCCACCGACCGGACCTGGGCCAGCTGGGCGGTGCGCTGCTCGCGCACGGCGGACAGGGCCACCAGCAGACCCGCGAGCACCGCGAGGGTGGCGAGCTGCATCAGGTGGTTCGCGGTGGTCAGCCCGTCGTGGAACACCGCGATGATCACCTGGGCGGTCAGTGCCAGTCCTCCGATGAGCCCGGTCAGGTAGGGACCGGCGAACCCCGCGGTGATCGCAGGGGCGATGACCAGCGCCGGTCCCAGGTGGATGTCCGGGGAACTGCGCAGGTCCACCACCATGATCACCGCGATGAGCAGTACCGACAGCCCCAGCAGCGTACGGCTCAGTGGCCGAGGCTGCCGCGGACGGGCACGGTGCGGCTGGGGAACCAACACTTTCCATCCTGCACCGTCCCCGCGCGGCTCACCAGCGACCGCGTCCCGAGTACCTGCGCCAGACGGTCCGCCGACGTCCTCCACCACGGCATCCGCGAGGGGAGCGGCCTCCTCCCCGGCGCCGGTGGGTGCCGGCGTCTCACTGGACGTTCCACGCCACCCACGCCACCCGCGCCGCCGCGGGTGCCTCGGCCGACCTGGATAAGAGCGCCCGCGCAGCGCATCGGAGCGGATACGGCGGGGGCACTCCTTGGCCGAGGTTGCGGGACGGGGCCGACCGAGGCCGGTGTGTGGCCCCGCCGCCACGAGGCCCTGCTCGTCGCATCGCGCCGGGCCGGTCTCGTCGAGGTGGACGACCGCGCCCACGAGATACCCGCCGGCTTCCACCAGGAACCTCCGCCAACTCGCCTGCTCCGCCCGCTGCTTGGGGTGACCGCGCACCGCACGGTCGAACGAGCCGGTAGGCATCGGGGGAAGGGGAGGGGGCGCCCGCTCGCCGGCAAGGCGGTCAGTGCCAAGGGCGGCCGGTGTGGCAGTCCGGATGGTTTTACGGCTGCCTGGTCAGGTGCATGGTCAATGACCGCATGGGGCTGTTCCGTCGCAGTCCCATGCGGCCCGCCACGCTCCTCGCCACATCCATGGACGTGGTGGTCTGTGGCCGCCTCGCTCTGCTTCTGCCCACCGCCCCGATCCGGTGGGGGGAACGGGACGATCGACGCCCCGGTGCGCGTCCGGAGATACCGGCGCTCACCGGGGCGGGGTGGGGGAGGGGGCGGCCCGTGGCTACTGCTCGTGCTGATTGCCGGAGCGGCTGCGGGCCAGGCCGAGGCCGCCCGCGGCCAGACCGAGAACGCCGGCCACCAGGCCCGCGACGCCGAGGCTGCGGGCGGTCGAGTCGCTCGCCTTCGCCGCGGCGGTCGGGGAGTCCTTCGGCGCCGTGCTCGGTGCGTCGGCGGAGGCCGCGGCGGTCAACTTCAGGGTGGGGGCGGGGTTTTCCGGGTCGGGCCGGCCGGGGCGCTTCGCCTCGATCCAGCGGGTGATCTTGCCGTCGGAGTAGGTCTGGAGGGCCTTGAAGACCAACTGGTCGGTTCCGGTGGGCAGTTGTCCGAAGGCGACCGTGAAGTCCTGGTAGTTGCCGGGATCGATCTTGCCGCCGGTCCAGACGATCTCCGAGACGGCGTCGGTGATGTTGCCGTCGTCGGTCTTGACCGGGGTCTTGAGCCTGGTGGTCTTGACCTGCGCCGTCCAGCCGCCGACGGGCGTGACCAGGACGGACGGGATCGGATGGTCCGTGGGAAGCGTGATGTCCACCTTGGTGGTGCTCGCGTTGTCCTCCTCGTCCGGCACCCGGAAGGTCAGGGTGCCGTCCGAGGCGCCCTGCGGATAGCTGTCGGGGTGGACGGTGACATGGGCGAACGCGGCACCGGCACCGGCCAGCACACCGGCGGTGGCCAAGGCGCCGACCACGGCGGCGCGGTGCAGCCCGCGCCGGGAGGAAGAAACGAGGGGGTTCGCAGACATGCGATGACTCCGTACAGGTCGACCGGCGGGCACGACAGCCGCCGGCGAAGCGGTGAGGGGGATCGCCGCGCACCGGATCAGCGGGCGGCGTACGGAACCGTGCGACGACGGCTCACTCGTACCGGGCCGCAGCGGGCCCCACCGCCGGCGGCCCGCGCCGAACGACCGCGTGCCGCAACCGAAGTTGCCGCGTCCACCGACCCTCTGCATCGCTCCTTCGTGCCCGCCCGGGCGACGGTGGCGCCGGTGCCACGACGGCACGCCACCAGGCCGCAAGTCCCGGTACCAGCGCCGCCATCTGACGCAGCAGGGACCAGACGGACGCCTCGCCGCGCCGCAGCCACCATGACGCCACCAGCGAGGCCACGGCGTGTGCGGCCACCGCCCGACCGCTCTCGCCGTGCTGCGCCGCCATCGCCATCACCGGATGGTGGATGGCTGGCATGCCTGGCATGCCGGCCATCGCCGTACCCGGCAGAAGTGATCCCGACGCCCCGGTCCCCACACCCATGGGCGCGGCATCGAAGAGGACATGGAGACCGACCTGCACCACGGCCATGACACCGCAGATGCCCGCCAGTGACCGCTCTCGGCCGCCCAGCAGGCACCCCAGGCCGAAGACCACCGCAAACCCGGCTCCCTCGGCCCACAAGGCGGGCGTCTGAGGGCACGCGAGGCTGTGCCCGGCCGCGCCCAGGGTGACGCACATCGCGGCGAACACGGCAGCCCGCAGGCTCCGGAGCACCAGGGATGCACTCACGCGACGAGGTTCCTCTCAACCGGTCGGGCGCAACCGTCCCAGAATGAGGTCCATGTCACAGCAACGCCAGAGCGCACCGCCGTCCCCTTGCGCTCTGCTCCGAATCCGTGCGCCACGCCCAGGACTTGCGGCTACGACGCGGTCACGGTAGGCACCCCCGGTTGCCACTCCCGTGTTGTTGTTCATGCCCCCGTGCGATGCCCGAGCTGGTGGAGATTGCTCAGGGCCGCCTCCGGTCAGCGGTTGATGTTGAGATTCCTGTTGATGTTGACATTCCTGTTGAGGTTGCTCAGGGGCTCCTCCGGTGCGGGGTTGATGTTGTAGTTCCTGTTGTGGTGGAGACGAGGGTGTTCCCAATCGGAATGGTGCTCTTCACCGCTCCACGAGTGGCGGTGGTGGACGGCGCTGCCGCCGTACGCGCCCTCGCCGCCGGGAGAGTTGTACCGGCCCTCGCCGGGCTGGGGCGGTTCGATGCCCGACGGGCAGGGAGGCTGCGTGCAGGTGGGTGCCAGGAAGGCAGCCGACTGCACCGTCGCGGACGAGGTGGGCGAGACGTGATCGACCGCGTTTACCGCACCGGTGCCGGCCGCCAGGGCCAGGACGGGTGCCACCGACACAGCGGCGATCACCGGCCACATTCCAGATCTCTTCGCAAGCATGCCGACATCCCCAAGGTCATAGGAGAGCGGTCTTCGGCCTTGTGGTCATTTTGGGCCGTGACGATGGGTATCGCCGGGGCCGGATGGCCCTGGCCGCGGGCCGATCGGGCATAAGAGGGCGTGGGCGCGGCTTTCTCCGGGTCGGTGGGCGAACGTTCGGTGAGGGATCGGTGGGGATGGGTTACGGTTGCGGGGCCTTCCGATCGCCGTAAAGCGAGAACATGTTTGGTGCCTTCCGTCCCGGTCCCGCGCGCTGCGAGAGCAGCGCCGTGCCTCTGGCCGACAGCCCGCGCCCGTCCCGTGCCGTACGTGTGGCGGCGCTGGCGACCGTGATGGTGGGCGTAGCGGTGTCGGTGAGTGGGTGTGCGGACCTGGGGAAGCCCAAGCCCGCGGGGCACGCTTCTCCCGTCTCCGGCCCCGTGCGGCTGTGGCCGCAGCGCGCGCCCGCGCCGCGGCCTTCCCCGGAACCGGGAGCGGACAGCACGCCGATGCCCCTGCCTGCGGTGCCCCGGGTGACGTCCGGGGACATCCGGAAGGTGTCCGTGTCCGCCGTCGTGCGGGCGCAGCTCGATGCGGACGACAGCCGCCGGGCGCCGGCCTTCGACAAGCAGACCGAGAACAGGATCCGCTCCTGCGCCGAGCGGCCGAAGTCCTGTCCCGTGCTGGCTCCCCAGTACCAGGATCTGACCGGTGACGGCAAGGCCGAACTGATCGTCGGCATCGAGGGCGCGGACCACTCCATGGCCATCTGGGTCTACCGACTCAAGGGCGGAGTGGTGGACCGGATCCTGAACACCGCGGGGACTCCGCTGGCCGTGGACGTGACCGAGGGCAAGCTGATCATGCGTGAACCCACACAGACTCCTGGGTACGAGATCCGCACCGTCTTCGGGTGGGAACCTCACAGCCAGGTCATGGAGATGCAGGCCACCGAGTACGACTGGCAGTCCCCGGTCGCCACCCCCTCCCCGGAGCGGAAGCCATGAGCACGCCCCGGTCACAGCCGCGACTGCTGCCCGCCTGGACGGCGACGCTCTACTGGAAATCCGCCGTCTTCATCACCCTCATGTGCTGCCTGCTCGCGGTGGTGCTCGCTGTCCTGGTGCACGTCCTCGTCGACCGGCAGACCCAGGCACGGGCGCGCAGTACGGCCCTGGCGGAACTGGACCGCACCGTGGCCGCATACGGCGCCGGGGAACCCCTGGGCCGCGATGCCGCGGTCAACCCGCCGGACCTCCCCGCCGCCCTGCGCGAGATGACCGTGAAGCGGGAAGAGCGGGGGACCCAGCTCGCCGATCACGACGGTCACCCCACGATGTGGGCCACCGCACCCGTCGCCGGCGGCAAGGTGCTGGCGGTAGGTCTGGACTACAGCAACCAGGCAGCCGCCCTCCGCGGACTGGACCAGGCCATCACGGGCTCCTCCGCCGCCGCCATCGGCATCACCCTTGGGGCCGGACTGATCTCGGTCTCCCGTATCACCCGCCGCCTGCACCGCACCGCCCAGGTGGCCCGGCGCATCAGCACCGGCGATCTCGACGCCCGCGTGAACGACCCCCGCGCCCTGAATCCGGACCGCGCCAACGACGAAGCCGCCGCGGTGGCCGCCGCGCTGGATGCGATGGCCGCCAGCCTGCAGGCCAAACTCCACGGCGAACAGCGCTTCACCGCCGATGTCTCCCACGAGCTGCGGACCCCCCTCGCCGGACTCCACGCCGCGGCCGAACTGCTGCCACCGGGCCGCCCCACCGACATGGTGCGCAACCGCGTCCAGGCCCTGCGCCAGCTCACCGAGGACCTGTTGGAGATCTCCCGGCTCGACGCGCAGGCGGAGCGGGCCGACCTGGACGTGCACCAACTGGGGCCACTCGCCGAACGCGCGGTGCGGGCCACCAGAACGACGACTGAGGTCCGCGTCGTGCGGGACGTCTGTGTGGAGACCGACCGGCGCAGGCTGGAGCGGGTGCTGGGCAACCTTGTCGCCAATGCCCACAAGCACGGACGCGCGCCCGTGACGGTCACCGTCGACGACCACGTCATCACCGTGCGGGACCACGGTGACGGCTACCCCTCCTACCTCCTCGACCAGGGGCCGCAGCGGTTCCGCAGCCAGTCCGGCGGTGCGGAAGCCGGCAAGCGGACCGGACACGGCCTGGGCCTCACGATCGCCACCGGACAAGCCCACGTCCTCGGCGCCACCCTGCACTTCTCCAACGGCCCTGACGGCGGAGCCATCGCCGAACTACGCCTCCCACCGGGCCCGGACGACCGGCCCGAGACGACATCCCCCAAGAAGGAAGAGCACGGGCCGGAGGGCGACTGACACCGCCTCACACTCCCTTCTCCGCGAGGGGCTCCGGCCCGTCAGGCCGCCATCCGACGGTGGCGTGGCGACGCCTCACAGCGCATCAGGCGATGCCGTGACGACTCGGTAGGTGAGACGTCGGCAACCGGGCCGGTCAGCCGCTGACAAAGCAGAACTCGTTGTCTTCCGGATCGAGCATGGCCTGGAAGGACCCCTGGTCGTCGGTGACCGTCTCGCCGACCCGAACGGCACCCAGACCCACTGCCGTGGAGATGGCGGTCTCGATGTCGTCGACGGCGATGTCGAGGTGGAGCCGGTTCTTCACGGCCTTGGTCTCGGGCACCGGTTGGAAGGCGAGTCGTGCGGACCCGGGCAGGTCGACGTGCGACCAGTCGCGGGGGGGGGGGGGGGGGGAGGGACACCAAAAGAAGGAAAAAAA
>NZ_JBNHIN010000093.1:8504-16316 GCF_050054615.1 Streptomyces sp. YGL11-2
TTCGACCGGGCCCCCACCCAGCAGACGGGCCCAGAACCGGACCAGCGCCTTCGGCTCATGGCAGTCCACGACGATCTGATGCAGGTGCGCGCGCATGGGCGAGAGCCTAGGGCCTTTCCCGCCCTGACCCACCGGGCGGCCCTGGGGCAGCCCCGGCCCTCGCGCCGGTATCCGTGCGGCACGGCGGACGGGCCTCCGCGTCGGGTGTCACTTCTCCAGGTCGGCGGCGTGATCGGGAACGTAGGTCTGCAGATCGCGTGGTGGTCGCCGATAGCCGGTGCCCGGTGGGCGGGGTGGTACTTCCAGTACCGGCGGCGGGACTTCGTGGTAGGGCACCGTCGACAGCAGATGGGCGATCATGTTCAGCCGGGCTCGGCGTTTGTCGTCGCTCTCGACGACGTACCACGGTGCCTCCGGGATGTCGGTGTGGACGAACATGTCGTCCTTGGCCCGTGAGTACTCCTCCCAGTGGGTCAGCGATTGCAGGTCGACCCGGGAGAGTTTCCAGCGTCGCGTCGGATCGTCCAGGCGCTGTCGGAAGCGTTGTTCCTGCACCTCGTCGCTGACCGAGAACCAGTATTTGCGCAGCAGGATTCCGTCCTCGACCAGCATGCGCTCGAACACCGGGCACTGGCGCAGGAAGCGCTGGTACTCGGCGGGTGTGCAGAAGCCCATGACCCGTTCGACGCCGGCCCGGTTGTACCAGCTGCGGTCGAACAGCACGATCTCGCCGGCCGCGGGAAGGTGCTCGGTATAGCGCTGGAAGTACCACTGGGTGCGTTCGCGCTCGGTGGGTTGGGGCAGCGCGACGATGCGGGCCACGCGGGGGTTCAGATAGGCCGTGACGCGCTTGATGGTGCTGCCCTTTCCGGCCGCGTCGCGCCCTTCGAAGACCACGACGAGCCGCGTCCCCTCGGAGCGCACCCATTCCTGGAGTTTCACCAGTTCCGTCTGCAGCCGGTACAGCTCCCGCTCGTACCGCGCCTTCGACAGTTTCCCGGGTGCCGGATGCTTGCCTTCCTGCTCCTCCGCCATGCGACGACGGTAAGAGGGTTCGCGGCGGGGCGAGCGGGGGCGGGGGCCGAATGGGGGGAGGCCGAGCGTTGGGGTCCCGCGACGAGGGCAGGGCCGGACGGCCCTTTCGGGGCGGTGGGATGCGTCGCAGGCTGGGGAGTGACGCCGGACCGTGCTCGTTGGACGGCGACAAGACGACCGCGCGGTGCACAGCTGCTTCCGAGGAGGCGCCACCACCATGCCGGACACGCCGCACACACCGCACACCGTCAGCGACGTGATGACCCGGCCCGTGGCCGCCGTCGACCGCCGGGCCCGCTTCAAGGAGATCGTCGAGACCCTTCAGCGGTGGCAGGTCAGCGCCCTGCCGGTGGTCTCGGCCGAGCGGCGGGTGGTCGGCGTGGTGTCCGAGGCCGATCTGCTGCCCAAGGAAGGCTTCCGGGAAGCGGACCCGGATCGGCTGGCGCGCCTGCGGCTGTTCGACGACGTACGCCGGGCGGAGGCGGTGACCGCCGGGGAGCTGATGTCCAGTCCCGCCGTGACGGTGCATGCCGATGCCACCCTGGCTCAGGCGGCGCGCACGATGGCACGCGCATCGGTCAAACGACTGCCTGTGGTGGACGGGGACGGGCTGCTGGTGGGAATCGTGAGCCGTGCCGACCTGCTGAAGGTGTTCCTGCGGTCCGACGAGGACCTTGCGCGGGAGGTGCGGCGGGTGCTCGGGCAGCTCTTCGCCGCGCCGGCCAAGGACTTGCAGGTCGCGGTCGCCGACGGGGTGGTCACCCTCAGCGGGCACTTCCGTGACCGGTCGCTGGTGCCGGTCGTCGCGCGTCTGGTGCGCGGCATCGAGGGGGTGGTGGACGTGGAGTTCGACGTGACGGTCGTCGCGCCGGTGCAAGCCGGGCCGCGGGGCGGGGATGCGCCGCGGTGACCGTATCGACGGCGTCCGGGGCGTGCGGCCGCTGCCCTGACCGCGGCGCCCGCGGGGCCGACCGCCGCCGGATGGGGCGGTCACGGGCACGTCCCAGGAAGGGACGCGCACGGTGTGTTCCGCACGCCGCGCGGTGCGCCCGGTTCGGAGGAGAGGCCGCCGGGCCTGTGGGTGGTCCGGTCGGACCGGCGGGGCCGGGCGGCGGGAGGTGGGGCCGGACGGCCCCTGCACCGTGCGGGGGGACGACAGCACTCTGAAGGTGTCGCAGTCCGAGGCGAGAGCGGTCGGAGGGAGGAGGCGTCATGGCGCACGGCCCGCACACTGTCAGCGACGTGATGACCCAGACGGTGGTCGCCGTCGGTCAGGAGGCCAGCTTCAAGGAGATCGTCGAGACCATGGAGCAGTGGCAGGTCAGCGCCCTGCCGGTGCTCGCGGGGGAGGGGCGGGTGATCGGCGTGGTGTCGGAAGCCGACCTGCTGCCCAAGGAGGAGTTCCGGGACGCGGCACCGGACCGGATGGAGCAGCGGCAGCGGCTCGAAGACCTGCGCAAGGCCGGCGGCCTGACGGCCGGTGAGCTGATGAGCACCCCGGCGCTGACGGTGCGCGCGGACGAGACCATCGCCCAGGCGGCACGCACGATGGCGCGCAAGTCGGTCAAGCGGCTGCCCGTCGTCGACGGCCACGGGTTGCTGCAGGGCATCGTCAGCCGCGCGGACCTGCTGAAGGTCTTCCTGCGCTCCGACGAGGACCTGGCGGCGGAGGTGCGCACGGAAATCGTCGACCGGCTGTTCTCCGGTGCACCGAAGGATGTCGAGGTGACCGTCGAGGACGGCGTGGTGGCACTGCACGGTCCGCTCCCCGACAGTGCCCTGCTGCCTGTCCTGTCCCGTCTGGTGCGGGCGGTCGAGGGCGTGGTGGACGTGACGTTCGACGTCCGTGCCGGCGGGAAACGGGAGGAGCGCACGGTAGCCGGCTGAGGGGAGGAAGCGGGTGCGTGTTCCGCCGGGTGAAGGGCGGAACGTGCGGCACCCGTCGGTCGCGGAGGCAGGACGATGCCCGAAAAGGACAGGGTGCGATGACGGAAACGACGTTCGCTCGCAACGAGGTGTGCGCACTGCTCGCCGACGGAACCACCGTCCGGCTGCGCCCCGCGTGCCCGGAGGACCGCGCGCAGGTGCTGCGCTTCTACGGCGAGATGTCGGCGGACAGCCTGCGCCGCCGGTTCTTCATGGTGAGCCGCCGCTCCGGTGAACGGGCGGCCGACCGGCTCTGCGCGCCCGACACTCCCGGACACCGCACCCTGGCCGCCTTCCAGGGCGACCGGCTGGTCGGTGTCGCCGAGTACGAGAGCGGTGACGACCCGGCCACCGCCGATATCGCCCTGGCGGTCGCCGACGACTGCCACCGCCGCGGCGTGGGCACCCTGCTGCTGGAGCACCTCGTGCACACCGCCCGCGAGAACGGCGTCGGCGCCTTCACCGCCGACCTGCTCGCGGACAACCACCCCATCCACCGCGTCCTGGCCGATCTCGGGTTGCACGTCACCCGGCGGTACGACGGCACCACGGTGCACGGTGTCATCCGGCTCGAACCCGACGAGACGTATCTGTCCGCCGTGGAGCTCCGGGGGCGCACCGCCGACACCGCGAGCCTG
Source organism: Streptomyces sp. YGL11-2 (assembly GCF_050054615.1). NCBI lineage: Bacteria > Bacillati > Actinomycetota > Actinomycetes > Kitasatosporales > Streptomycetaceae > Streptomyces > Streptomyces sp. YGL11-2. The sequence continues at coordinate 12,104 of NZ_JBNHIN010000093.1, forward strand.
CGCCCGTTGCTGCGGCCCCGCTCGGTCGCGGTCATCGGAGCCGGCACCAGACCCGGGTCGGTGGGGCGGGCCGTTCTGCGCAACCTGCGCGGCGGCCACTTCCGCGGGCTCCTCCACGCGGTCAACCCGCATGCCCACGCGGTCCTGCACGTCCCCGCGTTCGCCTCCGTCGGCGACCTGCCCGCGCCGCCCGACCTCGCCGTCATCGCCGTACCGGCAGCGGACGTCCCCGGCGTCGCGGCGCAGTGCGGCCGGGCCGGGGTGAAGGCGCTGGTGGTGGTGACCGCCGGCCTGGACACCGACCGGACCGCGGAGTTGACGGCGGCCTGCCGCCGCTGGGGCATGCGGATGGTCGGACCCAACTGCCTGGGCATCGCCAACACGGAACCGGGCGTCCGGCTCGCTGCGACCTTCGCTGTCGGCCGGCCGCTGCCCGGCACCGCCGGTGTCGCCGTGCAGTCCGGGGGCGTCGGTATCGCGCTCCTCGACGGGCTGTCCCGCCTCGGCATCGGCGTCTCCAGCTTCGTCTCGCTCGGTGACAAGCGCGATGTCAGCGGCAACGACCTCCTCCAGTGGTGGGAGTGCGACGAGCGCACCGAACTGGCCCTGCTGCACCTGGAGTCGTACGGGAACCCCTGGGCCTTCTCCCGTACGGCCCGGCGTGTCACCCGGCGCATGCCGGTGCTCACCGTCGACGCCGGACGTTCGGCGGCCGGCCGCCGGGCCGCCGCCTCGTACACCGCCGCCGCGGCCACGCCCACCATGACCCGTCGGGCGCTGTTCACCCAGGCCGGTATCACCGCCGCCCACACCCTCGGGGAACTCCTGGACACCGCGGCGCTGCTGCACTCCCAGCCGCTGCCCGCGGGCGAGCGGGTCGCCGTGGTCTCCAACGCCGGTGGGGCCGGGGACCTGGCCGCGGACGCCTGCGCGGACGCGGAACTCCACGTCCCCCAACTCCCCCCGGCCCTGCGGGCGGAGCTGCTCGCCGAGCTTCCGGCAGGCGCCGGTGCCGGCAACCCGGTCGACAGCACGCCGGCGGTCACCGTGCCCGCCCTGAGCGCGTGCGTGGACCGGATCGCGGCCTCCGGCGCGGTCGACGCGGTCCTGGTCGCCCTGGTGCCGACCGCCCTGACCGCCGCGGTGGGCAGCGACCTGGTCACCGCGCTGACGTCCTCGCCACACCCGGCCCGCGCGCAGTGCCCGGTCGTCGCGGTCCTGCTCGACCAGCCCGAACGGGTCCGGCTGCTCCGTACGGCCGGCGGACCGGCAGTCCCCGCGTACGGCGAGCCGCAGTCCGCGGCGCGGGCCCTGAAACACGCCGCGGAGCGCGCCCGTTGGCTGGCCAGGCCGCAGGGAAGCCCCGTGGAGCCGGCCGGGATCGATTCCCCACGAGCTCGTGCGCTGGTCGCGGAGTTCCTCACCCGGGATCCCGCCGGCGGCTGGCTGGATGCGCGGCAGACCGCCCGGCTCCTGGACTGCTACGGCATCCCCCGGCTCCCGCAGGCGTACGTCACCACCGAGCAGGAGGCGGCCGAGGCCGCCGCGCGCCTTGCGGGCCGTTCCGGAGCGGTGGCCCTCAAGGCACAGGGTCCCGGCCTGGTCCACCGCACCGAGCGGGGCCGCGTACTCCTCGACCTCCGCGGCGAGCGCGCCGTACGGACCGCCTACCGCGATCTGGCGGCCCGGCTCGGCACGGCGATGGCCGGGGCGCTGGTCCAGCCGATGGCGGGGCGGGGGACGGAACTGCTGGCCGGAGTGGTCCAGGACGAGGTCTTCGGCGCGCTGGTCGTCTTCGGCCTGGGCGGCACCACCAGCGAGCTGCTGGCCGACCACGCCGCCCGACTCGCCCCCCTCACCGACACCGATGTCCACGAACTGCTCACCGCACCCCGCTGCGCGCCGCTGCTGTTCGGCTACCGAGGCGCCGCGCCGGCGGATCTCCGCTCTCTCAAGGACCTCCTGGCGCGGCTGTCCCGGATGGCCGACGACCTTCCGGAACTCGCCGAGGCCGAGTGCAACCCGGTCGTCGTCCGGCCGGACGGCAGCACCGTCGTGGACAGCCGGGTCCGGCTGCTGCCGCGCCGGGCGGACGATCCCTGTCTGCGCAGGCTTCCCTGAGGCCGGAAGCGGATGGAAGCCACGAGCGGAGGAAGGGCCGAGATGAAGCACCGACGCGTCGGGGCCGTGATGAGCGGGGACGTCGTCCGCGCGCGCAGCGGGACGCCGGCCGGTGAACTGGCGCGGTGGATGGCGGAGTTCGGCATCAACGGCGTGCCGGTGGTGGACGCCGACGACAGGGTGATCGGGATGGTCTCGGCGACGGACCTGGACCGTGCGCGGCGTGCGGCCGACGGCTACCAGGGCCGTTCGGCGCAGGACCTGATGTCCGCCCCGGCCCATACCGTCCGGGCCGACGACTCGGTCGTCCGGGCGGCCCGGCTGATGTCCGCGCACCGCGTCGAGCGGCTCCCCGTCGTGGACGAGGAGGCCCGCCTCGTCGGCATGCTCACCCGGCGCGACGTGCTCGGGCTCTTCGCCCGCTCCGACGAGGAGATCCGTGACGAGGTCATCGACGAGATCGTGGTGCGGACGATGTGGCTGAACTCGGGCAGCATCGACGTCGTCGTCCGCGACGGGACGGTGACACTCTGCGGGTGCCTGGACAGCAGTGGCCAGGCCGACGTGCTGGTGCGGATGGTGCGGCAGGTCGACGGCGTCGTCGCGGTGGTCGGCCGGCTCACCCATCGGCGAGAGGAGGCGTACCCGGGGCCGGATGCGGCTGTGGACCGGGGCGGCCCGGGGCCCTGACCACCGGGGCGGGAGACGGCCACGGACGGTGGTGCCGATCACGGCCGGCGCTTCCGGTCACGTGCCGAGGGAGATCACGGGAAGGACGGCCCGAAGGAGGCCAAGAGGGAGACGGCGCCCATCGCGAGCAGGACGGGGACGAATGGGTGACGATGGAAGTGTCCTGATTCGACGGTGCTGTTCCATGAAAGAGGTGGGCGGCATGCCCTTCCCCTCCGAATCCGCGGGCAACGTCCCGCCACGTGAAACCCGGCCCGAGGGAGCTTCCCCTGGGGGCGAAGCTCTGGGCGCCCTGGCGAACCTCGGCTGGCAGGCCCTGGTCACCGTCGGCCTGGCATCGATCGCACTGGGTGTGGTCGTTCTGTCGTGGCCGGGGGAAACGCTGCGTGTCGTCGGCGTGGCCTTCGGCGTCTACCTGCTGGTCAGCGGTGTCTTCCAGCTGGCCGCGGCCTTCGGTGCGCACGTTCCGGGGCACATGCGGGCACTGCACTTCATCACGGGTGCGCTCTTCATGCTGCTCGGGCTCGTCAGTTTCCGGGGCACCTTCCAGTCGATCCTGCTGCTCGCCCTGTGGATCGGCTTCGGCTGGCTGCTGCGCGGCGTCATGATGACGGCCGCCGCGGGTTCGTCTCCCGGTATGCCCGCGCGTGGTTGGCAGATGTTCCTGGGAATCATCACGCTGCTCGCAGGCATCGTGCTGATCGTCGCGCCGTTCGGCTCGATCGCCGTGCTCACCCTGGTAACGGGCATCATGGCCATCGTGCTGGGCATGGTGGAGGTGTTCCACGCGTTCCAGCTGCGTGTCGACGCCGGCCGCCTCACCAAGGGCACCGCCCCCAAGCAGCGGCGGTCCCTGTTCCACATGCCTCACCCGCAGCACTGACCGCCCGCTGCGGGCGGATCACGAAGGGCCGGTCTCGCGCAGGCGCGACAAGCCGGCCCCTGCGTGACGGGTCGGCCCGCGCGGAGTGACGTTCGCGCGCCGCCGTCGCACGGCGGCGCGNGCTGCGGGCGGATCACGAAGGGCCGGTCTCGCGCAGGCGCGACAAGCCGGCCCCTGCGTGACGGGTCGGCCCGCGCGGAGTGACGTTCGCGCGCCGCCATCGCACGGCGGCGCGCGCCGTCAGCGGGCTCAGCGACCCGCGTCGCCGAGGTGGTGGAGGTCCCGCCCGATCCGCGCGACGAGCGGGCGTACGCCGGTCGCCACCGACGGCGAAAGTCCCATCCCCGGGCCGTTGTCGGCGGCCTCCACGGCGTGGATGAGCAGCTCACCCGGCAGCCGGCTGAACACCCGGGGCCCCCGGGTCACAGGCGCGGGACCACCGCCACCGGGCAGTGGGAGTGGTGCAGCAGGGCGAGTACGGCTGGGCCGAGTGGCATGGGAGCGCGTTGTGGTCGGCGT
>NZ_JBNHIN010000094.1:0-15870 GCF_050054615.1 Streptomyces sp. YGL11-2
GCGGGCGGGAGTTACGTCTATCTGCGGGAGGCGTTCCAGTACCGCACCGGGAAGCTGATGCCGTTTCTGTTCGTGTGGACGGCGATGCTGTTCATCCCGCTCGGGATGTCCACGGGCGTCATCGGCTTCGTGCAGTACCTGGGGTACCTGTGGCCGGGCATGAGCCAGGGGCAGGGCGACGCCGTGGGGCTGGCGGTCACGGCGGGGATCGTGGTGCTGCTGTGGCGGCGGGTGGAGCGTATCGCCCGGCTCACCGTCGTGCTGTGGGCGGTGATGATCGCCTCCGTCGTCCTCGTCATCGTCGCCGCGTTCACCCACTTCAGCCCGGCGCTGGCGTTCACCTATCCCGCGCACGCCGTCGAGCTGACGGCAAGTCACTTCTGGATCGGCTTCGCGGGCGGGCTCACCATCGGCATCTACGACTACCTCGGCTACAACACCGCCGCCTATATGGGCGCCGAGATCCGGCAGCCCGGCCGCACCCTCCCGCGCGCCGTCATCTCCTCGATCCTCGGCATCATGGCGATCTACCTGCTGCTGCAGATCGGCACCCTCGGGGTCGTCAACTGGCGGGAGATGCTGGACCCGCACAGCACCGCCGGCTCGTCCGTCGCCTCCGCCGTACTGGAGAAGACCTGGGGGCCGGCCGCGGCCGACGCGGTCACCGTGCTCATCCTCGTCACCGCCGTCACCTCCGTCCTCACCGGGCTGCTGGGCGGGTCGCGGGTCCCCTACGACGCCGCCCGCGACCGGGTGTTCTTCCGGGCGTTCGGGACGCTCCACCCGCGCCACCGCTTCCCCGTCCTGGGGCTGCTGGCGATGGGCGGCGTCATGGCCGCCGGCTTCCTCCTCGGCCGGCACACCGATCTGGCGACGATCATCCAACTGCTCACCACGGTCATGGTGATCGTCCAGTCGCTGGCCCAGGTCGCCACGGTCACCGTGCTGCGCCGCCGGCAGCCGGCGCTGCGCCGCCCGTACCGGATGTGGCTCTACCCGCTGCCGAGCATCGTGGCGCTGGCCGGCTGGCTGGTGATCTACGGGTATGCGGATCGCAACGCTCCGGGCCGGCACCCCATCGAATGGTCGCTGGCCTGGGTCGCGGCGGGGGCGTTGGCGTTCCTGGCGTGGGCCCGCCACGAGCGGGAGTGGCCGTTCGGGCCGAAGCGGATCGCCGAGGAGTATCTGCACGGGGCGGACCCGGACGCGGAAGCCGTGCCGGCGGCGGAGGGGTGAGCCGGGCGGCCCGCTGAGGGGGCCGGACGGCCCTGGCCGCCGGGGGAGCGGGAGTTCACGCTGAAGATGCCATGCGCGGGTCCGTATGAGGAGGCGTCATGCAGCAGAGCCCGCACCTCGTCGGTGATGTCATGACCCGGACCGTGGCCGCGGTCGGCCAGGAGGCGACGTTCAAGGAGATCGTCGGGACCATGGCGCGGTGGAAGGTCAGCGCGCTGCCCGTGCTGGCCGGGGAGGGGCGGGTGATCGGGGTGGTCTCGGAGGCCGATCTGCTGCCCAAGGAGGAGTTCCGCGAGGCCGATCCGGACCGGCTGGAGCAGTTGCGGCGGCTGGCGGACCTGCGCAAGGCCGGGGCGCTGACCGCCGGGGAGCTGATGAGCGCGCCCGCCGTCACGGTGCATGCCGACGCCACGCTCGCCCAGGCGGCGCGCGCGATGGCCCGCCGGTCCGTCAAGCGGCTGCCGGTCGTGGACGCGGCGGGGATGCTCCAGGGGATCGTCAGCCGGGCCGATCTGCTCAAGGTGTTCCTCCGGTCCGACGACGAACTCGCCGCGGAGATCCGGCGCGACATCGTCGGGCACCTCTTCGCCGTCTCCCACGGCGATCTGCGGGTGACCGTCTCCGACGGGGTGGTGACGCTCAGCGGGCGGGTGCGGGACACCTCGCTGATCCCGGTGGCGGCGCGGCTGGTGCGTGCGGTGGAGGGCGTGGTGGACGTGGCGTTCGACGTCACGGGGCCGACGCCGCTGCGGACGGCCCCGGGGGTGGGGTGCGACCGGTGACGGCAAGGCCGGCCCCGGGGCCGGCCGGTGCGCCGCCGTCCCCGCCGACGGCCCTCAGCCGCCGGGGAGTTCCAGCCGCCGGACCGTTCCCGGCGGGACGGTGAACGGGCGGCCGCGGAGCCGGACCTGCACCGCGGCGTGCTCCGAGTCCGGGACGGCGATCGTGACGCGGTCCGCGCGGATCCGCAGGTCGNGGAGTTCCAGCCGCCGGACCGTTCCCGGCGGGACGGTGAACGGGCGGCCGCGGAGCCGGACCTGCACCGCGGCGTGCTCCGAGTCCGGGACGGCGATCGTGACGCGGTCCGCGCGGATCCGCAGGTCGATGTCGCGGTGGCGGCGGTAGCGGATGCGGACCCCGAACTTGGAGAGCTGGGGGAGCGGCGCCGGGTCCAGCCACAGGGCGCGGTCGCGGGTCTCCAGGCCGGTCATCCCGCGCTGCACGAAATCCAGCGTGCCGGCCATCGCGCCCAGGTGGATGCCCTCCGCGGTGGTGCCGCCCTGGACGTCGGCGACATCGCCGGTCAGCGCCTCCTCGCAGTACGTCCAGGCGTCCGCGCGGCGTACCCGGGCCAGTACCCAGGCGTGGACCAGGGCGCTCAGCGTCGAGCCGTGGCTGGTGCGGTGGAGGTAGTGGTCGACGGTGGCGCGCCAGATGTCGTCGTCGAGCCGGTAGCCGAGCTGCCCGAAGACGCCGGAGAGCTCCGCCGGGGAGAAGAGGTAGCCCAGCATCAGCACGTCGGCCTGTTTGGACGCCTGGTAGCGGTTGACGGTGTCGCCCTCCGCCTCCAGGATCCGGTCCAGCCGCCGGATGTCGCCGTAGCGCTCGCGGTAGCCGGCCCAGTCGAGTTCGGCCAGCTGCCCGTAGCCGGCGAACTGGCTGATGAGGCCGCGGTGGTAGGGCACGTGGAGCCGGTGCGCGATGTCGTCCCAGCGCTGCCGTTCGTCGGGGGCGAGCGCCAGCCGCTCGAAGAGCTGCCGCCGGCGGGCCTCGGGCAGGGTGCGACACAGGTCGAGCGCCCGGGTCAGCACCCAGGCCGCGGTGACGTTGGTGTACGCGTTGTCGTCCAGGCCCGGCCGGTCGGCGCCGGGATAGCCGTCGTGGTACTCGTCGGGGCCGACCACGCCGCGGATGCGGTAGCGGCCCAGTGCCGGGTCCCAGACCGACTTCGCCGCCCAGAAGCGGGCGATCTCCAGCAGCATCTCCGCGCCCTTGGTGTGCAGGAACTTGGTGTCGCCGCTGGCCTGCCAGTACTGCCACACGTTGTACGCGATCGCCGAGCCGACATGGTGCTGGAGCCGGGAGTGGTCCGGCAGCCAGCGGCCCGAGCGCGGGTTGAGGTGCAGCCGCTGGGTCTCCTCACGGCCGTCGCTGCCGCTCTGCCACGGGTACATCGCCCCCGCCAGCCCCGCCGCGCGGGCCGCCGCGCGGGCGGCCGGCAGCCGCCGGTGGCGGTAGTTGAGCAGCGCCCGGGAGACCTCCGGGAAGTGCAGGTTCAGGAACGGCAGCACGAACAGCTCGTCCCAGAAGACGTGCCCGCGGTACGCCTCGCCGTGCAGACCACGGGCGGGTACCCCGGCGTCCAGCCGGGCGGTGTGCGGGGAGAGGGTCTGCAGGACGTGGAAGAGGTGCAGCCGCAGGATCCGGCCCGCCTCCTCGGGGACGTCCAGGCGCGCCTGCTGCCACAGCCGGTCCCAGGCGCGGTGGTGCGAGGCCAGCAGCCGGGGCACGGCGGGGGCGTCCCGTACGGCGCCGAGGGCGGCGGCGAGCGGATCGGTGACACCGCGGTCGCGGGAGGTGTGCAGCGCCACCGTCTTGTCGACGGTCGCGGTGGCGCCGGGGCGGAGCGGGACGGTCAGGATCCGGTGGGCACACCGGGGGGTGAGGTCGGCGTGGCAGGCGCGGGGGCGCGGTGCGGTCCGGACACGGGCGGCCAGCGCGATCCGGATGCCGGAGGTGCGGGTGCGGCAGTGCAGCCGGAGCGTGTCGTCGTCCTCGATGCCGGTGTCCCAGCCGGTCAGGTGGGTGTCGGCCAGCTCGCGGTAGCGGTCCACGCCGGAGTTGCGGACATCGCCGTCGAGACCGGCCGCCACCTCCACGGCGCCGGACCAGCCCTCGGCGGTGAACGTCAGGCGCTGCGCGGCGAGTTGGGGATCGGCCATGTGCACCAGGCGGCGCTCGGTCACGGTCAGCCGCCGCCCGGCGCCGTCCTCGTAGACCGACCGCAGCGTGAGGGTGCCGCGGCGCAGGTCGAGCGTGCGGCGGTGGCCGGTCAGCTGAGGGTGGTCGGGGGAGAGCCAGGGGCCGGGATCGGGGGTGTCCGCCGGGCGGATGCGGTAGCGCAGCGGCAGCCAGTTGGGGAGGTTGACCAGGTCCTCGTTCTCGACCGGGCGGCCGGCGACGGTGGAGGTGAGGCGGTTGTAGCAGCCCGCCGCGTAGGTGCCCGGGTAGTGCGCGGGGCCGGCGGGCTCCTCGGAGGCGGCGCCGCGGGTGGCGAAACGGCCGTTGCCGAGCGTGCACAGGGCTTCGCGCAGCCGCTCGGCCCCGGGGTCGTACCCCTCGTACGACCAGGTCCAGGCATCGGCCCGCATCAGCCGGTCCCGGGCATCAGCAGCTCGCCGGGGTCGCTGACGACGACATCGGCGCCGCGCCGGCGCAGCTGACCGGCGCGGTACCGGCCGCCCGTCCGGTCGACGCCGACGATGAGGCCGAAACCGCCGCGCCGGCCCGCCTCGACACCGGCCAGTGCGTCCTCGACCACCGCGGTGTCCGCGGCGGGGACGGCCAGGCGCCGGGCGGCCTCCAGGAAGAGCGCGGGGTCCGGTTTGCCCGGCAGGCCCAGCCGTGCGGCTTCGTTGCCGTCGACCACGGCCCCGAACGCGTCCAGCAGCCGCGCGCGGGAGAGCAGCTCGGTGGCGTGGCGGGACGCGGAGACGGCGGCACACGGCACCCGCTCGCCGCGCAGCGCCGCCAGCAGCCGTACGGTGCCGGGCCAGGCGGTGACGCCCCGGGCGTCCAGCAGCGCGGTGAACAGGGCGTCCTTGCGGGCCGCGACCGCCCGGACGGTGCCGGTGCCGGGCGGGTCGTCGGGGGAGCCGAGCGGCAGCGCCAGGCCGCGGGAGGCCAGGAACGCGGCGGCGCCGTCCTCGCGGGATCTGCCGTCGACATAGCGGAGGTAGTCGGCCGCCGGGTCGAACGGGCGCTGCCCGCCCGCGGCGGCCAGGCACGCGTCGAACGCGTTCTGCCAGGCCGCGGCGTGCAACCGGGCGGAGTCGGTGATCACTCCGTCGGTGTCGAGGACCACGGCCCGCAGCGAGCGCAGACACGCGGCCAGGGGCGACGCGGCGGCCATGAGCCGATCCCTTCAAGGACGGACACGGAAAGACGGGACAGACGCGAACGTATACGGACAGATGACCTGGATGGCGACGGACGGGACGGTGGTCTCTCCATGGCACCACGACATCTGCCGGCCCGGTATCCGACACGGGGTGCCGACCCGGCTCCTCACGGCGACGGGTGTCCGAGATGCCCGTCCACCGCCGCCCACTCCCGTTCCCACCGGTCCAGGCAGCGGCGATCGAGGAGCGCGGCACCGCACCGCTCCGCGCCGGCCAGCAGCAGGGCGGTGCCGCATCCGGCAGCCGTGCCGGCGGCGATGCTCCCGGCCACCGCGTCGCCGGGGGTGACCGGATCGCGCAGCAGCGCGCCGTGCCCGTCGAGCCAGGCGGTGGTGCGGTCCCCGGCGTGGAGCGCCGGCGGCACCGCCGTCTCTCCGGTGCGCGTCGTCCCGTCGGGCAGCGTCCACCGCACCGTGGTGTGCACCGGGCCGCCGGCCCCCTCCGCGGGGTTGGTGCCGATACGGACCGGCGGGTCCTGGACCAGGACGGCCGGGACGCCGTGCCGGGTGGCGACCTGGTGGGCGGCCGCGGTGGCGACCGCGTCCGCGGCGGTCCAGCCGGCGGCCGGGGCGGCGACCGCGATCAGGACGCCGGTGGCCGGCAGCAGCAGGGAGCGGATCACGTCCGCACGGCGCCGGAGCGGGTTGTGCCGCCAAGGCGGGAGACATGCCGGGAGACGCATCGCGGGCCCCCTTCCACGCGCGGGCCTACGTCCCGACTGTCGCACACCGCGGCGGCGGGGGAGAGGGGCCGAACGGGCCGGCTCCCGTGGGACGGGTGCCCGTTCGGCCCTGGCGGGCCCACGGGGGCGGGCCCACGATGAAAGGTACGGCGGGGCTCCGTACGGCAGCGTGGAGGAACGATGAGCGAGGCGGGCGTCTTCTCGCCGCAGCGGCCGATCAGGGTGTTCCTGGTCGACGACCACGAAGTGGTGCGGCGCGGTGTGCAGGACCTGCTCGACGCGGAGCCCGACATCGAGGTGATCGGCGACGCGGGCACCGCGGGGCACGCGCTGGCCCGCGGCCCGGCGCTGCGGCCCGATGTCGCGGTACTCGACGTACGGCTTCCGGACGGTGACGGGATCACCGTCTGCCGGGAGTTGCGGGCGCGGCTGCCGGAGCTGGCGTGCCTGATGCTCACCTCGTTCGACGACGACGACGCGCTGCTCGACGCGATCATGGCGGGGGCGGCCGGCTATGTGCTCAAGGAGATCAAGGGGGCGGACCTGGTCGCCGCGGTGCGCACCGTCGCGTCCGGCCGCTCGATGCTCGACCCGGCGACCACGGCGCGGCTGATGCACAGCCTGCGGGGCGAGGGCGCCGACGCCGGGCCGGAGGCGGACGCGCTGGCCGGCCTGTCGCCGCGGGAGCGGGAGATCCTCGTCCTGGTCGGCGATGGATTGACGAACCGTCAGATCGGGCAGCGGCTCTACCTCTCCGAGAAGACCGTCAAGAACCACATCTCGCGGCTGCTCGCCAAGCTCGGCGTCGCCCGCCGGATCCAGGCCGCCGTGCTGGCCACCCGCGCGACCCCGCCCGCCGACAGCGACACCCGGCCGCGCTACCTCTGACCCGCTCCTTCCGACCACGGCCCGGCCGCTCGCCCCGTGGGCAGCGGAACCCGCCACACCACCCGGGTCCCACCGGCCGCCGGCGTCTCCACCACCAGCTCTCCGCCCACGCTCTCGGCCCGCTTGGCGAGGTTCGCGAGCCCGCTGCGCCGGCCGCCCCGGGGCATGCCCACGCCGTTGTCGGTGACCGACAGGGTCAGCGTGCCGCCGCGCACGGTCAGCGAGACGCCCACCGAGGTCGCCCGGGCGTGCCGCGCGGCGTTGCTCAGCGCCTCGCCGAGCACCGCCGGCACATGGTCGGCGACCTCCGGCGGCACATCGGTATCGATCAGGCCCTCCATGTGGAGCGCGGGGGTGAAGCCCAGTGGGCGGGCGGCCTGTTCCACGGCGGTGACCGTGCGCACCCGCAGCCCGTGGCCCGCCCGGCCCGTCTCGCGGGCGCGCAGCCCGAAGATGGTGGAACGGATGATCTTGATCGTCTCGTCCAGGTCGTCCACCGCGCGCAGCAGCCGGGCGCCGGCCTCCGGATGGTCCACGAACCGCACCACGCTCTGCAGCGTCATCCCCGTGGCGAACAGCCGCTGGATGGCCAGATCGTGCAGATCGCGGGCGATCCGGTCGCGGTCCCCCAGCAGCGCCAACTGCTCGGCGGCGGCCCGCTGTTCGGACAGCTCCATCGCCAGCGCCGCCTGCCCGGCGAACGTCAGCAGCGGCGCCGTCTCCGGCTCGGTGAACGGGGCACCGCCGCGCAGCCGGGCCAGCATCAGCACACCCCGCACCCGCTCCCCGGTGATCATCGGTACCGCGACCGCGGGCCCCAGACCGGCCCAGCGCGGCGGACCCGCCGTGATTCTCGGGTCGTGCTCGATGTCCAGGCTGATCAGCGGCTTGCCGGCGGCGAACGCGGTCCCGGCGAACGAGCCCTCCAGGGGCAGCACCAGCCCCCGGTGGTCATCGGAATCGACGCCGGACGCCAGCACCATCCGCAGTTCACCGGGCGCGTCCGGCAGCGCCAGGACACCGAGGTCGGCGTCGAGGATCCGCAGCGCATGGCCGACGATCAGGTGCAGCACATGCATCTCGTCCGCTCCCGGCATCAGGCTCGCCACGATCTCGCCGTTCGCCTCCAGCAGCCGCTGGCGGTACCGGGCCTCCTCGTAGAGCCGGGCGTTCTCGATGGCCACCCCCGCCGCCACCGCGAACGCCGACAGCACCGTCTCGTCCTCGGGACCGAACGGGCCGCCGCCCCGCTTCTCGGTCAGGTAGAGATTGCCGAACACCTCGTCGCCGACCCGGATCGGCACCCCCAGGAAGCTGTGCATCGCGGGGTGGTGCGGCGGGAACCCGTACGACGCGGGGTGCGCGGAGATCTCCGCCAGCCGCAGCGGCCTGGGGTGCCGGATCAGCTCGCCGAGAATGCCGTGCCCGGCCGGCAACCGGCCGATGGCGCGCTCCTGTTCGGCACCGACCCCCACCGGCAGGAACTGCGAGAGCCGGGTGCCCTCCCCGACCACGCCCAGCGCGCCGTACTCGGCGTCCACGACCAGCATCGCCGCCTCGACGATCCGGCGCAGCACCTGCGAGAGGTCCAGCCCCCGGCCCACCGACAGCACGGCCTCCAGCAACAGGTGCACCGACTCACCGCTGCCGCGGTGCACCGCGTCCAGCTGCGCCTGGAGGTCCTCCGGCAGGGCCGCCAGCCGTCGCCGCGCCGCACCGCTCCGGTCGTTCTCCCGCTCGCCCACCATGCCTCCGCCGTGGTCCGCACCACGTGGCCGAGACCACAGCTCCACGGTAGCCGCCGACCGGCACCGGGGGCGCAACGAGAGCCGAGCGGCCCTCCTCCCGGGCGCCCCGCCGTGCGAAGGTGGCAGCAGGAGCACACCGCGGCGGACGAGCGACAGAAGGCGGTGGGGACCATGGAGCTCCCGCTGGTCGTAGGGGTGGACGGATCGGAATCCGGACTGCGGGCACTGGACTGGGCGGTGGACGAGGCGGCACTCCACGGGCTGCCGCTGCGCCTGGTGTACGCCTCCCAGTGGGAGCGCTACGAAGGCGTGGCCCCCGCCGAGGGCGCCCCCGCCGAGCAGCTCATCGCCGACGGCATCGTCGGATCGGCCGCCGACCGCGCGGGCCGCCGCAACCCCGCCGTCGAGGTCAGCGTCCAGGTGCTGGCCGACGACCCGGTCACCGCCCTGCTGCGCGAGGCCCCCTACGCCACGGCCGTCGTCCTCGGCTCCAAAGGGCGCGGCGAGTTCGTCGATCTGCTGCTGGGATCGGTCAGCCTCTCGGTGGCCGCCCGCGCCACGCACCCCGTCGTCGTGGTCCGCGGCGACAAGGCCGGGCTGGCGGGCACCCACGACCGCGTCCTGCTCGGCGTCGGCGACACCGCCAGGGGATCCCCGGCCGTCCGGTTCGCCTTCCGCGAGGCGGAGGCCCGCGGCTGCGCCCTGGACGCGGTCCGCGCCTGGCGCTGCCCCGCGTACGAGACCGCCGACCGCGCGGAGCGCCCGGCCGGACCGGAGCACCACTACGAGCAGCAGGCATCCGCGCTGGTCGACGAGGCGCTGGAGCCGGAGGCCGGCGACCACCCGTCGGTGCGGCTGCGCCGCACCACCGTCGAGGGCCCGGCGCACAAGGTGCTGGTCCGCCGCTCGGCCGCCGCCGACCTGCTGGTCGTGGGGGCCCGGCACCGGCACGGCCACTTCGGGCTCCAGCTCGGCCGGGTGGGGCACGCCGCGCTGCACCACGCCGCCTGCCCGGTGGCGGTGGTCCCGCACGGCTGAGGCCGGCCCGGTCGCCGCGGGGGGTCAGGCGTAGTGCCCGTACGGCGCCAGCACCGCCCGCTCGATCCGCCGCCGGACGTCCTCGGCCAGGGCGGCCAGCGGCGCCGACACCGAGGCCGCCGCCGGCACCGGCGACCGGATGGCGCGGGCCGCCGCCGGCAGATCAGCGACATCCGCCGCCAGCCGCTGCCGGGCGTCCGCCAGCGGCGTACGCGGCGCACAGCGCACCCCGTCGCGCATCAGCGTCTCCAGCAGCGGCACCGTCCCCGCGGGCGGCAGCTCGTCGGCCAGCCCGATCACATCGCGGCAGCCGCGCCCCCGGAACACCTGCTTGCGGCCCGGGGCGGTCACCTTCGACGAGGACAGCTTCATCACCGGCCGCCCGTCGTAGGCGACGAGCTTGTACGCCGAATCCACGAAGGGAGCGTCGGCGCTGACCCCGACCCGGGTGCCCACCGCGTACACGTCGATCGGCGCCCCCGCGCTCACCAGGTCGTGCACCGCGAACTCGTCCAGCCCGCCGCTCGCCACGATCCGCACCTGAGGCAGCTCCGCCCGGTCCAGCATCGCCCGCGCCCGCACCGCCAGCGCCCCCAGATCGCCGCTGTCCAGCCGGATCGCCGCTCCCTCGGCGCGGTCCAGGGCGTGCAGCACCCGGGCCGCCGCCGCCACCCCGGACTCGGTGTCGTAGGTGTCCACCAGGAACGTCACCGGTCCGGGGTGGGTGCGCGCGAACGCGGTGAACGCCGTCTCCTCGTCCTCGAACGCCTCGACGAACGAGTGCGCCATGGTGCCGACCGCCGGCAGCCGCTCGGCGTACGCCGCCGCCACGTTGCTGGTCCCCGCGAAACCGGCCATCGCCGACAGCCGGGCAGCCTGGTACCCCGCCTGTGCCCCGTGCGTCCGCCGCAGCGAGAAATCCACCACGGCCCGCCCCCGCGCGGCCAGGACGCAGCGCGCGCACTTGGTGGCGACGGCCGTCTGGTGGCTGATCTGGTTCAGTACGAAGGTCTCGACCAGCTGCGCCTGCGGCAGCGGCGCGGTGACCTCCAGCAGCGGCTCACCGGCCAGCACCACCCGGCCCTCGGGCACCGCCCGCACCTCGCCCCGGAAGCGCAGGCCGAGCAGCGGCACCAGCTCCCCGACCGGCCGCCGCAGCGCCTCGGCGAACACCTCGATGTCCTCCGGCCCGATCCGGAACCGCGTCAGGAAGTCGAGCACCGACTCCACCCCCGCGGCGATCAGGAACCCCCGGTCGGGGGGCAGCTCACGGACGAAGCAGCTGAACGTGGCCGGCTGCTCCATCCGCTCCCGCAGATACGAGAGCGCCATGGTCACTTCGTACAGGTCGGTCGTCGTCACACCGGCCGTCGTCACATCCGGCACGGCCGACTCCTTCCCCGGCCGGGGCCGCTCCCGCGGGCCCTAGGCCAGCTCGCTCGTCCAGCCGTAGGCGGTGCGCCGCTCGTGCCCCGGCGGCGCCGCGCCGACGCCCGCCAGATCGTGGTCCGCCAGCCGGATCAGCTGCCCGGCGAGGTCCTTCATCGCCCGCCCGGCCGCCAGTTCGTCCCCGATCACCGGTACGTCCTGGTCCTCGGGATTGCACCGGGCCCGGCCGTGCCCGGTCAGCGACTGGGTTCCGGTGTCCAGCTCCACCCGCGCGCTGGTCGTCCCGTCCTCCTCGGTGAGAAAGAGCCGGACGGGCCACTCGGCGGTCTTTGCCATGACACACCTCCGCGGTGTCCTGCGGGCCGCGCCGTCCGACCGGCCCGTACCCCCATTGTCGGAGCAACCCGCTGAAGACGGCGCGCGCACGCCCGCCGGGGCACCGCGGACCGGCTCACTCGTGCGGCACCACCGCCACCGGGCACGGCGCGTGGTGCACCGCCGCCTGGACGATGTGGCCGATCCGCGGCGCCGGGAACCGCAGCTTGTGCCGGCGGCCCACGGCCAGCAGCGCCACGCCGGCGGCGTCCCGCAGCAGCGCCGGCGCCGGGCTCTGCATCTCCACCCGGGCGTCCACCGGCACCTCCGGGAACTTCTCCCGCCACGGCCCGAGCGCCGCCTCCAGTTCCCGCCGGGCATCCCGGGCCGCCTGCTCCGCGGCGACCGGCTCCACCCCGCCGCCCCGGTTGTACGCGTACGCGGGCAGATGCCGGCCGTGCACCGCGCGCAGCGTGACGCCCCGGCGGGCGGCGCACTCGAACGCGAACGCCAGCAGTGCCTCGCACGGCTCGTGCAGGCCCAGCCCGACCATCACGGGGGCGTCCGGCGGTTGCGCCCCGGGGCCCTGCGCGGCCCGGACGAGCACCGTGGGCGTGTCGGTGTGCGCCACCACCTGGAGCCCGACCTCGCCCAGTACGTAACGGGCCATCGTGCCCACGTCCCGGGAGCCCAGCACCAGCAGGTCGGACCGGTCGGCGGCGTCCTTGAGGGCCGCCAGGGGGTCCTCGGGGACCAGGGCCTCGTCCACCGGCAGGTCCGGATGGCGGGCCCGGACCGCCTCGTGGGCGTCGCGCACCATCCGGTGCGCCCAGTAGTTCTGGTCCGCCTCCCCGGCCGGCCCGGGCACCGGCTCCGGGGCGAGCAGCACCCAGGCGTGCAGCAACCGCAGCCGCGCCCGCCGCAGCTCGGCCTCCCGCGCCGCCCAGAGGACGGCGGCCGATGCCTCGGGCGTCCCGTCCACTCCGACGGTGACGACGTCCTTCATGACCTCACCTCGCTCCGTTCTCGCTCGCGGGCGAACGCATCGCGCCACTCCTCAAGTGTCCGCCGGATCGCTGATCGGGGCGGCAGGATGAGGCCGGTGAGCGGGCGCGGCACCGTGGCGGCCAGCCTGGTCGGCTGCCGGTGAGCGGGGCGGAGGCGCCGGTCGGCAGGGTTCGGGAGGGGCGTAGGTGCGGGTCACGGGGGAGGGGGCGGAGCGGCTGGGTGAGATTTCTGCACGGATTGCAGAGGGCGGTCCGTGCCATGAGGGTCCCCCGATCGCAAACATGCAGGTCGAACGCTAGGACCCCTGCTCACGCGGCAGAGGCCCTTCTGCTTGCTCGTAACGGCTTGGCCTGGTGCTGACCCGTCAGCACAATTCGGCGCCCCAGCCAACCTCTGCCGCGCTGAATTCGCGCCGGTTCGGGTTCACCACCCCATCGCCGAGACCGAAGGATCGCCTATTACCGCTGGCCCGATCGCCCTGAGCGACTCAGTGTGCACCTTCACCCCCGCCTACGGCCAGGGCATGACCGTCGCCGGCCGTTCGGGCCACCCCGTTGCCCGGCCCTCCCGGTCACCGCTGCCGCATGCTGACGGCGGAGGTTGGCGAGGACGGGAACGAGGTGGCCCGGCGACCGAAGTCGGCGTGCTGCTCAGCCGATCAGAGGAATCCAGCGCTGGGCATCGCCCCCACTGCACGGCATGAGAGCCACGCTGTTGTACTCGCCTTCGTCGGCGATGCAGCCCCGGGCGAACTTACGGCTGATCAGTGCCGAGCCCTCGTCACGGTTCGCATAGTCCCAATACTGGGCCTGCACGGCGGAGTTGCAGTTCTCCAGGGCCACCTGCTGTCCTATGCCCTTGGCTGTCACACATCGGCCGGCGTGGTGGGCGCTCTCCAGCTGGTACCCCTGGAATCGTCCGGCTCTCAGGTAGAAGTCCTGCGTTCCGGAGGCATCTGCGGACCAAGCCTTGACGGTGTCGTTGCCGAAGGCGTCGAGGTTCCGGTCACTCTCGACGTTCTGGAATGTGTAGCGTACGTCCGGCCGGAACGTCGAGGGAGACGCCGCCCAGGCGCTGCCGGTGGTCAGCAGCGCTGCGCTCACCAGGGCCGATGCGGACAGAGCAACGGCGATGACCTTGCGACTTGCCACGATCTCCTCCTGATCTCGTGACGTCTGAACGTCACCGAGCGATGGGATCTGCATGTTCCCGAGGCACGTGCCTCGCCCTGGAATCTACGGTCGGACATCGCCTGCCGAAAGGTGTGTTCAGGACGGCACATACCGCTGGATGTTGGGATTTCAATGGATTTGCATTCCCGTAGAGGGCGGTAGCCGGCAAGCGACAATCGAGACCTGTTCGTCTCTGTCCGTAAAGCGCACGGGCCGGTTCGGCCGAAACCCTGAAATTTTCGGCCATTACCCGGATGTCAATAGTCGGGCGGCTTTGCGCGCCGATAGGGGGCGGGGTGGCCGCAGCCCAGTGAATCCCGGGTCCACCTCACGGGTGCGAGGGGTCCCCTTCCGCCTTCAGGCCACTTCTGCGGTTGTCTCCGGCTGTCTCCGCGGCGCGATCCGGTAACGACGGCTGTGGCCGGATTCGCTCATACGACCCGGAACCACGATCTTCTTCTCCAGCAGGGACCGACCGGTGAGACAGGACCACGGTGCAGCGCGGCTTCTCCACGGTGGTCAAGGGCCGTCGACGACGGCGACGGGCGAGTGGGCCGGTGCGGCGGCCGGAACGCGCCTCGCACCCTCGCGGACGGTCGCGTCTCTGCGGGTGGTGGGGCATGCGCAGCGTAGTGCTGCCCTCACCCTGGGGCGGTATGCATCGGTCCGTCGATACGTTCCGGTGCCAGTGCCGTCAAGTGGATCGCGGGAAACCGGCAAAGGTGGCAACTAATGACTGAATAGTTGCGTCACATGTGCAGAGTTGTTCGACCAATTGACCGTCCCTGACTATGTCCTGGGGCTGGAACACGGGGTTTTGAAGGAGAAGGTATGCGACCGTTTGCGTTGAGCTACGCCCGTCCGGCGGTGAAGCCGGAGGCCACCACTCCGTACACCTACGACGCCACGCGGCAACTCAACGTCCTGCCCGACGGGAGCCCGGCCACCAGCAGTCGATTGGTCCTGCTGGCCACCAGCGCCACTGCCTCCACCGCCGGTTCCAAGACCCACTTCGACGACTGAACGTCGATGACCGTTCTGGTCCTCACCTGTGAGGAAGACCTGACCGCGGACATGGTCGTCGCGCACCTGAACGATCTCGGTGTCCCTCTCGTCCGGCTCGATCCCGCCGATCTGCCCGGCAGGATCGACCTTTCGGCGGAATACGCCGGCAAGGGCTTCCACGGGTACCTCAAGACGGACGAACGCATGGTGGGCCTGAGCGGCCTGCGTTCGGTGTGGGTCCGCCGGCCCGGTACGCCGGGCAGTCGCGCGGCGGAACAGTCGATCTGGCTCACCGAGGAGTCCGAGCAGGCGCTCTACGGCATGCTCACCGCCACCCGGGCTCGCTGGATGAACCACCCCGCGGCGGCCGTACAGGCCCGATACAAGCCCTGGCAGCTCCATACCGCCCAGCAGAGCGGCTTCGCCGTGCCCGCCACGCTGATCACCTCGTTCCCCGCGGTGGCGCGTCAGTTCGCCGCCACGTACCGGGATCTCGTGGTCAAGTCGGTCTCCGGGAAGCACCCGGGCGACCCTCCGATGGTGCTGCCCACCACCCGCATCGGCCTCGACGCGGACTTCACCGCTGTCGCGGCCGGCCCGACCCTGCTCCAGCAGCACGTCCGCAAACAGGCCGACATCCGGTTGACCTGTGTCGACGGTCGCCTCTTCGCCGCCCGTAAGGAGGCCGACCCCGACGAGGTGGACAGTCGCTTCACGAAGAACGGCTCCTGGAAGCCGGCCGAGGTCCCCGCCCTCGTCCGTCGGTCGGTGGCCGCCTATATGAGTGCCGCCCAACTCGCCTACGGAGCATTCGACTTCGCCGAGGACGGCAGCGGGACCTGGTGGTTCCTCGAATGCAACCAGGGTGGCCAGTTCGGTTTCATCCAGCTCGACACCGACCAGCCCATCACGCAGGCCATCGCCGCCTGGCTGGCGGCGGCTCCCCTCGCCTGACCCGGCCTTGGTGCCCCACACGCACGTCACGGGCGGTCCGGCCGTGGTCGTGGCCGAGGTGACGCCGGCGGTGGTCGCGGGTCCGGCGGTCATCAGGTACCGCATGTACCGCAGAAGACCGTGTCTCCCATGGCGACATGGGCTGGCTTCCGGCCCGGTCCTCCGTTCTCGCGCCTATCGTCGGATCTCAGGGCACGGCCTGCTCTGCGTCTCTCAGGTCACCGCCTGCTCGGCCCAGATGACCTTGCCCCGGG
>NZ_JBNHIN010000095.1:0-14621 GCF_050054615.1 Streptomyces sp. YGL11-2
GTAGCCGGCACCGCAGCCAGCACCCCTGCCCCAAGCCTCACTCCGAAACGGACATCAACTCGCGAACCGCCCACTAAGGTGTTCGACGTGACAGAAGCGAACGGGGAATTGATCGGCGGCCGGTACCGACGGATCGAGCTGATAGGTCAGGGCGGCATGGGCCGCGTCTGGCGGGGTCGGGACGAGACGCTCGGGCGGGACGTCGCCATCAAGGAAGTGATATTCCCGCAGGGCATCACCGCCGAGCAGCGAGACGTCCTACTCCAGCGTGTGACACGGGAGGCGCGCGCCGCAGCACGGCTCAACCATCCCGGGATCATCACGGTGCACGACGTGGTCGAACACCAGGGCGCGCCCGTGATCGTCATGGAATACGTGACCGGCATCTCCCTGGCCTCGTCGATCGCGCAGAGCGGAGGGCTGCCGGTCCGCACAGTCGCCGAGATCGGCACGAAGATGCTGCAGGCATTGAACCGCGCCCACGCATCCGGCATCGTCCATCGCGACCTCAAACCGGACAACGTCCTGCTGATGGACGACCGGGTCATCATCACCGATTTCGGCATCGCACACATGGCGGACTCGACCACGGCGCTCACCCACACAGGCACGATCATCGGCACACCGGCCTACATGGCGCCCGAGCAGTTGGCGGGCAAGACTCCCTCAGCCGCCACCGACCTGTGGGCGTTGGGCGCCACGCTCTACAGCGCCGTCGAGGGTCAACCCCCCTTCAGTGCCGAGACCTTCACCGCACTGGTACTCGCCGTGATCACCGAGGACCCGCGCCCTGCCCTGCGTGCAGGGGGCCTGTGGCCGGTTCTTGCGGTCCTGCTGACGAAGGATCCGGCGCAACGTGCCACGGCCGCGCAAGCGCAGGCCGCGCTGGAGCAGGTGGAACGGACAGGAGCGGCCGTTCCCGTTCCGATTCCCACTCAGGTCGATTCCGCGCCGTCGCCGGGGCCGCACGCGGCACACCAGCTGCCAACCCAGACGGGCACCCCGTTCGCACCGCCCGTCTCCCCGGGGTCCGGCGGGACCCCGGCATCCGGGGCGCCCAGGACTCTCGGGCGGCGCAGCGTCCTGTGGCTCGGCCTGGGCGGGGCCGCTGTGGTGGCCGGCGGCATCGGGATCGCCCTGAAGACCGGCGACCACACCCCACCGAAGCCCAAGGTGAACCCGTGGGAATACGCCGTCGAGGGCCCGCGCCATGACGGTAATCCGCCTCCGTTCGCCGTGGCCGACGGCGCCCTGTACGTCTCCACCGAGGAGACCATCGTCGCCCTGGACGCGCGCACCGGACGCAAGCGCTGGAAAGGCCCCTCCGACTTCTCCCGGGAGTACAGGTACAGGAACCCCCTCGTGGCCGCCGACGGGGCGGTGTACGCGTCCGGCCAGATCGGCACCACGTATGGCCTGTGCGCACTGGACGCGGACGGCAGGAAGAAGTGGTTCTGCTCCTTCGCCGACTCCGACCACAGACCGGTCGTGACCGACGGAATCGTCTACTTCACGGCGGTGGACGGCCATGTGTACGCCGTGCATGCGGACAACGGGCGGAAGCTGTGGAGCCATCCGCTGGGGGACAAGTACTCCAGCGGTCTGGCGGTGGCCGACGGCACCGTGTACGTCAGCGGCGGCAAAGCCCTGTACGCGCTGGACGCGGCCAGCGGCGCCAGGAAGTGGGCCTTCCCTCTCGACTACGGAGCACGCCTCAGCCAGCCACCCGTCGTGTCCGGCGGACTCGTGTACGTCCTCGACAATGTCACGAACCTCCACGCGCTCCACGCCGCCGAGGGCACCAGGAAGTGGTGGCTCAAGTTCAACGGGGAGAGCCTCCGCGCCGCGGGCGACATGCTCTACGTCACCGGCGGTGACGTTGGGGAAAACGGAATAGTCCACGCGCTCGACTCGTCGACGGGGAAGAGGAAGTGGGGCCGCAAGGTGAACTCCAGTCAGCTGTCGCCCACGCAGCTCGCGCTGGCGGGTGACCTGCTCTTCGTCGCCAGTACCGAGGACAAGGACGGTACCGTCTACGCCGTCGACACCGGTGACGGCTCCCAACGCTGGTCCACCGGGATTCTGGAGAAGCTGGGCAGCGACATGGCGGCCGCCTACGGATTCGTGTACGCCTCCGTCAATGGCCGTGTCGTGGCCCTCGACGCGGCCACGGGGACGGCGCCCGACCCGAGCACGAGCACGACATCGACGGGCGGCACCAGCACACCGGGGAACAGCCCTGCGGGATGATGCCGGGCGGCCCTCTGACATGTGCGGGGATTCCAGAGCGCACCCACGCCTGGCAGAACTCCTTCCACCGGCTCGCACGCTGCTTCGAACGGCGGGTCACCGTCATCGAAGCCTTCTTCGACCTCACCGACGCGATCATCACCGTCCGCAGCCTGATCCGCCGAGCCTGGACCACCCACGGCTGGGATACACGTCCTCGATGCCGACTATGACCGATGCCCGGCGTACGGACGTTCAGGTGTCGGCCGACAGCCGGTCGCCCATTTGCACGGCCACTACCATAGCCATCGGCACGTCCAGGATTGGTCGTTGATCGAACAGCCCCCAGGACGCGCCTTGCCTTCGGCGGCGGCTCCTTCCACGGGGCCAAGTTCTCCGGCGGCGAGGTTGACTTGCGCGAGGCGTCGGGCGCGTTGTTCGGGGCCGATGTGCTCGCGCAGCCGCCTGTCGGCCTTCTCGTCCCGCCGCCTGTCACCGCCACTCCCACCCGAGCGCCCCGGAGTAGCACGGCCTGGCATCCCTCGCTAAGTGACGCGAGCGTGGAGTCCGCTCGCGACCGCGGGAACCGCCGTATCCACGGGATCGGGCAGTCACAGAGCGTCGCAACTCTGTGATCACCGAACCTGTGCCTGTCCCGTCTGCCGCTTGGCCCCACCCGCCCTATCCGCGTGGCCTCTAAGCAGTGATCTTTTGTTTTGGTCGGTGGGGGAGGGGGGAGCGCCTTGTGGCGGTCCGAGCGGGGCGATATGTCCCTGCGCCTCAGCTTCGGTGATGAGCGCCTGGATGATGCGCAGGTCCTCGGATGGGCTTGGTGAATCCCTTGGGATCCGTTTTTGGGCGCTGCGGCGTGGGGTCGGGTGAGTTTGGCCGGAACGGGGGAGAGGTGAGCTTGGTCAGGCGCCAGGCTGGAAGGGGCCTCCGCGGCGGGGAGTAGTTGTTGAAGCGGGCCGAGATCGGGACCCCCGTGGCGCTGCGGAAGGCCGTCGAGTTCTTGACGTCGCANCTGGAAGGGGCCTCCGCGGCGGGGAGTAGTTGTTGAAGCGGGCCGAGATCGGGACCCCCGTGGCGCTGCGGAAGGCCGTCGAGTTCTTGACGTCGCACGGGGCGTCGCTTGTCGGCATCTCTCGAATGGTCCCCGACTGCCAGTTGTGGGTCAGCAATGCTGCACAACGGGAGGCCGCAGAACTGAGATTTCCTCGTGATCAAGCACGAGGTACTGCTCCATGGTTGCAGTGGTGGTTGCATTCGCCGGCGCGACTGCCGGTTTGGCAACCTGGGCGTACATTCGGCAGATGGGCCTGACGATGCGTGTGGTCGAGCTGGAATGCACAGATCCGCTCAAGCTGGCTGAATTCTGGAGCGCCGTCCTGGATGCCCCCATCGGGCCTGGGATGGACGGGGTGAACATCGCTCCGCGCGGCGAGCAGGAGATGCGGCTCTACCTGGTGGAGGAACGCGCTCCAGTGCGGCCGCGGAGCAGGACGCGACTGTGGCTGAACCCCGTTGACGGAGCGCTGGAAGTCGAGGTTGCCCGGCTCACTGCCCTGGGCGCGAAAGTTATCGAGAAGCGGTGGACGAACCGGAGTTGCGGTCTGGCGGTGGTGGTGCTGGCTGACCCGGAGGGTAACGAATTCTGCGTCGAATCCAGCGACCACGAGGTCGCCGAGGCCGTGCGACGCTTCGAAGACGCTGACGATGATCTCGAAGGGCTGGGGCCGGAACCGGAGTCCATCGGAGTCGTGCGCATCGATTCTCCCTAGACGCCGGGTGGCGCCGGGCCTGCCGGCAGCAGGCGCGGCGCCGACGTTGGTCAGCCGCAGAAGAGCTCGACTGACGGGCTGTGAAGGATCTTGGAGGCGTACTGTCCGCGCCACTCGATCTGCATCACGGACTCGGTGTAGAACGTGCGCTTGTGCATCTTGTCAGCGCAGTTGTAGACGAGCTTGTTGTTGCCCTTGCACTGGCCCCATCCGGTGTCCTTGTGCGCGATGGTGCTCACCGGGCTGAGCATGATGGCTGTCTGAAGCCGGCACTTGTCCGGCACCGGGCCGCACGCACCGATCGATGAGAGTCGCGGACCACTCGGCGTCCAGGCCAGCCCGGCCGGTACGACCACCCTTATGGCGTCCTCCACGAGTACCGGAATACCGTCCGACCTACCCGGCGGGTCGCCCTCGCGGCTGTCAAGGACGGACCAACCGGTACGTCGTTCCGGCTGGCATGTACTTCACCCCGTTGAGACCCACCAGGACGCTCGCGGCCTTCACCCGTCGCCTCGCGGGCCGCCGCCTTCCAGTACCCGTCGGCGTCTCAGCGCCGACCCGTCGCGGACGAAGAACAACAGGGCCAGCAACGCAACCCCGAGGAGGACGAAGAGGCCGGTGCGGCTGAGGAGGAAGCTGCGGACGTGATCCCAACTGCTCACGCTTGGTGCCTTGGCCGTGTCGCCCAGCCAGATCGAGCCGTCGGCGGCTGTGGCGGGGCGGTTCGTGGACCTGGCGATCGTCTGTGGCAGGCCCGGCACCTTCCGGTTCATGTCCGCGCCGCTTAGCTGGGTCGAGGTGAGCTTGCTGAAGTCGACGCCGCCGGTCCGAATCACATAGGTGAGCGTGGTGTTGCCGACGTGCTCGGTCCGCCGGTAGGTGAAGGTCCCATTGCGGATGGAGCGCACGTACGCTTCGTACACCTGCTGTGGCCGCCAACTGCCGTGCTGCGCCGCGGGGCCGAGGTTCCCGGAGCCGATCAGACTGTCGAAGGATGTGGCGTGGCCGGCGGCATGCCGGTCCAGGAGCCACTGGGCCACCACCCGGGCCAGGAACGCCTGGCGCAGCGGGGCGTACTCGGGTGCCGAGTTGACCTCCTTCTCGATCTTCGGCACCACCATCTCCTGCTCGACCTGCGCGTTGCGCGCCGTCTGCTGCGGATCGCTGTTGCAGGTGGTCTGCCCGAGTCCGGCGACGCTTTCGGCCTTGGCCTTCACGTTGAGGTTGGCTTTCAGAACGTAGAGCGAGGACCCGTCCTGGCGTACCTCCACGTCCCCCGGGACGATCCACATCCGCGAGGAGTAGCAGCTCTGCCCCCCAGAGCCACCGAGTCTGCGCCAGTACGCGGCGCCGAAGGAGGTGTTGGGGTCGAGGAGCTTGCCCTGCGTCTGCTTCATGTGCCAGTCGGCCTCCAGCAGCGCGCGGCCGGCGTCAGTCTGGCCCAGGTCCTTGTCGATGATGCGGTCCGGCTCGTTGGGATTGAGGTTGACCCAGAACTTGTTGGGGCTCAGCACCAGCCAGGTGCGCAGGTCAGCCATGCTCTTAACCAGCGTGCTGAGGCCCGAGCCGGGATCCTGCTCCAGTCCCTTCTGGGCGGCTTTCGCCGAGAAGGCGTATTGCATGCCAGAGCCGGTGTCCGACAGGTAGCGCAGTTGCAGAGTGGAGAAGTCGACCCCGCCGTAGGTGGGTGAGGACAGTGCAGTGCTCAGCCCGCTCTCGTCACCGCCACAGGGTGCGGTTTTAGACAATGCCGCGATGTTGAGGTCTTGGGAACCATTCCCTTCTGGGCACGGATTCGTCATTCCCAAGATTCTATTGGCCGCTTCGACCGCCGCTTCGACTGCATTGTCTTCTTGTGCCCCGTTTTTCAGGTACTTCATGGCGGTCGCCGGGTCCTTCATCTTGCCCGAGTCCAGCGCGGCCTTCTTCTCTGCGCCCGTCTTCTTGTTCCAAGCGTCGTTCATCTCCTTGAGCTGCTGCGGTGAGATACGCTGCCCAGCGACGCGAAGATCGAGGTTCCCCTCGGCAAAGGCTTCAGCGGGACTGCCCGCCGGATGGCCTGTCTTGTCTTTCTTGAATTTGTTGAATACCTTGTCCCAGCCCTGCTGTGTCTCGATTTGGTAGCGCGCTTTGCGGCCGGGACTTGCCTTCTGCCAGTTGGCCAAATTTTCGGCCTGGGCGGCTACGTCAGCCTTGGTGGTCGCCTGTCCCGTGTTCTTGACCTCGACGGCATGGATGTCGCTGTCCTTGCCCTTGAAGACGATGTCGGCGTCGTTGATGGCAGTGAGGTCGGCGATGGTTCCATCACCAAGATCGACTATTTGGCGCCCCGACTTCGCGCCGATTCCGGCGTAGACCTTGGTGCCCTCTGCGGCTTCGCTGTCCGCGACCTGCTTCGTCGCCCTGACCTCCGCCATGGCCTCTGCCAGCCCATGCCGGTTGGTGGCCTTGAGGACCTTGCTGCCCAGTGCACCACGGCTCTGACTGTCGATCGCCATGGTTTTGAGCATGTCCGACAAGTCTTTGAGGGCCTTGGCAAGATCAGCCTTGCTGAATTCGTCGTTGCTCAAGTCAGGGTTATCCTTGGCCCTGGCCACCAAGGTGTCGATTCTCTTCTCCGCCCCCTCTATGTTGAACCTCTCGCTCTTGGGGGTCTTCTGCCTGTCATTCGCGTCCTCGATCGTCTTCTTCGCCTCGGCCGCCGCTTGGTCCAGTTCGGGGCCGCCGTCGGACTTCGGTGCGTCGTAGTCAGCCGCGGCAATGCTGACCGTGCTGGCGCTGTGCGAGGAAAGATCGCTGCCCCCGCCGTCGGCGGGCCAGGACAGCCCCGCCACACCCACCAGCAGGGCCAGTCCGACGGACACCGCGCGGCGGCGTAACCGAGCATGTATCGGTGCCATGAGCTCCCCCTTCATGGATCAGAGGCAATCGTAGGGTCGGGTAACTGAGTGGAAAAGAACATCCTCGACCCCCCACAATTCGACGGAGGAAGGGGTTGAGTTCGATCAGTTGTCCCAAGCGAGACGAACGGAGTGGCCGGGAATTGACCGCACATCACCTGTTGCCCGCGGGCATGCGCGAGTTGCCTCCGCCGTGGAACGACATGACCTGGGAGCGGAAGCCGAAACTGGAAGAACTGCCGCATACGGAAGCCAACGAGGAGGCTGCCCTCGGCGCGTTGACCACCGCGCTGTCGGACCTGCCGCCGACGGCACAGTGCGCCTGGAGCGACGAATCCTGGGAGCAGTTCAACCGGTTCCTCGTGGAAGCCGCCCACCGGCTCGAGCAGGTCATGCCGACAACTGGCCTGCTTACCCGAGAGAACTTCACCGACGCACTGCGCGGGTGGGCGGAGACGGCGGTCCCGCCTGTGCCGGACTGGTGGCTCGAAGAGCAGTCGGACCAGATCGCCAGGACATGGACCGCCTGCGTGCTCTCGGACTGGTCCCATGACGTGCTGCGGTGGCTGAAGCAGAAGCCGCATGGCCAGAAAGACATTGCGGCAGCGGCCGAGCGCTGCATCCGCGTCGGCCTCTCGGCTCAGGACGCGGTGACCCTGCTGAAAGCCCTGGGCGCTCCCCACGGCGAGAAAGCGCTCCTGCGCGTGGTGCGGGACGACGAGGTGAACGAAGCTGATCGCGCGTGGGCGCGGGACTGGCTCATCGACTTGCGTCGCCCTGGCTACGACGTCCGAGGGCAGGAATCGGCGCAGGGCGAGAGGCCCTTGCTGCCTCCCCCGGTCCAGGAGCTGCCCTATGGATGGGGTTTCGGCTTTCAGTGGCCGTCGGAGCTGCCGGAGAGCGAGGAGAACATCGCTCGTGCACGGGCGATTCTGGAAGCATGCGTGCCTGTCGGGCCCGTCCTCGAAGCCGTACCCGCTCCCGCCTGGGACGGGGACGAGGGCGAGGAGCGGCCGGCCTGGCTCGACGTTCGTTTGGTCATGTCTCATCTGATGCCGTTCGCCAGGCGGGTCACGCGCGAGCGGATGACCGAGGCAATGCAGGAGTGTGCGCTGCTCGGTATCCCCGGCGCTCCGCAGGATCCGGAAGGCGAGGAGGCGGAGCGGTTCGTACGGCGGTGGGTGGCGTGGATCGGCGGCTGGATCGCGGGCGAGGTCTTCACCTGGCTCGGCATGTACGTCGACGACCAGGCTCGTATCACCCCGTGGGCGATGGAACTCGCCGAGCAGTACGCACGAAACGGCGTGGCCGCCGAGCAGGCCGTGGGAATGCTGCGCTGGCATGACACCGCTCCCCGCAGCCGCAAGGCCCTCGCCCGTATCGCGGCCGACGACTCATTGCCGTCGGAGGTACGGCAATCAGCCCGGGACGCGCTGGGAGAAGAGCCATGAGCCCGACAGCTCCGTGAGACCGGGTGCGCGCTACGACGCATGCCCCTCTCCCGGGCCGGAGACACGACTCCCGTGGCATCCGGGTAAGCGGCCAGGGCGGAGGACGGTCCACTCCGGCCCGGCGTCTCGGCTCCCATCCGGCGCTCGCCGCTGCCGTGTCGAGCGCGCTGCCGACCTGCACACCGTCGCCCAGCTCGCTCGCCAGCCAGCCCGACAGGGTCTCTGCGGTCGTCGCCCCGCCGACGGCCGCCAGAACCCGCCCCGATGAGCAGGCCGCGCCTGCGGGCACCGGTGGCCGCGCCGATCCCAGCCCCGACCAGCGCGGTCAGCACCACGGCCGGGCGCGGGGCGGCACTACGACGCATCGTCGCACCCCGCTTCCGCGCGGACGACGCCGGTCGCGTCCAGGTAGTTGCTCAGGTCTGGATGCGGGCCGGGCCTCTCGCCCCTGCGGTAAGCCGCCCAGCCCGCCGCGGCCAGGGCTCCGAGCGCGAGGACGGCTACGGTGCCCGCCCCGGCCAGCGACGTGCCCGTGGAGCAAGTCCGGTGTTGCATGAGGCTATTGATGCTCACCGAGGGCTTGTAGCCGATGCCCACAGGGCAGGCCGAAGCCGGCTGCGCCAACAGCACGCTCGTGCAGACCAGGACGACGGCGGCCACCGCCAGACGTCCGACTATCCTCAACCCGATCATGAGGCCACCGCCCGATCACCCTTCAACGTCATGATGTGCCCGCGCAGTTCGGACCGTTCCGCATGCACCGTGTCCGGCGGGTCCTCCTGCGCGTGACAGCCCGCCAGGTCCAACTGCGCCGACTGCAGGCGGTAAAGCGCCAACGCCGTTCCCCGGCCGTGCCGGCGCCAGGCACCCACCAGCGCCCAGAGCCGCAGCGCGGGCGAGCCCAGGACGGATGTCTCCCCGGCGGTGACGGCCGAACCCGCCTCAGCCTCCTGGGCCAACACCGCGCGCAGCACCACCCCACGCTCGCGCAGTCCGCGCACCAGGAGCACGACCGCCAGCGCGATGAACGGGAGTTGCGGCAGCAGCCACAGCAGCGGGGAGACCACCAGAGTGTCCAGGGCGCCGCCGCTGCTGTGCTGCAGCTTCCCGGACAGCCACCCGGAGAGGACTTCGGTCGCCGTGCTGCCGCCGAACGACGTCACCAGCGCCGCCACCGCGAGCAGCGTTCGCTGTCGCGCACGGGCGGCGAGGCAGAAGCCTGCGCCCAGCAGGGCACCGAAGGTCACCTGTCCGCCGAGCAGGCCGATGGACTGTCGGATCCAGTACTCGAAACCCCCGGTCGATCCCAGCAGTGCGCCGAGCGACCCGTAGATCTTGATGTACATCAGGCTGTCCACGAAGGCATATCCAAGTCCCATGGAGGCGCCCAAGATCAGGCCGGTGAGTACGTCGGTGATCCGGTAGCGGAACAGCGCCAGCAGCAGGGCGACGCCGCCCGCCAGGGCGATCGTATTCACCAGACTGAGGTGCACGGTGATCGCCATCAGCATGTGGCCCATGCCGGTCAGGAGGTGGGCGGGGTCGCCGCTGGCGGTCGGGCCAAGGTAGTCGAACATCGTGCCGGAGGCGAGATTGGAGTAGACCCGGCCGAGGCTGAACACGATCAGCGCTCCCCAGCCGAACGCCGCCAGCAGCGCCCCCAGCGGGACTCGGGCGAACCGTACCGATCCGCGCAGCAGGAGCAGCACGAAGGCCGTACTGGGCACGCAGGCGAGCGCCGCGGGGAAGAACTCGAAAACAACTACGACGGAGAGCAGCCCGAACGGCAGCAGCAGGCACCCCAGGCTCAGCCAGGTCAACGCCGCGGCCCGCCGGTCGGCGGGCTTGGTGATCGCGGCGACGACCTGGATCACCACGGCAGCCGCGATGCCCGCCAGGACGAGCCAGAAGATGACCATAGGCACGGACATCAGCCGACTGACCGAGTCCGAGAAGTCGGACTTCTTCATCAGGTTCGCCAGGTCCGACGGCAGCTTGTAGAAGATCGACAGCACGCCCTCGCCGGGCTGGCGGTGCGGCCGGGTCAGGTTCACCATCAACTCGACGAAGTACAGGGCGATCACGATCCGGGCAATCAGCAATGCCCGCGACCGGGCCACCGCGTCGTCCCGCAGTGAGCGGGAAAGTGAAGCGAGGCTCCTCACGAGCCACCTCCCGTCAGACCGGTCGGCAGCGGCGGCAGACTCGGGAAGTTCGTGGGCATGTTCGTGGGCAGACCAGTCGGGAAGCCTGTGGGCAAGCCAGTCGGCAGGTCCGTGGGCAGGCCGGTCGGCAACCCCGTGGGGAAGTCGGTCGGCATGTCCGTGGGTAGTGAGCCGGGGGCCGTCGGAATCGAGGGGAGCTTCGGCAGTTTCGGCATCTGCGGAAGCTTTAGATCGTTGGAGCCGCTGAGGTCAACCACCAGCGATGCAACCAGCAGTACCGCACCGCAGAGCCCGCCCGCCAAGACGAGCCGGACGAGCCGAGCCTGGGCCTCGCCGGAACCGTGATCCTCCTGGCCGGTGTCGATGCCCGCCGACCCCGGCCGTGACGCGCCAGATGTATCCGCACTGCCCACACCCATGCACCCCCTATAAGGGAAGTTCTCATCAGAACAACTCCGGGATTCCACCTACGCCTGACGGATCCGGGCGACGATGCCGGTCGAAATCGCGGATCATCATCCCGGGCCGGATCTCGTGGCCGCCGGGCTCCTCGTACCACTCGTACGAGATACCTGCGCTATCGAGGAGACCGCGAAACTCCCGCTGCCCGGCAAGCACTTCGGTCTCGTTGCCCCAGCCGAATGGGTCGGTCGGGGCGGGGCTGGTACCGGCGACCAGGAAGATCCGCTTGCCGCGGTAGCTCTCGATGTGCGCGACCGGGTTGTCGACGCTGACCTTGTCTCATCCCAGGGCTCGCGTAGATCGTGCCGCCGCCGAGGTCCTTGACTGCCGTGGAGACGTTGCCCCAATGGGCCACCGCGCCCAAGTCTCGGCGCAGGCTGGACGGGCCGGAGTGCTCGTTCAACTTAGCCTCCAATTCATGGAGTTCACCGCATTCTTTGGGTCCCCCGCGAATTGCTTCCCTGCGACTGTGCTGCCCTGCGCACACGGCAGATCCCGACGGACCCCAGCGGATCTGGGTGAACCCAACGGTTCCCGGATGTCACCAGCGGTTCGTACGCGGGTCGCGGTGCTGTCTAGCCAACTCTTGCGGGAGGCGCTGAAATGCCGATGAAATCTCAATGCTGCCGACAACGGAACAGACGGCAGGAAGGCCGGGAGCAGGGGCTTCGGGATGGCACGCAGTCGTTTGGTCGTTTCTTGGACGAGTTGCTGTCGGGTCTCGATCTTGTTTAGGAGTTCCCTCGTCGACGCTCCCGCTTCTTTGGGGTGCTGTGTGCCAGGCAGGCGGGTCGCTCCAGATCGAGGTGGAAGTGCGGGTGAGACGGCGAAACGGGCCGCCGTCCCCGCGGTCAATGGGGCGTCGCAGCGCGGGTGCTGCTGTGCCTGACCCCCGTTACTGGGGCGCGTATCGATTCGTGATCAATCTGCGGATTCGCCCTCGTAGACGGGGTTTGATCCGGTAGAGCGTTTCGCATGACGCGAGTGCAACTGTCGGATGCAGAGGGGGAGTTCGTCGAGTGCTGCTTGCCGGTCGGCGCGTACGGCCCGTATCCCGGGCGCGAGGAGCGACGACGCATCCACCGTCGGCGGAAGCTCCGACTGAAGGCCGCCCTCCTCGGACATTCCAGAGGCGGCGGCCAGGCCAGCAAGGTCCATCTCGTCGCCGACCGCACGTGCCGACCGCCAGCGTTCATCCTGACCGCGGGGCTACAGCCAGCGGTCGTACCAGGTGCGGATACGCCGGAGGGCGTCGAGTTGATGGGCGCGCTCCTGAATCCCGTGGCCCTCTCGGGGGTAGACGACGAACTCGTGCTCGACGCCGAAGTGGCGCAGTGCGCGATGGAAGTGCACCGCCTGGCCGAGTGGGACGTTGGTGTCCTCCTCGCCGTGCAGGATCAGGACCGGGGTGCGGATCCGGGACACGTAGGAGATCGGGCTGTTCCGGTCGTGGATGTGCGGTCCCGGCCCGTTCCAGCCGGTGCTGCCGCCGAGCGCCGCGTCCATGATTCCCCACTCGCCGGTCCCGGCCTGCATGCCCCAGTCGCTGATGCCGGCGCCCATCATGGCGGCCTTGAACCGCTCGGTTTGGCCGATGGCCCAGGCCGCCATGAAACCGCCGTGGCTCCAGCCGGAGATGCCCAGGCGTTCGGGATCGGCGACTCCCTGGGCGACCAGCAGGTCGATCCCGGCGAGGATGTCGGTCCACTCGTCGCCGCCCACCGCGCCCGCCACCACGGCGGCGAATTCATGGCCGTGGCCCGACCCGCCCCGGGGATTGGGCAGGAAGACCGCGTATCCGGCGGTCGCCAGCCACTGGCCGCAGTCGACCGCATTGAGCGTGAACTCGTCGGCATGGCGGAAGTAAGGGCCGCCGTGGACCATGGTGACGAGCGGGAATGGACCCTCGTCCCGAGCCCGGCCGGCCGGCCGGATCAGCAGGCCGTCCAGCTGGAGTCCGTCGGACGCCTGGTAGCTGAGCCGTTCCTGGACACCCCAGCGGATCCTGCGCAGTTCGGGACTGGTGTCGCTGAGCCGGAGCAGTGGCCCGCCCGTGGGTCCCGCGTGGACGTTCTTGGGCTCGCGCGCGGTGCTCATCAGCACAGCGAGGGTCTCTCCGGAGTGACTCGCAGTGAGCCCGGCGAGCGTGCCAGGCGCGCAGGACAATCGGTGAAAGCGTAGCGACTGCGGATCGAGCCGGTACAGCGCGGTATCCAGCCCGTCGGCGAACAGCGCCAGCGGCGGCCCGTCGGCGACCTGCACCAGCTCGGTGGGGCAGGCGGACATGCCGACCGTGAGATTGCGCTGTTCGACGGTCGGGCCGGTCGCCGGCGGGACCGTGTCGATCACGGCGAGCGCGCCTACCAAGTGCCCAGGGGTTACCGCCAGGTGGGCCAGATGCCATTCGCCGTCGTGATTCCACCAGGCCGGGGACTGGGCCTCGACTCCGACTGGGCCCAGGTCCTGGACGGCTCCCGTCTCCGGGGCGACCAGATGGAGTCCTGCCGTCGTGACGCCCGGGTCGAGCTCGGGGGTGGCCCAGCTCAGCACGGCCAGCGGGCCGCCGGCCGGACGCTGGGTCACCTCCACGACATGGCGGTCCCCGAGGCCGTCCACGGTGCGGACCACGCCGGTCGCCAAGTCAACCAGGCGCAGCCGGGTGACCGGGAGGTGCCGGCCCCAGACCTTCGCGTCGTCACCCTCGGCCTCCCGGCGTTCGTCCTCCGCGGTGGGCTCGTCCTCGGCGAGCAGCGCGACGTTGCGGCCGTCGGCGAGCGGGTAGTGGTTGCGGATGCCCCCGCGCCACCTGGTCAGGGACTCCGCCTCGGCGATGTCCTCGCTGCCATCCAGCAGGATCCGCCGGAGTTGAGCGGTGTCCCGCTCCTCGCGGTCGGAAGTGAAGAACAGAAAAGCCGAGTCCGGCGCCCACTTCGGGGCGGCGTCGCGGGCCGTGCCGTCGGTCAGCCTGCGCGGGGCTGCGCTGCCATCGGCGGCGGCGACCCAGATTGAGCTGTGCGGACGTCCGTCCCTTCCGCTGTTCGCGACCACGCCGTAGGCGACCAGGCGACCGTCCGGTGAGATGGCCGGCGCCACGGGGGCGGCCATGCCCACCACCAGTCCCGCGGTGAGCAGGCCGGTCGACTCGGGAATCGGTCCCGGTGCAGGGTGCGGCATGCGGACTGCCTTTCACTCGCCAGTACGGCAAACGGACATCCTGTCGCACTGACGAGCCTGTGTCAGTCGGGTTCGGAGAATCGAGCCGCACGCGACCCTGTCACGAATGCCTTGCCACGAACTCCTATACTCCATAAGTCATTTACCCGTGCCATGCCAAACGATCCACCGGACCACGCGTCGCCACGAAGGCGAATCCGCAGATTGATCACGACTCGATACAGGCCCTAGCTCAGGGAGGTGGCTCTCCCTCCCTCAGCGGCGTAGTCCGCCAACTCGACGTCGGTGTTTGTTCACTTGCGGCAAGTTGGTGTAGATCGCCGCGTCCGAGAGGGGAACGGGGGGAACTCAACACCCCGACGTCTTCGCCGAGTTGAATAGCTACTTGCCCCTGAAGAAGTCTGGATCGGCGTTGGGTTGACCTCTGGGGAGAGCTGGTGAGAGCGGCCCCTTGGC
>NZ_JBNHIN010000096.1:0-14349 GCF_050054615.1 Streptomyces sp. YGL11-2
GTGTCAAGGCACCGGCCCCGCGAGGATGGACGGGAAGCGAGCCGTCCGCGCTCCTCCTCAGCTACCTCACCCGCCCCCGCCGGTGTCCCGGCCGGTCCCCGATCGGCTCGACCAGGCGGTCGGGCGCTCAGGTGGTCGGGCGCTCAGGTGGTCAGCGCCGCAAGCTCCGCGTCGGCGCGCTCGGTGACCAGGGCGAGGACGCGGCCGGCGGCGGCCAGGTCCTTGGCGGGTATCCCGCCCCAGATGCGGGCGGTGATGGGGGGCGGTCTCCGCGCTGGCGGCAGCGATCAACTCATGCCCTGCAGCCGCGGGTCGAAGGTGCGCGCCGTCCGCGGCGATCAGCTGCTTGGCCAGCAGCTCGTCGAGCGCGGCGAGGATGTCGGCCGGATCGGCCTTGAGGGAGCCGCGGATCTGGGTGACGAGATCGTTCGGCGTCTGCGGGGCGTCGGCGATGACGGTGGCGCGCAGGGCGACCTGCTGCTGGAACGTGATGCCGTGCCGGGCCAGGACGTGCTCCAGGACGCCGCGGGCGGCGTAGTGGGCCAGGCCGAGGGCGCGGGCGTTGGCGACCTCCACGTCCGCCTGCCCCGCGTGGTGAGGTCTGTTACCTGGTGATGTCGGAGCCTCAGAGTCGACTGACCGAGTGTGGTCTACAGCCGATACCCGTCGTCTCCACCAGCGCGAAGCGAACGCCCCAGGAAGTCCCGCAAGTTGTTGGCCACCCACTTGCGGCTGTCGCTCTCGTGCTCCCGGACGACCCGCGCCCACACTGCCACTTGCCGTGATGGAAAGTGCCTTATAGCGCTTTCCATCTTGGAAAACGCTTCACGTAACTCCCGTGGCCTGGACGCCGGTTCCGCACAGCAGGCCCTCGACTCCGTCGCCGCGTCCCGGGCCCAGGCAGCGGTACACGTCGCCAGCCCCTGGTGGTACCACGTAGGGATGGGGGGCACGCTCGCGCTGCTCTTCCTCTCGATGAGCCTGCGCATGGCCTCGTGGGCCGTTCCGCTGCTCGTCGGCGTGGTGGTCCTCCTCGGTCTGACGGTCCGGCGGGCGACGGGCGTCTCCTTTGACCGCTATACGGCCACTCCCGGCGCCACCAGGCTCTTCGGCATCTACGCGCTGGCCTCCCTGTTCGCCGTCGTCACCGGGATGTACCTGGAGTGGGCGCGGGGGTGCACTGGGCCATCGCCGACGCAGGGCTGGTGGTGGGGGTGCTCACCATCGTCGTGGGGTATCGCATCGACGCGGTCGCGAGGCACGACAACCGGGCAGGACGATGATTGCCCCGGCCTTCGACGAGGTTGTTCACGCGCCGAACCGGTTGCGTGTCTGCACTACCCTCGCCGCCGTAGACGCCATGGAGTTCTCCGTGGTCCGCGATGCGCTCGTGGTGAGCGACTCGGTGCTGAGCAAGCACGTCAAGGTCCTGCAGACGGCGAGCTACGTCTCCGTCACGAAGGTCCGTGGCTCTCATCCGCGCACCTGGCTCGCGCTCACCCCCTCGGGCCGACAGGCACTGGCCGGGCACATCGCCGAACTTCGCCGCATCGTCGAGATGGCACAAGCGGACCAGTGAGCCGACGGCCGATGAGATCGCGGAGGCGGTCCGTTGGGTCTACGAGCAACCGCAGCGGATCACCGTCC
This sequence comes from Streptomyces sp. YGL11-2, assembly GCF_050054615.1. Taxonomy (NCBI): domain Bacteria; kingdom Bacillati; phylum Actinomycetota; class Actinomycetes; order Kitasatosporales; family Streptomycetaceae; genus Streptomyces; species Streptomyces sp. YGL11-2. The sequence continues at coordinate 1,648 of NZ_JBNHIN010000096.1, forward strand.
GCGAACTGGTACTGGCCGCGACCGGACAGGTCGCGTGACAGGCCAGGAGGGGAACCACCGCGCGTGCGGTACAAACTCCCGTGGGTACGTCGCACCTTCCTAGGCGCATCGCTGCTCGTCGCCGAAGCGGCCCGCCGGTCGACCATGGTCCACCTCGGACGGCTCGCCTGGCTATTTCTCCGACCGAGGCCCCGGCGCGGCAGTGTCGTGCGTGATGGATCTCAGGTGTTCAACCGACTCAACTTTCGCGATGAGGTCGGCGTCGGCCACGGGGCGCCTGCTGAGGGGCGGGATATAGAGCGTGAGCCCCTGGTGCAGTTGGTCGTGATGCCGTTCCATGTCGGCCAGCGTGAAACGTACGACTGAGGCGTCGAAGAGCGGGTGCGGACTGCTGTAGACCGCGGCGACCTCGTGCTCCGGCGGATAGAACCGGAGCAGGTAGTCCTTGATCCGGAAGAACCGCTCCGGACTGTTGAGCGCGCTGGAATAGAGGACCGACTCCACTGCTCCCACCTGCCAGAGTAGGCAGGGGACATCGGCTTGCAGTGGGCGCTGCCGGACCAGGAGGTCCGTGGCCTCGTACATCTGCAGACCATCGATGGCTGGATCGAAGTCCAGGTCGATGGTCATCGTGTCCAGCGCAGAGACGGCGGGAAGAACCTTGACGTCCAGCCCCAGGTACGGCGCGGCGTCGAGGATTTGGCGTGTCGGGTAGACGTAGACCAGCGGGTGGCCGTAGGTCGCAAACGTCACCGGAGGGTGATCGAGGGCAGCAGCGAGCACCATGGCACTCATGGTGTCGTATGCGTTGAGCCGGTTCTCGTCCTCCCTGTAGCTGACCGGATGAAGGTCGGTGACACGGTGGCACAGGTCCCGTAGGTGGGTCATGCCCGCTGGCAGGGTGGGAACGGCCAGAATCTCCTGCGATCGTCGGCAGACGGACTCTGTCTCCCGTGTGACGTGTTCAATCCCTTTGATGCCCAGGCCGACGATGTAAATGTCCGGCTCTCGACGGTCGGCGTGCAAAGTCATGTTCGTTTCCCTGCGTGCCATCATCGGAAAAGGACCAGCATTTCTTTGATTCGTTCGAAGCGGTTCTCAGGCGAATCGGTGATCTTGCGGCCCAGGCGCTCGATCTCCGCTCGACGCGCATGGTCAGACGGCCCCAAGGCCACGATGTCGTGGTTGATCAGAGCGAACCTGATGGTGACGGACAGGAAACCGGGGAAGAGCGCTTCCACCCTGGAGAGGTCCCGCGACAGTAGGACCGCGCGCTCCTCGTCGGTCAGGTCGTAGTCCCTCAGAGCCCGCTCAGGGTCCGACTCGACGGCGGTCCGGAACTGCTCATCCAATAGCGCCCGGTCAAGAACCTCTTTCATGACCGTATGGGACATACGTCTCTCCTTGGCTCTCACAGGCGGCCGGGGTTCCGGCACCGGCAGACCGATTCCTCCGTCGCCCCATCCTGAGCACACTCCGATCGAACGCGCCTGCCAGAGTTGCCAGACAGGGGACGAGCAGCCCAGGCGCCCGGGTGCGGCACTCTGGCCTGCCTCCAACTCGCCCTGGAAGCCCGTCATTGCGCACCATCCGATAGCCTCCAGCCGCCGGAAAGGGAGTGCGGCCCCGGCGCGTGGAGCAGCCCTATGTCCGCCGGATGCGCGTTCTCACACCTGGCGCCGCTCAGTGCGCCGCTTGTGCCAGGCCCGTTTGCGGCAACGGGGAGAGCAGTACGTTGCCGAGGCAGGATGTTCGACGCCGACCGTCCAGGATGCCCCGCACTCTGGGCAGACGGATGTCCGGTCGGCCTTCACCGCATCGGTCCTCACCTTCGCCCGCCGCATCCGGCGCCAGTGTCGAGACCGGCACACGGTCGAGCAGAACACCGCCGCCACCTTCGCCCGCGGCATCAGCGGCCCCCGCACCCCCGGCACAACCGCGGCCCGGTGTCGTTCTCCACAACTACGACCAGCCGCAGCCGGGGCACCCCGTCTCTACCCATGCCGACACCGTACGACCGACAATCAGTCCCGCCCAGACCTCGCGTCGAGCCGCCCTACCCGAAGCGGAAAGGTACCTGACCTGCGGAAAAAGGATGTAACGCAGCTTCTGAGGCGCACATGCGGTAGCTGTGGTGACGCCCGTCCGGGCTCAGCGCAGGTGGTGCGACCTGCGCACCGCTCGTGTGACCTGGACTCCGTAACCGTCGTCACCGGTGGTTCGTTGGCGTGATGCGTCCTTCACATCCGTCCCCCGCGGATGGGGCTGAAGGGGCCTGAACCGGTCGGTTCAGGCCCCTCACGCACTGGTGCCGCCGGTGACCTGCCCCGCCGACCGGGCCGCGCCCACCAGACAGCCGCCGGCGGCCTGACCGGGCCTCAGCCACTTTTCGCAAGTCACGGGGTCGTGGCGCCCTGTAGTGATCTCGATTGCCGTTCGGTTGGGCGCGGCCATCATGAGCGGCATGGAACCGGAGCTCACTGAAGATGAGCCCCGGTGACCTTCTGCATACCTTCTCCGTCGATCTTGTCGCCGAGCGGCACCGTGACCTGGTGACGCCTGCGCGTCACCATCGCCCACCGGGTTGTTCGTGGGCCACGGGCGAACGACGATAGAAATACGCAAATCGGTGGCCTGGCTTCCGGGCCTGGGCTGCCGCTCGACCTGTGCGAGGGAGCGGCACGGTGGCGAGGTCTCCTGAGGAACGCGGAGTCCCGCACAGCACCGGTGCGCGGGGCAGGTTGCTGCCCGTGCTGCCTGCTCTGCTGCTGCTCATCGGCCTCCTCTTCGGCCTCTTCACACCCCGCAATGTTAGGCCGGAGGCCTTCCTCGCCACGGCCACGGTTGCTGCCGCCGCGCTGCTGCCCCTGTGGGGGACCGTGCTCACCGGAGTGGGCGCGTGCGCCATCTTTGTCGGCCTCATGGTGGACTTCAACGATCTGCGGGATGCGACCGCCTACTCCGAGCTGGCCACCCTCGCGGCGATCGCGGCATTCGCCGTCTTCCTCAACCGCCTGCTGGACCGACGCGCCCATCAGCTGGTCCAGGTCCGCTCAGTGGCCGAGACCGCCCAGCTGGCGGTGCTGCACCCGGTACCGCGACACCTCGGGCACGTCACGCTCGAGAGCCTTTACCTGGCCGCTGCGGCTGAAGCCCGGATCGGCGGTGACCTGTACGAGGCGATACACACCCCCCACGGCGTACGACTGCTCATCGGCGACGTACGCGGCAAGGGCCTGCTCGCGGTGCAGACGGCCGCGACGCTGCTCAGCGCCTTCCGCGAGACCGCCCACGACGCGCCCGACCTGCCCCACCTCGCACGGCGCCTGGAGACGAGCATCAGCCGCCACGCCTCCCATTACCCGGGGGTCCCGGGCTCGGAGATCGCTGAACGTTTCATCACCGCGCTCCTCGCCGAGATCCCGGACGACGAACCAGTCGTCCGGACCGTCACCTGCGGCCACCCGCCCCCGCTGCTGCTGCACCACGGCGAGGTCCGGGAACTGCAGCCCGCCGCTCCCTCGCCGCCGCTCAACCTGGGCATGCTGGTGAGCGACGGTTACCACGTCGACCTCGCCCCCTTCCTCCCCGGAGACCAGCTCCTGCTGTACACCGACGGGATCACTGAGACCCGCGACCGCTCCGGCGCCTTCTACCCCCTCGCCGAACGGATCCGCTCATGGAGCAGCGAGACACCCCACCAGCTCCTCGACCACCTCAACCGCGACCTGATCGCCTACAGCGGCGGCAACCTCGACGACGACATTGCTGCCCTCGTCGCCCGGCGGCGCCCGAGCCACTGAACCTGAGATGAGGCTCTGACCTGCGCAGGATTCAGGCGCCAGAACTCGTTCGGCATGTCCTCGTACGCGATGCGCAGGGCGATGGTCACGGTGCAGCCCGGCACCATGACCACCACACCACCCAGTCCATGGTCACCGTGAATGGCACAACTGCCCCTGGACGTACTCATCCTGCGTGGCAACCAACACCAGGATCCCCTCGCGCTCCTGCTGCCTGCTGACGCTGCACGAGGCACGCGCGGCGGTCGAGCTGCTGCAACTACTCAGTGCCAGCAACGGCGAAGGAGCGTACGCGGCCCGGCACCTGGCGGGGAACCTTGCCCGCCGGATCCCGGCGTAGAAATTCTGCTTCATCAGCATCAATGCGGACGTGTGGGCGGGCCAGCGGACGCTGGCCTGTGGGTTCAACGGTTCAGGTTGGCGAGGAAGAACTCGGCGGCAGACCAGGGCGTCAGCTCGACCCCGAAGGCGTTCTGGGTGCCCGGTCCTTGCAAGTGGACTAGCCGACCGGAGAGGCAGACTACGTCGCCTCCCGGAAGGCGCCGGTGTACGCGCCTAGGTGGTGGCCGCATCTGCGTGATCTGCCGGGCGAAGATGTCCGCTTCGTCGATCGTGGATCCGACGGCCGTGTCCACCTCGATCCCGCAGCGGGGCGGCACACCCTGTGCTGACGAGGGCGTCAGAGATCCTCGGACCGATCAAGGTCCATTTCGTGCTGCCGTTGAACGGCGGCGCCGAGCGCGCCGAGCCGGTCGAGCAGCCGCGGTTCCACCAAGCCCTTGGCCAGGTCCGAGACCGCCGTCCCGTCTGGAACGGTGGCCGACCGGGTGTGCGCCCAAGCCACGTCGTAAGCCAGGTCGCACTGACACTGATCACAACAGGCGCCGCAAAACGACTCCCGGAGCCATCGCCATGACAACACCCATGATGCAGAAGAGTGTTCCGATGTCCGGCTCGCCGGGCACAGCCGTCGATGGCCGAGCCCTGCGGTCGCGCCGGACGTCGTGTTCCCACGGCCCGCCTGCAGACTCATGACCGGCTCGGCGACGATACCCCTCCCTCCCCTATATATCGGAAGACAGGATATAGTGCGGGCATGACTTCCAGAGGTATGACGCAAGCTGCGTTCTTCATCCTCACCGCGCTGGTCGACGAACCGCGGCATGGTTACGGGATCGTGCAGGTGGTCGACGAGCTGTCCGAAGGACATGTGCAGCTCCGAATTGGCACGTTGTACGGCGTGCTGGACCGACTGGCGGCCGACGGGCTCATCGAGCTGGACCGCGAGGAGGCGCAACAGGGCCGACTGCGCAGGTACTACCGCCTCACCGATGCCGGTGGGGCAGCCCTGTCCGCCGAGGCGGAGCGGATGGCGGCCGGGGCACACGCAGCGACGCAGCGGATGGCCGCACACCGCCCCACTGCCGCGAGGCCGGCTCCCGCGAGCCGCTCGGTGCGTCGCCCGGGCATCGCCGGAGGCACCGCATGACGACTGTGCTCGAACAGCGCTACCGCACCGCCCTGCGGCTGCTGCCCTCCTACTACCGCTCCGAGCGGGAGGAGGAGATGGTGGAGACCTTCCTGCACGGGATCGACGAGCAGGCTCAGGACGAGATACGCCCCGCCTGGGGCGAGGTGGCCAGCATCGCCGCCCTCGCCATCCGCACCCGGATGGGCGCCGCCGGCGCCCCGGCTCGCTACGCCGTGCTCGGCGCGGTGGTGCGCCTCTTCGCGCTGCTGAGCATGTTGCTGCATGCAGCCTCCGCACTGACCGAACGGGCCGTCTTCCTCACCTGGTTCAATGGCGCCCCCGCGCCGGACCAGGAGCTGTTCGTGAGTGGCTTTACCGGCCACGGCGCCGCACCGGGGCTGTACGAGGCGGCGTTGTGGCTGCTTCCGCTGGCCTGGACGGTGGTCTACCTGGCGCTGCTGCGCGACCGCAGGCGCACCGCCTTCGTCTTCGCCTTCCTCGCGGCGTTTCCTGACCTAGTGGCAGCCGTGCAAAACGCGGGCGGCGGATGGGACACCGTGGCGCTCGCCCACTCGCTCGCGACTGCGGTGTTCTCCTGGCTCACCGTCCTCACACTGTGCTGTGGCTTCCACCGCGACGCCCCGCCCGCCCGGCTCCCGCTGGCCTCGCCCGGGCTGGCCCTCATGGGCACCTGCGTCCTGATGGGTGCGTCGATGGTGGTGTGGCCTGAGGTTGCGGTCACGGGATGGGCCGGCGGTTCGGCATTCATCGCCGCGGCCGCCATATGGCTGGTCGCCCGGAGCCGGTCACCGAAGCACGTTGCAGACCCCGCACTGCCCCTCGCACTGGCCACGCTCGGTCTCGCCATACTCGTAGAGCGGACTCTCACCCTCGCGCTCGTGCTCCAAGCCCACGCCCCCGGCTCTCTCAACGCCGCCTCCACCGTGCAGGCGGCCATCATCGCCCTCCTGGCGGCAGCCCTGACCACAACTGGCACCCGTAGCTTGACTACACGCTTCAGGACCGGCTGAACCAGGCAGCCACGACCGCCCTCGCGCCGGTCACCGCAGCAGGCCAACGTCACCCTCAAAGCCTGGCTCCTGCAAATGCCTCGCCGCGGGCTCGGACTCCCCGGTTCGTGCTCCGATCCGATGCGACGGTCACGAGCCCACTGCACACCCTGCTCCCGGCGCCGACCGGCCAGGGCGCGCCGCTGCTCGTCGACCACCTCGCGGCGATCAGCGCCGCCTGCCCCGACAACCTCCACAGCCCACCCAACACTCCGGAGGGGCCGTGTGCTTCTACAGCGTCTGTGAGACCTCGTACTGCACCTCGTTGAGGTGACCAGCTTCGACCGTGTCATAGGCTTCGACGGGGCGGTCGTGGTCGCTGTAGACCACTCGGAGAGTATGCAAGACCGGCATGTTGCCTGGAAGTCTCAGGAGGGCGTGCTGCTCCTGGGTGGGGATCCGGGCTGACACGGAGTCTACGCACCGGCGGGGCGGATAGCCCAGCTTGGCCATGAGCGTCGAGATGCCTCCGCGGATCTTGCGATGTTCCATCATCGCGGTGCCACGGACGATCTCCAGAGGAAGGTAGGCGTTGGCCAGTTCGGCGGGCTCGTCGTCGAACGTCAGGAGCTGGGACCGCAGCAGGACAGGGCTCCCCGTGGCCAGTCTGAGCGCCCGAGTCACATGGGTCGGAGCCGTGGGCACGACCTTGACCTCCAGCAGCGTGATGTTGACACGTGCCCCAGTTTTGCTTGCTTCGGTTATCCAGCGGTAGGGCTGCCCTGGATCGGACGGAGCCACGCTCTGTGAGGGGCGCATGGTCCGCTGCCGGTGTTTGAGGATGACGCTGTCTGGAGCCTCGGCGCGCCTGGTGACCAGACGTTCCTCTCGCAGCAGCTCCAGCGCTCCGTCCAGAGTCTCGCTCGACGTGGCGTACCGGCGCTGGAGTTCAGCGGCGGAGAGTGCGGTGCCCGGGAGAATGACTCCGGAAAAGATCTCGTGGCGTAGATCCGCAGCGACGCGCTCGTGCAGGGGACGCCGGTCGGTGGTCTGCTCGCTTGTCGTCGACATGCCCTAGTTATGTGGGAACCAGCCCCCCCACTACTAGAGGGCCTTTCCGGCCAGCCCCCCGAAGACCGCAGGCGCCTACGGGTGGAGGGCGGGCCGGGCAAGCCGTCCGCAACGGTTTTCGAGACCGTTCCTCTGTAGGGTGCAGGCGCGCGCTGGCACGATGGGGTGTGCCCGGCGCGGCCACCCGCCAGCAAGGGGGATGCGCGCTACGCAAACCGCAAGGAGAGGCCCGTGCCCAAAAGGAGAGGCCCGTGCCCAAGATGACAGGTGGCTCAGCCCGGTTCTGGCATCCGGGGATGACCACGGCTTCCAAGGAAGACATCAAGCACATGCGGCCGAAGCAGCGGAACAAGTACCGTCGCCTCGGCTTCACTTGGTCGGAGATCAAGAAGATCGACAGGGCTATCGGCCGCGGGGACAAGAGCGGACCCTCAAGACCTCCGCTGGTGAAGTCACCCTCACCCTCCCGCCAAGGAGTCCTGGATCGGCACCGGAGGCGTAGGCCAGCCGGTGCAATCGATCTGAGGGCCAGGAGGCCGGTGAAGCTGCGGCGAATCCGCTCCTCAGCCGCGGGGTTCTTCGATACCGTTCGCCTACGGCACCGGCCCCGGATGCTGCCCTTTCCCCCATGGCGCAGCAGCCGGGGCCGACTCGTACGCTCGGGTGCCGGACGGGGTTTGACGGCCCTGCCCGGCACCCGGTCTGCTTCCGGCCGACCAGCCGGAAGCAGTACCTCCCTGGCCTGTGCGTTCGTCACTGGCCAACGCGCAGTGAGGGTGCTCGCGTCAGGCTGTCGGGCAGCCGGCGGCTTTGAGTCCCGCGTTGAGATGCTTCTTCAGGGCGGTTTCCTTCTGCGGCGTGATGTCCTGGTTGGGGATGGTCAGCTTGATGTCCTTCTTGCTCGTCCCCTTCTTCACCTCATCGCGACCGTCATGTCACGCGGGACGACCGACTTGGGGTCGCCGTAGCCGACGGTGATGTTGTACGAGAGCTTGTCCTTCTTACCCAAGGTGGTGAGGCACTTTTTCGCCGCGTTCTCGGTCTTCTTGTAGATCCCGCGGTTGATCGAGGCCTTCATCGGGACGAGGTTGATGCGCTTGCTGACGCCTTTGAGGGTGCTGGCTATCAGGTGCCCGCCGTCGTAGCCGCCACCTCCCCAGCCGCCCACGGTCGTCTCGCACTGGCTGCGAGGAGAGGTGCCCGCCGACAGTGAGTCAGCTATCGCCCGGTCAGGCCGGCCCGCACTGTCGATGTGGAACTTCCACCGTGACACGACGGTCTTGCCCGCCCATGCCTTCAGGTACGGCTCACACGGATAGTCCGCCCCGGCGGACGGGGCCGCGGTCGCCGCGGGAACGGAGAGCAGGGTGGTGATGACGCCTGCTGTGCCGAGCACGGCGGGGATGCTGCGCAGATGCCGACGCGGACAGTGGGACGAAGACGCTGACGACCCGGTCATGGGCTACCTCCAGAAGTCAACGGCCGGGAGCAGCAGTCGCGCACAGCCGTCGTCCAAACCGCCCGTCGCGACCGGCGCGTCCCGGGGCGCGGTCGCCTTCAGACAACCAGCAAGGGAGACGGCGCCGCAGGCATCCTCGGGCCGATGGCTGAAGCTCCGCCCAGGAGCGGGACGATCACGCCACCGCGGCCGTCCGGGTGGAGTCGTGCCGATGTCGCCCGTCCTGGGCCGCGGTTGTGCTGAATGATGGCCGGGCATGACCCGAGGCGGGCCACGTTCCGACCGCCGCCCGATCCGGCGTACAGGAACGCAAGGAGCGTGGCATTGTGCACCGGCCTGCATCACCGAGATCACACACAGCAGCTCGTCAGTGTTCATTGACGTGCCGAGATCGGGCCAAGGCACGTCGGGAAGGCACTGCCATGAGCCGCCACTCCACGTGGGAGTCCCGCAAACTCCGCTACTGGGCCGAGTGCAGCGGGCAATCGCGCCGCGCCGGCCTACCAACCAGCCACCCCGCCCCCGCGGCCTCGCCGAGGCAGGCGCTGCTGGAGAGCCGCCTCCTCGAGCAACTCGGCACGTCCCCGGATCTGTGCGCTCACCCCTTCGGCATCGCCTCACTGACTAGCTCCAGCACCTCCCTCACCCTGCACCTCGATGCCTACATCGGCCAGGAGCGGCACTCCTTCCCCGAGCACTGTCTGAGTCGTCTGCTGCCCACAGCCCCCGCACCCGGCAGCGGCGACGATCTGCGCGGAATCCCCGGCCTGCGAGTGAGTGGCATCGAGGCCCCCGGCCGGCATCTGCGCCTGCACATGCTGGACAGACTCGGGCGAGCAGCGAGTCTCGTGCTCGCCCTTCCCAGTGGGCTGCCGGAAGGCTGGGAGGAAGTCGAGCGCCGGCACCGGCACTGGTGCGAAGGCAACGGCGTGCGGCCGCTTTGGAGGACCCCGGGACTCGATCCCGTGGAATCCGCCTACCTCACTGCCTTTCCCAGTCTCGAACACTCGCGAGCCAGACGGGCCGCGGTGGGAAGTGCCCCCGTACTTCGCCGGTCGCCGAAAAGGTTCGCCGCAGCGGCCTCCCAACGCCCGATCTCGACCGGGCCGGACCAAGGCAGCCACTGCCGCTACGGTTCCGATCGGCGAGCGATCAGCTACGACCGCTTGACCTTCACGATCGGGTGACTTACGAAGTACGAGGCTAGGGCCCGGCGCCCCCCCGCCGAGTAACGGGGACGCCGGGCCATAGAAACAAGCGCTGCTGGTGTCCTGACCAGCGCGCGAGATCCGACCGATTCTTCTTCGATGCCGCATCGTCAGATCGGCTCCGCCAGGGCACTCAGCTCGGGCGCCGGTACATCACATAGAGAGACCCGTTGTGTGAGGCCGCACCGACTTCCCCTTCCATGGCGCCAACGTCGGCAGCGGGAAAGGGCGTCCAGGCGCTTTCCGTGCCGTGCAGGGCCTGCAACTTCCCCTCGCTGTTGCGTGCTACGACACACATCTCATCGTTGTGCTTCACGAGCGAAAGCGCGTCGAGTGTGTCCCAGGCCCTGGGTAGCACAGCCTCCCCCTGGGAGTTCACCCCTCGGAAGTAGACGTGGTTCCGGCCATCCGTACCGCGGACGCAGTACCACTTGGTGCGGCCAACGGCGGCCATGGAGACCCCAGTCGTGGTGGCAAAAGGCTGGGGCGAACTTCCGTCATCACCCCAGTCCGTGCCGTCCGTGGAGTAGTCGAGCATGAGCGTGCCGCTTCCCGACCGGTGCACAACGTGCAGCTCGGGGGTGACCCAGAGTTCGGAGGTGACGGCCGCGCCCACACCCCTGGCAGTGTGGGCGTAAGGAATCATTACGCCGTTGCTCCAGGCCCCCATGTTGTCCCACACGCTCACGCAGATTTTGCCGTCCTGAGCGACGAACGCAAGGAACAGGTACGACCTCCCCGTACGAGGCATATACATGGCGAGAGCCGCTTGGTAGTTGCTTGTGAAGCCATTGATCTGGGCGGGTTTCGTCCACGCACCCCCGGCCATTGTGCTCCACATCAGTGCACGGTCGTCGGGCCGTACGTACACCGCGTGCAGTGCATTTCCGTAGGAGACCAGCGCCGGGGGTGTCATACTCTCCCAGCCGAGTGACACCGACGCGTTCCATGCGAGCTTGCCGGCGTCGAGACGGACGTATTCCAGGGCTCCTGAGGGTGCCGGAGGCCGCTGGCCCGTGTACTTCACGTGCAGCGCGTGATGGCCATCTCCGTCGAACTCCCACACATCTGTCAGTCGCTCATGGAGAGTGACCAGCGCATGGCGGTCCAGGATGATCGTCCGAGTGCACGAATTGTCGTCGTGATTGCGAAGATACTCCATGAGCCAGACCATGAGCTTCGCGAACTCGAATGCCAGGCCAGCCCAGTCAGGGATAGCCAGGAAGGCAAATTCCAGCTCGTACTTCGCTTCCTCCAGCCATTCTGACAACGTCCTGTACAGGGCGTCGTACCATTCACTGTGGCTCTGGTCGGCTTCCCACGCGGTGATCCCCAGCACGAGATACCTGCCGACCGGCCCGTTAAAAACGACCTTGTTCCCGGAATCGAAGAAGCGGGTCTGCCACACCTTGACAGCACCGAATTCTTCGGAGGTGTACACCGGCGCTGCATATTTGTCCGATGTTGCCGCCACTGTCCAGTAGATCTCGTCCTTCCCGCCTCCTTGATCGCCCACCGCGCGCCGGACGAAGAACTTTTCGAACTGCAGGCTGGCCTGGAAGGAGGGCACCTCCTCGGAGGGCTCCGTGGAAGGAGGCATCCGGAAGACTGTCGCGGCGAAGCCGAACTCATGCAGCCCGTCCTGGAATGACGGGCTATCCATCCGCTGCCCCGCCGCCAGAGCCTCAGGGCTCGCGACGGACACGTTGGCCATGCCCAGAGCCTCCTGCCCGATCCCTGGCAGGAGCGCCCGGAAGTCCGCCGCTGAGAACCCCGAAGAGGGCGGGCGGGCAGTGACCTCAGCCGCAATGACGTCCAGGCTCCCCAGGTCCTCTACGGCTGACCGGTACTCCTGACCACTCGCACGGATCTCCTGGTCGGTCAGGATGCCCTGCATCACCCGCAGCAGAGGCTGTTCCAGATCAGTCAGAGCCAGGCCCTGTCGGTACCGATCGGCAGCATGCAGCATCGCCCCGATCAGCACGCCTCCCTTGCTGCCCTGCTGCAGGCCCCGCAGATACTTGTTCTCGCTTGCCGCCTCGGTGCCCCTCAGCATGGCCCGCAGCCGCTGCAGACGCTCCTCTTCCTCCGGCACCAGCTTCACGTTTGACATGGAATTTCCCCCTCCATCCCTCGACATGCAGATATATAGCTCTATCTGATGCTGCATCCGTGTCGAGGGATGAGCATCCTGGCCGGGCTGTTCTACCGTCTACGGGGCCTCGGCGGGTTGGGACGGAAACAAGCCATAGGCGAATACTGTCGCGTTCGCCACAGGTGCCACGAAATCCGCCGCTGTATCGCCGGTGGGTCAGTCCTGGACCGTCGATGGCGGGTGGGTTCGACAGTCACCCGCGATGCCTTGCAGGCCGTCGCCGCCAACGGCTTCTACTCCGGCCCCGCCCAGAGCTTCGCCCGTTCCCAGGACATCGCACTCCTCCGTCGATGTGATCTGGAAGGCTGGGCCCCTGGGGCGATCCACTCCCTGCCGTCCTCAACACCGCTCAATGAGGCCGACGGGGGGTGATCTACATCACGCGATGCACGTCTAAGTGGGCGGTTCGCGAGTTGATGTCCGTTTCGGAGTGAGGCTTGGGGCAAGGGTGCTGGCTGCGGTGCCGGCTACTGCTGCCGGGCAAAGCAGCCGGTGTCGGCTTCGGTGAGGATGCCGAGTTTGACC
>NZ_JBNHIN010000097.1:0-13996 GCF_050054615.1 Streptomyces sp. YGL11-2
CCGATCATCCTCACAGTCGAAGCAGGATCCGGTGCGTCCGCAGCTCTGCCGGAGGCCCAACTCGCCTATTTCATCTCGGAATTGGCTGCTGGTGTATTCGCTGCCGCGGTCCGAATGCACTACGCAGCCGGGCTGGAGACGGCTGCGTCCGGCGGCCATCTTCAGCGCGTCGACGACGAGGTCGGCGCGGTGGTGGTCGGCCATCGAGTAGCCGACGGCCTCGCGGGTGGCCAGGTCCAACCAGCAGGCGAGATAGAGGAAGCCCTCGCCGGTGGGCAGGGCGGTGATGTCGCCGACCAGCTTCGTGCCGGGGATCTTGGCGTGGAAGTCGCGGCCGATCAGATCGGGGGCCGGCTTCGTCTTCTTGTCCGGCCGGGTCAGCGACCGCCGCCTGCGGCGGTGGGCGCCCTGGATGCCGTGCTCGCGCATCAGGCGGGTGAAGCTTCCTCTTGGTCGTGGACACCTGGAGACTGGGATCTGAGTGGGCGTTTGATGTTGATTCGCGATGGGTATTTTGAGTCGCTTTGCCGTATTCACCACTAAGGTGCACGGCCCGAAATGCCTGGATACTCCGCACTGGTGGGAACCTTCTGTGCCATTGTTAGATCAGGCGGAATTCAGTGCTGAGATGCTAATCAAACGGGCACAGTAGTCGACGCCCAGAAGGCCACGAAGAGGCGCTTAGAGTGCGAATCAGCTGAAGACTGTTGGCCGTAGAAGGAACTTATCGACACAATTCATCCCTAAACATCCTCTCAGATAAGGCACCCTCGTCCAAGCCGGACGCGGCCTCTATCGCCGACGGACATGACACCCTCTGAGGCCAAGGGGGGACAACAACTCTCGAGTGTTCTGCGGCCGGGGGCGTCCCTAGGATGGCGAAAGGGTCGGCCGGAGCAGGGGGTCAGAGGGTGTGCAGGACGGCTCCGCGCGTATCGAAGGCGAAGGGCTGCTCCTGCATCCCGTGCGCCGTCAGGACTTCGCGTACGTGATCGTGGTGGGGGAGGGGGACGTGCAGTAGGAGAAACCCGCCCCCGCCTGCTCCGAGCAGCTTGCCTCCCGTGGCACCGGCAGCGAGGGCGTCCTCGTAGGCGCGGTCCACATGCGGCAGGGACACGCGGGCTCCGAGTCCGCGTTTGAGTTCCCAATGGCGGCCGAGAAGACGTCCCACCTCGGCCGATCTGCCCTGCACCAGGGCGTCCTTGAGCGGCTCGGTGAGTTCCTTTATCTCGTGCAGCCGGTGTGTGGTGTCCTTGGCACCTCTCTCCGTTCCACCAGCCTGATCGCTGAGTATGTCACCGGCGTCGCGGCTGATCCCGGTGTGAAAGAGGAGGAGCTCCTCGCCGAGCAGGCGCGCCGCCCCAGTCGGCACGGTGACGTCCTCCACCTCCACTCTGCCGTCTCGGTGGAAGTGCAGCAGTCGGAAACCGCCCAGGGCCGAGAGATAGTGGTCCTGTCTGCCGACCGGCCGCCCGAGACCCTGGATCTCGATGTCGCTAGCCGCCCGGGCGAGCGAACAGGCGTCCAGTGGTCCTGTAGAGAGACCGGCGACGAGCGCGACGCAGAACGCGGCTGAACTGCCCATGCCGGTGGCTCCCGGTACGTCCCCCGTGGAGAATAGGTCCAGGGGCGTGCCGTCCCAGTGGCGCAGCATCGCCTCCCGTGCGAAGGGATTGGCCAGCTCCTGGGGCGACTCCGCACGGCTGCAGGAGTCCAGGCACACCCGGATCCCCCCTGGCCTGCGGGCACGCCTGCCCACGACCGTGACCCGCAGGTCCGTGCCGGCCCCAAGAACCACCCCTCCGAACCGCGTGGCGTACGCGGGCAGGTCGGTGCCTCCGCCCGCGAGGGAGACGCGCAGCGGAGCACTGCTCACCCACATTCCGGTGTCGGTGCTCATGCCGTCACCGGTGCCAGCCTGAGCACCTCGGCAGCGCGCTCGGGGTCCGTCTCGCTTACGAAGGCTCCCGCTCCCAGCTCGCCGGCGGCCATCCGCTTGACCGCCCCAGAGCTCCAGCGGTCGGAGAACAACTGGGCCCGGAGATGGGCGAATTCACGATGGCGGCGGGCTGGCGCTTGGACCCACACTGCCATCTACGGCAACGGCCGGTCGGCTACCGTCTCAAAGCGCTGGAGCACCGACCGGTAGAGGCTGGCGAGGTCGTCACGCTCCTCCTCCTGAAGGGCGGCGAGGTCCGGGACATGCCTTCGTGCGTAGATGTGCACCTCGAACGGCCAGCGGGCGGCGAACGGCACGAACGCCGTCCAGTGGGCGGACTGCACCACGACACGGCTCCCCGCGCGTTCCTCGGCATCGAGAACCCGGCAGAACACGCAGTCCTCACCGCGCAGGTGCTCCTGCAGCGCCGTCTCCTGCATGCGCTGGAACCGATCGGGGATCCACGGATAGGCATAGATCTGCCCATGGGGGTGTTCCAGACTTGCGCCGACTTCCGCACCCCTGTTCTCGAAGCACACGACTTGCTCCACGCCATCGAGCCGGTTGAGCTCCTGCGTGCGGTCCGCCCATGCATCGACGATGGTGCGGACCCTGGAGCGCGACAGCCGGACCATCGTGGTGCCGTGGTCGTTGCTGTACGAGATCACCTCACAGTGTCCCGGTGCCGGGGCGCTGGTGAGCAGACTGGAACCGTCCGCTTGCCCTGTCGTGCCCGGGCGGCCAGCGAGCGCCGGGAAACGGTTGTCGAACACCGCGACGTCGTAGGCACCTACTGGTATCTCCGCCACCTCGCGCGGCGAATCGGTGCACAGGGGACAGTGCCGGCCGGAGGCGGGGCGTGCGCGTCGGTGCGGAGCCATCAGGATCCATTCCTGGGTCGTGGGATCGCGGCGCAGCGACGCGGCGGCGGCCGGGACCTGCGTGAGCGCGTGGGGTGCGCTCTCACGCACACGCCCCGGGTGCTCGTCGTAGTAGTGAATGCGCCGTCCGTCCGTCAGCGTCGCGCTTGTGCGGTGCACGGAGGTCAACGAAGTCCCCCCGTGGCGAGGGCGGGCTCGATGCTGCGCGCCTTGACGAAGTCGCGCATGTGACGGGTCAGCATGTGCGTGATCATCATGTGGACGTCCTCCTGCTCCTCAATCGACGCGGCGGGCGCCTTCACCCAGCGGTCGCTGAGGGCGACGGCCTTGTCGGCGGCCGGACCGAGCAGTCCCACTGTGCGCACGCCGAGTTCACGGGCAGTCCCGAGCGCCTCCAGCACATTGGGAGAGTTACCGCTGGTGGTGATGCCGACGACGACATCGCCCTCAGCCACGAGGCCGGTGAGCTGACCGCTGAAGACCGACTCGTATCCGACGTCGTTGGCCCAGGCGGTGATCGCTGGCACGTGGTCGACGAGGGAGTACACCCGCATCGGCGCAGCACCGGGCCGCCGGGTGTTCTTCGCCAGATCGACAGCGAAGTGCGAGGCCGTGGCCGCGCTCCCGCCGTTCCCGCAGGTGAAGACGGTTCCCCCCGTGAGGTACACCTCCTCAAACAACTCTGCCACGCCCGCGAGTTCGGTGAGGGAGAGCTCGCTGGCCGCCTGCCGTATGCCCTGCAGGTATCCGTGCATGTGGGCCATGCGCTGGGGAATGCCGTTCATGATCGTCGTCCGTCCGCGAAGAGGGGGAAGGGGTCAGGGTGTTGTGCAGGATGCGGGGCGCCCGGTCAATTACCGGCCAGCACGCGACCGCAGAGGCGCGCAGTCTGCCGGGCTGCGCGCCCCCAAGACAGTCGTGGGAATCGCCCGCCGTCTGACCGGCTGGTCTTCGCCATCCCGGGCGGAGCCGGTCGAGGTGATGTTGCCGAGCACCCTGGCCGGGGCGGGGTGTGGGTTCACCGATCACAGCACGGCCGCCATTGCCGCGTTGCAACAACTCGAGTCGGCGAGCGGGGGGCACGTAACTCACCTGTTCCTCTCCGGAGCACTCAGGGATGGGCGGGGATCGGACGGACCGGACCGTTCCCACCAGGCGTAGTTCTCGCGGTACCGCGACACCGTCTCGGCCAGGCCCTCCATGAAAGAGCGCCGCGGGGCGTAACCCACCTCATGCCGGATCTTGGACCAGTCGACGCTGTATCGGACGTCATGGCCCAAGCGGTCGACCACGTACTGACATTGCTCCAGTCGGCACCACACGGCTCCAGCAGCCGCCGTGTGAGCTCCCTGTTGGAGAGTTCGACGCCGCCGCCGACGTCGTAAACCTCGCCCGGTCTTCTGTGGTCCAGGACAAGGCGGATGGCACGACAGTGATCCTCGACGTGCAGCCAGTCCCTTGTGTGGCGCCCGTCCCCGTAGAGGGGAGCCTTGTCTCCGTCCAGGAGCCGGGTGACGAACCGGGGGATCAGCTTCTCCGGGTACTGGTGGGTCCCGTAGTTGTTGGAGCAGCGGGTGATCCGTACGTCCAGGTCGTGCGTCCGGTGGTACGACAGCGCCAGGAGATCGGCGCCCGCCTTTGACACCGCGTAGGAGCTGAGTGCGAGGGGCTGCTCTTCCGTCCAGGAGCCGGTTGGAATCGTGCCGTACACCTCGTCAGTCGACACGTGCACGAAGGTGCGCAGCCCGTGCCGCACGGCCGCCTGCAACAGGGTTTGCAACACAAGGAGGTTGGTAGCGACGAAGGCGTGTCCCGCGACGATCGAACCGTCGACGTGCGACTCGGCGGCGAAGTTGACGACGGCGTCATGGATGGCCACGAGCCGGTCGACCAGGCCCGCGTCGAGGATGTCTCCCTGGACGAACGTGAGGCGCGGATCATTCACCACCGGGTCAAGGTTGGCGTGGTTGCCCACATAGGTCAGGGCGTCCAGCATTGTCACCACGGCTGGTGCCGTGTCCGTGTCCTCGCTCGGAGTCAGCAGGGAGTGGACGAAGTGCGAGCCGGTGAAGCCAGCTCCTCCCGTGACGAGGATTCTCATGTTGTGCCCACAAAGCCTTCCTGAGGTCGGTTCGCCGAGGAACGAGTACGGTCATCTGGTGAGCTGGACGCTGCTGTGATCACCCAGCACCAGCCGCTGCGCCCGGGGCCCGGGACCCGGACCCGCCACGTGGACCTGCCGCCCGAGCAGCGAGCTCTCGACCGGGCCCGCGCCGTAGAGCCGTGCGCCGTCCAGGAGGATGGAGGAGTGCACGGCACTGCCCGTGATCCAGCAGCCGGCGGCCACCGAGGTGAAGGGGCCGACGACGGAGTCGTGCACGCGGGCGTCCACACCGATGACCGCGGGGCCCACGATGCGTGAACGGACGATCGAAGCGCCCTTCTCGATGCGAACCCGCCCGATGACCTCGCTCCCCTCGTCCACATCGCCGTGCACCGACCTCTCGACGTCTTCCAATACGGCGTTGTTGGCTTTGAGCAGGTCCTCGACGCTGCCGGTGTCCATCCAGTGGCCGGTGACCAGCGACCCGCGGACCGTCCTGGCGGAGTTGATCAGCCGCTGCACGGCATCGGTGATCTCCAGTTCGCCGCGCGCCGACGGCTCGATGGCCGCTACGGCTTCCTGCACAGCGGGAGTGAACAGGTAGACGCCCACCACCGCTAGGGCGTTTCTGATGGCTCTTGGACGGTGTCGCGGAGCCAGATGACGATCGCTGCGACGGCGAGGGTGCCGTTGAAGATGTAGTCACGTTTGTCGTACCTGCTGGCCACTGCGCGGTACTGCTTCCACTTGCTGACGCACCGTTCGACGGCACTGCGGCGGCGGTACTGGGTCTTGTCGAAGGACGGAGGGCGTCCGCCGGCCCGGCCCTTCCGCTGGCGCTTGGCCCGCTGGTCATCGGGCTGGGCGATGGTCGCCTTGATCCCTCGCCGTCGCAGATAAGCGCGGTTGTCGTAGCTGGAGTACGCCTTGTCACCGCGGACGCGATCCGGTCGGCTGCGGGGTCGGCCAGGTCCGCGCCGCCGGATCCGCAGCCCCTCCAGCACAGGGATGAACATAGGGCTGTCGCCCCGCTGGCCTGGAGAGGTCCGCCAAGTCAGCGGGCGGGCCCGGTCGTCGGCCAGCAGATGGACTTTGCTGGTCAGCCCGCCTCGTGAGCGTCCCAACGCCTCACGCCCATCGGCTTCCACACGCGAACCGCCCCCTTTTGCGGAAAGTCCCGCGGCGGCCGGCGGCGGGCACCAGCCGCGTGCTGGTGCGCCCGGCAGGACGTGGAATCGATGTTCACCGCCCATTCCCGCCGGCGCCGCACGCGTTCCTTCTCGACGGCCTTCGCCAGGGCCCCGTCGGGATCGGCGGCGTCAGCCTCGATCTGTAACTCGGTCAGGATCCGCTGCCAGGTACCGTCCGCTGACCAGCGACGGTGCCGCTCGTAAACGGTCTGCCAGGGGCCGTACCGTTCGGGCAGGTCCGGCCAGGGAACACCGGTACGGGCCCGAAACAGCACCCCGTTGATCACCCTGCGGTGATCGGCCCACTGCCCGCCGGGCCTGCCATTGGCAGGCAGTAAAGCCTCAATCTTCTGCCACTGCGCGTCCGTCAGCTCATGTCGCCGCACCATAAGACGCAACTGCCCAGCCGGAGCACTGATCCACCACCCCAGCAAGAGCCATCAGAAACGGCCTAGGTCGCTGCTCGGTTCCGCTGGCTTCTCCTCCAGGCGCACGACCGTTCCGTCCGGCGTGAGCTCGGCGATGCCGAACTGCGTGGGGTCGGCGACCTTGGCCAGCAGGATCCACGTATCGACGGGGTCGGATGGGGACCCCGTGCTGCGCCGGGCGTGCCGCTCGGCACGATACTGGGCTAGGAGGTCCGCGATCCAGCTCGAAAGGTAGTTGTCCCCGAGGTACATCAGGAAGTCGTCGTCACCGAGCCAATCGCGCGCCACCCGCACGACATCTGCAAGGCCCCGTGGCTCTTCCTGGACCAAGTAGGTGATCCGGGCGCCGAACCGCGATCCGTCGCCGATGACGTCCCTCAGCTCACGGGCAGTGCCGCCGACCACCACACCGATGTCGCTGATCCCGGCAGCGACAATCGCCTCGATGCCGTACAGGACGACCGCCTTGTTCGCGAGCGGTATCAGCTGCTTGGCTATGGTATGCGTGAGGGGCCGCAGTCGGCTTCCCGTGCCACCTGCCAGTACGAGGGCCTTCACCGCACGCCACTGTTCACAGCTGTGTGGGCGAGGGCGTCGGCTAGCTCACGGGCTAGGGGCTCCGTAACCAGCCGGTCGAGTGCGACAGGCCGGCCGGCTGCGTCCGAGACCGGCCATTGCCAGTTGGGGTACGAGCCCGATGTCCCCGGGAGGTTCGGCGACCGGAGGTCCCCGACGATGTCAGGAAGCCAGGCGGCGAGCAGTGCGCAGGGGGTGCGCGCCAGGTAGCGGTGCAGGGAGACCACACGGGCGGGCAGGCCGTTGTCTGGGTGCTCAGTGGCGCAGCCTGCCCGGGCGACCTCGTCGAGCCACGTCCGGCGATGGAGCTCGGCAGCTCGCTGTTCGTCGGCCAGGGACCCCGACAGCAGACCGTGCCGGTGGCGCAGCTCCACGTGGTCCCCGCTGAGCCAGGAGGCCGAGCTGGGCAGGTCGTGCGTGGTGAGGGTGGCTAGGCACTGGCGCCGCCAGTGCTGTGCGGGCACGATCCCGCCGTGCGGATCCTCCTCGCTGGAGTCCGTGGTCTCCCGGGTCAGCCAGAGAACCGACGTTCCCAGCACCCCGCGTGCGGCCAGTTCGTCACGCACACCAGACTCGACTGTTCCAAGGTCCTCTCCGATCACGTACACACCCGCCCGGAGGGCCTCAAGAGCCAGGACACCCAGCATCGCATCCCGGTCATACCGGACGTAAGTTCCTTCCGTGATGCCTGAGCCCTCCGGGATCCACCACAGCCGGAAGAGCCCCATGACATGGTCGATGCGTATCGCGCCCGCGTGCCGGAAGACCCGGCGAAGCAGCTCGGCGTAGGCCGCGTAGCCGGTCCGGGCCAGTGCGTCCGGCCTCCAAGGCGGCAGCTGCCAGTTCTGGCCCTGGGCGCTGAACGCGTCCGGCGGAGCGCCCGCGGAGACCCCCGTCGCGAGGCAGTCCTGCAGGGCCCAGGCTTCCGCACCTCCCGGGTGCACCCCCACCGCAAGGTCGTGCACGATCCCCACAGACATCCCGGCGGCGTCCGCCGTCGCGCAGGCGTCCGCCAGCTGACCGTCCACCAGCCAGGCGAGCCAACGGTGGAATTCCACGCGGCTGGCCAGCCGCTCCCGCTCGGCCCGGATGGCGGACGATCCGGGGTGGCGCAGGGGACCTGGCCAGGTGCGCCAGTCGGCTCCGTGCACCTCGGCCAGTGCCCGCGCCGTCGCGAAGTCCGTCAGTCTCTGGCCCTCTCGGTCGACGTACTGCCGGTAGGACNCGGACGATCCGGGGTGGCGCAGGGGACCTGGCCAGGTGCGCCAGTCGGCTCCGTGCACCTCGGCCAGTGCCCGCGCCGTCGCGAAGTCCGTCAGTCTCTGGCCCTCTCGGTCGACGTACTGCCGGTAGGACCGGAGGCGGCCGGCGGTCGGCGCCACTTGGTGGAGGAGTTGCAGGGCTGCTTCCTTGAGCTCCCACACGGCATCACGGTCAATCAATTCCTCGCCAGACAGGACGCGTTCGCGCAACCGCTCGGCGCGCTCAGCCAGTGCCTGTGCGGTTGCGTGGTCGACGCCCGCCAGGTCGGTGTACTCGGGCACGGTGTTGATCCTCAGGTGCACCGGGTCCACGAAGAACCTGCTGGACGGCCAGTAGGGAGAGTGGTCCGAGTGCACGGCCGGGAGCAGCGAGTGCAGCGGATTGACCATGACGAAGTCCGCTCCCAGCACATCGCCCGACCAGTGGACGAGCGTCTGCAGATCACCGAGGTCGCCCATCCCCCATGAGCTGCCGGAGACGACCGAGTACAACTGAGCGGCGAAACCCCATCCGCGCCGCTCGGGTGTGGGGATCCGGTCCGGGACGACGATCAGTGGGGTGCTCACCCAGCCGTCGGCCGAGGAGGCCCGGAGGGTGTGATAACCGAGGGGGAGATCGGGCGGTAGCGCCCGGGAATCCGGCTCCCCCGGCTCAGAGACCGGCACTTCGCGGCTGCCGCCGTCCTCCAGGTCCACGATGACCTGGGCGTCCCGCCCCACGTCCAGCCGCTCCGGACGTCCGGGGCGGACGATCACGCAAGGCGGCAGCAGGCGTGACATCTGTTCCTGCTGGTGCTGTGCGAGTGAGTGCCGGATGGCTTCGGGGGTCGAGGCGTCGATGCCTAGGGCGGCCAGCACCCGGGTGAGAGTGGTTCGGGACACGTGCTTGTCCGTACCGTCTGCGGCGCGGAACCAGGTGTCCACGCCGTTGGCGTGAGCGAGTTCGACAAGCGCGTCCGGCACGGGCTCCGGCCGGTCGGGGTCTTTCACGGGGGTCTTCTCCTATCGGTCCTGTGCAGCAGCGAAGCAGCGACCGGCTTGCTCCTGCCGGACGGCGCATGAAGCGGGGGCTCAGGGTTCAGGAAGCGGGCGGACGTTGTCCCAGACGAAGCGTCCGCGCTCCAACGTGATCAGCAGGACCAGCGGGCCGTCGCCGAGCGGCCACGGAAGGCTGCCCCGGAACTCGTCGCCCGACCTGCGTAGGAGCTGTCCGAAGCCGTCCTCCGGGCTGCTGGCTTCGGGGCTGAACAGCTCGATCCGCTCGGCATGCGGAAAGTGGTACATGACCTCCGCACGGTCGCCGCGCTCCTGCACGCGCAGCCTGCGCCTGACCGGGTGCGTTTCCTGCGTGTTCCCTGACATGTTGAGCAGCGCTTCGCATACCTGGAAACGCGCGGCGCGGTAGGCGGTGCGAAAGGCGGTCTCTGCGAGGTCTGGGTGGCCGGTGCAGGCGCGCACGCACTCCTGCGGTCTGCCCTGCGCGGCAGCATTCAGGGCGATCAGCTCGCGGTGCGCCACCCATGTCTCGTCGCCGAGTGCGTCGTACCAGCCCCGACGGATCAGGGTTTCGGTGTCGGAAGGGACGACGCTGCCGTCCAGCATGCGTCGGAACCGGTCTTCCCGAAGCCGGGCGCTCGCGTCCCAGGTGAGCTGTCGCGCGGTCCGGCGGGCACGGTCAGACAACCGCGTGTAGGTGCCCGTGTCGTGCCGGAAGAGCCAGGCGGCCTCCCGGATCCGCTCTGCCAGGTGGTCCCGCAGCAGGTCGTCGTTCGGCCGGAACGAGCGGGCCACGGCGAGGCCAGTAGCTTGGGCCTGCTCACGCCAGTCGAAGGCGTGCCCGTAATGGCGAGTGCCGGATTGCTCGGTAGCGATTGGCACCGCCCCGCACGCCATGGCCTCGCCCTGGGCGATCAGGAAGGTGTCCATCTCGAACTTCGACGGAAAGATGCAGAAGTCGGCTGCAGATGCGTAGTCGAAGAGCGTGGCCTCGTCGACCATCTTCCAGTCCGCGTGCAACCGGTTCTCGTGACGCTTTATCAGTTCGAGTAGGTATGGCGGTAGTTGCTTCTCTGTCATCGTGCCGGGCAGGGCGCACCTGATCAGGAAGTTGACATCCAGGCCCTCGTCCAGTACTCGGCCGACCGCCTGGAACAGCTCCCACTGGCCTTTGTGCTGGGGGGCGTAGCGCGCGCTGTGGTAAAAGGTCGGCAGCGCCGGATCGAGTCCAAGGCCGGCTAGGAAGTCCTGACGGTGGCCTTTCGCCGTGCCACGCTGCAACCAGCTGTCGGAGACGCCACAGCCGCCGACGAACACCTTGTCCGCGTTGCGCTTGATCACCTGGGAAACCGTCAGCCGCCTGAAGCGCTCCTCGAACGGGGTGTCCGCGAACGTGGTGAAGTAGTCGCTTTGTCCCTGGGTCAGGAAATCGACAGCCGTGGCGCATTCGAAGATCAGGGAGTGATAATTGACGCCGTCGTGCCGTACGGCCCGCTCCGGCAGGTACCGGCGCAGGACCTCGTCCAGTGCTCCGGAATCCCCGGGCGGATCCGTGTGCACACCGAGGTCGGCTTCCGTACCCAGAAGGGCCAGCAACTTCTCTACCTGTGGCCGGTGGACCTGTGCGTCGACCGGTAGGTTTGTGGCCACCGTGCTGACGACCGGAGTGCCCGGTGCGCAGCGGAGTGCGGCCGGCAGCAGGTAGTGCTGATGGGGCTCGTACGCCTGGACGAGGGCGGCGTCCCCCAGGACCTGCCGAATGAACCTGATTCCCGCGACCTGGAACACGAGTTCCTTGAAGAACGAGAGGTCGCGCCCCTCTGCCCTAGCCTCCGGGACGAACGACTCTGGAAACGCGTCGAGGTAGGAGTTGGAGAGGAAATAGAGGTTCACTCCCTGCTGCTTCATCTGCAGTGCGCTGGTGCGAAGCGGCACTTCGACCCGGGAGGGAAGTCCGGGCCAGCGCGCGGGGTCCAGGACGAAAGGCATATCGAACTCGTCTGAGAAGTCGGTGGTCCTGGCGCCGTATCGTTCGTGCAGGTACCGACCGTGACCGTGGGCTGGCGTGACGATCGAGACGGTGTGTCCACGTTCTACGAGTTTCGTCGCGGAATTCCACACCAAGGCAGCGGTGCCACTCCGCATCAGTTGCGGGTCGAAGGCGCCGCACTCGAAAGCGAAGGTCACCACATGCATCGTTACGCAGCCTTACCCATCCTGGTGTTCGGTCCGCGAGCCGTCGGGAGGTTCGGCCGGCGGGCCCAACACATTCTGGAGTGTGTTGGCACGGATGTAGACCTGTCCTTTGGAGCATGCCTGTCCAGCGCACCGACAGCGCGATCACCGAGGCTAGTCAGCCGCTGACGACTACGGAGATCCTCAGACCTCGGCATCGCCTGCAAAGCGGCGCTGCCAAGGCATCGGTTTTCCGGCCACAGCGGTCGTTTCAAGGAACGGGTACGATGACGGACAGGACCACAGAACACCGGGACATCAACGCAGAAGTGATCGAAACGGTGGCTGCCATGGTGCAGCGTGATCCGGCAGCGTCGAACATGCAGCATCTCTCTGTCTTCAACGACGCGATGCAAGGCGGTGGTCGGCCGCTCAGCAACGTCGCGGGTCCGGGTGCACGGTCCGTCGGAACATGAACCAGTCGCCGCAGGACGTGAGTTGGGCGGATACTCCGATGGATCACGAGGTGCATATCTGGCGGGTCTCGCTGGACGTGGCGGCCGACGGGTTCGTCGACTGGCTGAGCCCCGAGGAGGAAGCCCGCCGCAGCAGCCTGGCAGCAGCCGTGCATCGCGATTGGTTCGCCGTTGCCCACGGAACGAAACGAAGGATCCTGGGCTGGTATCTCTCCCTGCCGCCGGAGCGGGTCCCGTTCGAGACGGGTCGCTGGGGCAAGCCTCGGGTGGCCGGTGACGCGGTGAGGTTCAGCCTCAGTCACTGCGGGAGCGACGCGCTGCTCGCCATTTCCCGTCACCGGGACGTCGGCGTCGACATCGAGCACCCCCGGCCGGGCCTGGATCCACAGGAATTCGCCGCCCGCCATTTCCGTCCGGAGGAGAGCCGGTACGTGGCATCAGCCGTGTCGGCGCGCCGCTGGACTTCCTTTCTCGCGCTGTGGACGCGGAAGGAAGCCTGCGTCAAGGCTGCCGGGGCACGTCTCAGCCAGGGATTTTCACTGCCGGTCGGCCGTGGCGCGCGTCACGTCAGCGCCACGTCGGGACCGATGGTGGGCCATTGGCGGGTCGACGACGTTCCGGTTCGGCCCGACTGCCGCAGCGCAGTCGCACTGATCGGGCCCGCACCATTCCGCACGGTCTGCTACACATGGGACGCCGCGGCGCTCACAGAAGACCGGACTTGATTCCGGTGATCACTGCCGAAGTTCTGTTCGAGGCGCCCAGTTTGAGAAGGATGGAGCCGACGAGTCGTTTCGCTCCATGCACGGATATGTCGAGATATCGCGCGATCTGCTTATTGCTCATGCCGTCTGCGAGCAGTCGGAACGCCTGGTTCTCGCGAGAAGTTAAGGGGATCAGGCCATGACTCGTTGCCATTCCGCGGCTCCTGCCCCCGGTCAACAGGCGCTTGGCGAGCGACGCCGGAATCGGCATCTCTCCCACGGTCACCCCCTTCAGAGCGTTGTCGAGGGTCTGAACCGACAACTCCTTGAGGGAGAGGAAACCGTCCACCGGCAGGGACGAGAGGTCCCCGTTCCACCGTTCATACAGGTCGTCACCCAATATCAGGGTCGAGGGCAGGCCGGAGATATCCCTGCAACCGTCCAGCAGGCTCCACTGCTCCGCTGCGACGATCAGCACATCAGCGGACTCGATCCGCTCCGGCAGACCGTCGGCCACGGGTGGGAGAACGCGCACCGCACCGACTGCCGAGAGTCTGCCCAGCAGAGCCTCAATTCCCGCGCTCACGACCTCGCTCGCTACGAGGACGACCACATCAAGAGTCGTGTCGACGCCTTCCTGCACTACAGCCCCTGGCTCAGTGACAACCATACCTATCCCCCGATCGCATTCGCAACGTTCTCGGCGGTGCAGTCAAGCACCAAGATCATCCAAATACAAGGGATTGCTGAAAATTGCAGCAATCTCGGCGGGGGCTGTGAATTGAGCCCGGGCTGTGTCAGCGGACCTTAAGTCCGAACTTTCTCGGTTCGTAATCGTTCGATCGTGTGAATGATCGTCGTGGGGCTCGGCATGGGGGATGAGTCAATGGTCATGGCTTAACTGATCATTTCAGAATGAGGCGCGCAGGCGTCTCAAGCAGATGATGCTGCAGGCGAGTTCAAGGAGTCCTTGGTGGAGGTCGGCGCGTATCTCGTAGCGGATGCGGAGGCGTTTGAACTGATGGAGCCAGGCGAAGGTGCGCTCTACGACCCAACGGGTCTTGCCCAGGCCGGAGCCGTGCGGGGTGCCGCGGCGGGCGATCTTCGGTGCGATGCCGCGCTTGCGGATCAGGCGCCGGTACTTGTCGAAGTCGTAGCCGCGGTCGGCGAACAGCCGTCGAGGCCAGTGCAGTGGGCGGCCGCGCAGTCCCCGAATGTGGGGAATGGCATCCAACAGCGGCATCAACTGGGTGACGTCGTGCCGG